>CALJLA010000255.1 GCA_937983055.1 uncultured Pseudomonadota bacterium
TCCGTGGCCGCAATCAGCGGCTCGAATAGCCGGTCGATCACCGCCTCGGCAGAAGCGAACCCGCCGTCGAGCATTACGGCGCCCAACAGCGCCTCGATCGTGTCGGCCAGTATCGACGGTCGTGTCGCGCCGCCGCTTTTCAGCTCCCCCTCCCCCAGCAGAAGATGCCGGCCGATCTCCAGGTCGCTCGCAAGCTCGAATAGCGACTGCTGGTTCACCAGGCCCGCCCTCAGGCGGGACAACTCTCCCTCGGTCAGACGGGTGAAACGCTCGAATAGACGGATGGCGACGACGCAGTTCAATACCGCGTCGCCAAGAAACTCGAGCCGCTCGTTATTTGGCGTCCCGTATGAGCGATGGGTCAGCGCCTGTCTGAGAAGGCGCGAATCCCTGAAGACGTAGCCGAGCTTCTGCGCGAGCGCGGAAGGCTCCATCGAATTCGACTTGGGGACTTCAGTCGCTCGACACGCTGAAGTCAATACAGGCGTTCACGTTGCCCATCACCGGCACACGGACGGAGTACGTGGCGCTGATCGAAACGCCTTCGCCGTCCTTGACCACATCGAGGTCCTGCCCGCTGATCGACCTGATGTCATCGACCTGTGCGCGCCTGTTGAATGCCTGCTGAATCTCCAGCGGAGATGCGCCGCGCGTATCGGGCCCGCGCGCGATCTCTCGGATGTGGCTCTTGATCGAGGCGTATTCGATATAAGGCGGAATAAGCCGCAGACCGATGATCGCCGCGAAGATGATCACCGCAGCGATGAAAATCATGCCGATGAAAGTTACTCCGCGTTGCCGGTTCATTCCCGCCCCCGTAATCAATGTATTCGCGTGCCGATGCGCGACAGCTCGCCAAAATTCCACCAGATCAAGAACGCCTTGCCCACGATGTTTCCTTCAGGCACGAACCCCCAGTAGCGGCTGTCGGAGCTGGAATCCCTGTTGTCGCCCATCATGAAGTAATGGCCCGGCGGAACCTCGCACATAAATCCTGAGCTATTGTAGACACAACGCTCCCTCATCGGGAACTGCCTCACCCCGGCAAGCTGTATCGGCGGCGCATCCGGGTTGATCAGCACCGCGTGACGCCGCTCGTCGAGCTTCTCCCACAGACGAATCGCATCGACCAGTGAAAGACCGGACTCGACGTACTGGAAGTCCTCGGCCATCTCGACCGGAACCAGTTCGCCGTTAACCGTAAGCCGCTTGTTACTGTACTCGAGTCTGTCGCCGGGAAGCCCGACTACGCGCTTGATATAGTCAAGCGAAGGGTTCTCCGGGTAGCGAAATACCATGACGTCGCCGCGTTCCGGTTCGCCGAGACCGATGACCTTGGTGTTGGTCACCGGCAAACGGATTCCATAAGTGAACTTGCTCACAAGAATGAAATCGCCGACCAGTAGCGTGGGGATCATCGATCCAGATGGAATCTTGAACGGCTCGACCAGGAAAGACCGCAGCAGGAACACGATCAGGATGACCGGAAAGAAGCTCTTGGAATACTCGACCCACCATGGCTCGGCACGTTCACCGGGCCTTCCGCGGGCCAGCCACAGTCTGTCGAGCAGCCACACGCTGCCGGTGACGAGCAGAAGCACCAGCATCAATAGGGCAAAGTTCATGTCCTCGGATCCTCTCTCACAGGCGGCGGCGCACTCACTTACCGTCCACCTGCAGTATCGCCAGAAACGCCTCTTGCGGAATTTCCACCGATCCGACCTGCTTCATCCTGCGCTTCCCGGCTTTCTGCTTTTCGAGGAGTTTCTTCTTGCGTGTAATGTCGCCGCCATAGCATTTGGCCAGAACGTTCTTTCGCAGCGCTTTCACGTTCTCCCGGGCGACAATCTGCGAGCCGATGGCGGCCTGCACCGCCACGTCGAACATCTGCCGCGGGATCAGCTCGCGCATCTTGCTCGCGAGCTCCCGACCCCTCGATTGCGCGTTCGCCCTGTGCACGATAAGGGATAGCGCGTCCACGCGCTCTGAATTGATCAGTATGTCCAGGCGCACCAGGTCTGCGCCCCGGAATTCCTTGAACTCGTAATCAAGCGAAGCAAATCCGCGCGACACGGACTTCAACCGATCGAAAAAATCCATGACGACTTCGTTGAGGGGAAGCTCGTAGGTGAGCAGCACCTGGCGTCCCATGTACTGCATGTTGCGCTGGATTCCGCGCTTGTTGTTGCAGAGAGTCATCACGGGGCCCACGTAGTCCTGGGGCATGAGGATTGTCGCCGTAATGATCGGCTCGCGGATTTCCTCGATCTTGGCAAGTTCCGGCAGCCTTGACGGATTCTCGACCTCGATCACCTCGCCACTGCGCATGAGGATCTGGTACACCACCGTCGGGGCGGTGGTGATGAGGTTCATTCCGTATTCGCGTTCGAGCCGTTCCTGGACAATGTCCATGTGAAGCAGCCCGAGAAAGCCGCATCGGAAGCCGAATCCAAGGGCTTGCGACACCTCCGGCTCGTAGCGCAGGGACGAATCGTTTAGCTGAAGTTTCTCCAGCGCGTCTCTCAAGGCGTCGTATTCGTTCGCCTCGACCGGGTAAAGTCCCGCAAAGACCTGCGGTTTGACCTCCTTGAAACCAGGCAGCGGCTTGTCGGCAGGACGGTCTGTCAGCGTTATGGTGTCCCCGACCCGCGCATCCTTGAGCTCCTTGATGCCTGCGGTGAGAAAACCCACCTCGCCGGCAGACAAGCTGTCGCGGCCGACCGAGCGTGGCGTGAACACGCCAACCTGCTCGCACTGGTGGTTGGCGCGGGTCGACATCAGAAGGATCCTGTCCTTTGGCTTGATCTGCCCGTCGACCACCCGCACCAGCATCACCACTCCGACATAGTTATCAAACCAGGAGTCGATGATGAGCGCCTTCAGCGGGGCCGAGGCGTCGCCTCTGGGCGGCGGTATCCGGTGAATAAGCGTTTCCAGGATGTCGCGCACACCCTCGCCCGTCTTGGCGCTCGCCCGCACTGCATCGCCCGCGGCGATGCCGATGATGTCCTCGATCTCGGCGATTACGCGGTCGGGGTCCGCGGCAGGCAGGTCTATCTTGTTCAGGACCGGCACCACCTCTACACCCTGCTCGATCGCCGTGTAGCAGTTAGCCACCGTTTGCGCCTCGACGCCCTGAGATGCATCCACGACCAGCAGGGCACCCTCGCACGCAGCCAGCGAGCGCGATACCTCGTAGGAAAAATCCACGTGCCCCGGCGTGTCGATCAGATTCAGGCGGTACACCTGCCCGTCGCGCGCGGTATAAGTCAGGGCTGCCGTTTGCGCCTTGATCGTGATGCCGCGCTCGCGCTCGAGGTCCATCGAATCCAGCACCTGTTCTTCCATCTCTCGGTCTTGCAGGCCGCCGCACAGCTGGATGAAACGGTCCGCAAGCGTCGACTTGCCGTGGTCGATGTGAGCGATGATCGAGAAGTTGCGGATGTGCTGCATCAGAAAAAAGGGCACCCGGAGTGCCCTTGCGCGTGCTCAAAGCCGCGAATTCTAGCGGATTCGACGCCGCCTGCGGAGCCGGCCCCTGCCCTGACGGCGCCGTTCAGTTGCCGTCCAGCCTGACCGGAACGTAAATTGCGCCGTCGCCCCGCTTGACGAGCAGCGCCACGCTGCGCGCCCGCTCGTACTGGGTCATAAGCTCCTTGAGCTGCGCGACGGACTTGATGTCGTGGTTGTTGAGGGCAAGGATCACGTCTCCGCGCCGGATACCCGCCTTGGCCGCCGGTCCCTCGACCGCGTCGACCATGAGCCCCCCGGACACCCCGAGCTCGCTGCGCTGGGCGCCCGACAGCTCGGATACCGTCAGGCCCAGACGCGCGATCGCATTGCTTGGCTTCGCTCCGCTGTCGGGCGGGACGCGCGGCGCTGCTGCGGCCCGATCGTCGCTCAACTCTCCGACCACCACGCTGAGCTCCCTCGTGTCGCCTTTTCTCCAGACCTCCACTTTCACCCGCGCGCCGGGCTTGGTGTAGGCCACCAGCCGTGGGAGGTCGCTGGAACTCTCCACCGTCTTTCCGTCGAACCTGAGGATCACATCCGAGGTTTCGATGCCGGCCTTGTCCGCCGGGCCGCCCTTCTCGACGGAGTTGACCAGCGCGCCCTGCGGTTTCGGCAGCCCGAACGAGTCAGCCAGTTCCTTGGTAACCTCCTGGATCACGACCCCGATGCGTCCCCGGCTCACACGCCCGGTAGTGCGCAGCTGGTTCGCGATGTCCATCGCAACGTCGATTGGAATGGCAAACGAAAGGCCCATGAAGCCGCCCGTCCGGCTATAGATCTGCGAATTGATTCCGACCACCTCGCCATCCATGTTGAACAACGGCCCCCCGGAATTACCCGGATTGATCGCCACGTCAGTCTGAATGAAAGGCACGTAATTCTCCTGCGGCAGGGAGCGGCCCTTCGCGCTGACGATGCCCGCCGTTACCGTGTTGTCAAACCCGAAGGGAGACCCGATCGCAAGAACCCACTCCCCCACCCGCAACTTCGCAGGATCCCCCAGCCGGACGGAGGGCAGGCCGACGGCGTCGATCTTCACGATGGCCACGTCGGTGCGCCGGTCGGACCCGATCACCTTGGCTTTGAACTCGCGCTTGTCGTTGAGCTTGACCGTGACATCGCTGGCCGAGTCCACGACATGCGCATTGGTCAGGATGTATCCGTCGCTTGAAATGATGAAGCCCGAGCCAAGCGACTGCGACTCGTATTCCCGCGGCCCCTGGGGCGGACCGAAGCGCCGGAAAAAATCGTAGAACGGATCGTCTTCGGGCACCGGCGAGCGTGGCCCACCGGTCACCGTCTGACTGGTACTGACGTTGACCACTGCTGCGCCGTACTTGTCGACGAGAGCCGTGAAGTCCGGCAGGCCCCTGATCTGCGCGTGAGCCCATGTAGGAATCAGCATCACGAGCACTACCAGCAGCAGCCTTGTTGCCATCAAATATCCCGCCATTCCCGCTGATTGATCTTCGAAGGTTGTGGTCTATCGCCCGCGAAACGATACCGAGTTTGCCATCTGGACGACAGTCACCGGGGGGGCTTCCCCAAGCACGGTAACGATTTGATTGTCCAGCATACGCGTGAAAATGTTGATCGCGCCCTGCCGGGACAAACCTTCCTTGAGGCCGGATCGCCCCGCCGCCGGCTCGATGAATACCGAAACCGCCGCCATGCCGTCGGAGTAGACCAGATGGACAATCGGCGTGTCGCTGCCCTGCTTGGTGCGCCGCATTTCCATGATCTTTCGAAAGCCGTCCGGATGCTGGGTGACGACCCAACCCGAATCCACATTGCTCGGAGAATTATTCGCAAAGCGGTCGAGGCGCCATTCCGGAAAGCGCACATTAAACGACGGCCTCACCATGTCTCTCGTCACGCCGGTCCCGATGCTGAGTTGGGTAAACGTGAACTGCTCCACCGCATGGCTCTTCTCGTTGAGCATTCTCGCCTTGAGCAGCAGGCCGGTTTCGACGTCGGCCCAGAGCTTGTGGCCGTACCGCAGCCCATCCTTGGGTTCGAGCACGAGCGCCTGCGCATCGTGGCCGGCTATGCGCTCGACCTCGCCACGCCGTATTTCGTAATACTCGGTCAGAGCCGACAGCTGTTCCGGCAGGATGGCCGGGAAGGTGCGCCTTGCGACCCGCTTCTCGGCGCGGACAACCTTCGCCTCCGGGTAATAGCAGCGGACTTCGTCGTTGTTGCGGATGATCTCGCGGGGCGGACCGTCGAGGGTCTCGAGTTTTTCGTACTCGCCGCTCCCGTCTACGTAGTGCACGATGCGCGAAGCCTCGACATGATCGCCGTGCTGGTAAACGAAGGTGCCGACGTAGTTCAGTTCCCGGGCAGCGCGGGCGACCCGTTCCAGAAGCTCCAGCGCCGCCAGATCATCCAGCGGACCGCCGCTGGCCGGGACGGCCACGACGCACAGCGTCGCGGCCAGGGCTGACAGCAGCCGGCGCATCGCCACCTCAGCGGGCCATGTCGCGCGCAGACACCGTGCGCACGTAGGACACCATGCCTTGCATTGCCGTGCTGGGAGAGAACTCCTGGTGAGCGATCAGGTAGTCGTTGACCGCCGCGTTATTCCCGACCGGCGCCCCAGCCACCTGCACGGGCGCATTCACCTGCGCCTGCTGTCCTGCATCCGCCAGCAGGCTCTCGCCCCGCGGCTCGTCGACATACCCCCCTTGGTTAAGGGCCAGCCATGCCACCACTGCAATGCCGCACACGGTGGCCGCGAGCGACAGGGCCAGTCGACGGGGGCTGGCCAGCGGCTTGCGGCGGCGGGGAGCCAACACGGTCGGCTCTCCGGCCAGTCGGGCGGCGACCCTGGGCAACACATCTGCCGCCAGCCCCCCCTGGCCGCGCAGCGCATCCCCGATCAGATGGAACGTCTCCCAAGCCTCCAGACCTTCCGGGTCGCCCTTGAGGCGGTTCAATTCGGCGTCTGCTTCCTGAGCTTCCAGCTCGCCATCCATCAGTGCTGAAAAACGTTCCATGCTCACCTCACCACCTCTTGTCCCTCGAAGTCCCCAATAATGGCCTGAGCCTCGCTGCAATGGTTTCACGGGCCCTGAAGATCCGGGACCGGACCGTCCCGATCGGGCAGTTCATCACCGCGGCAATATCCTCGTAGCTCATGCCCTCGATCTCGCGCAGCGTGATCGCAGTCCTCAATTCCTCAGGCAACTCTTCCATCGTCTGGTTCACCGTGGCGGCGATTTGTTTGCTCATCAATTCCGCCTCCGGTGTATTCACGTCCCGGAGCTGATCCCCGTCGTCGAAGTTCTCGGCCTCTTCGCTGTCGAACTCGGTGGTGGTGGGGGCCCGTCGCCCCATCGCGACCAGGTAGTTCTTGGCCGTATTGATCCCGATCCGGTAAAGCCAGGTGTAAAAGGCACTGTCCCCCCGGAAGGATGGGAGGGCCCGGTAGGCCTTGATGAAGGCTTCCTGAGCCACGTCCTCGACCTCGGCCGGATCGCGGATGAACCTCGAGAGCAGGCGACCCAGCTTGCGCTGATACTTGGCGACCAGCAGCTCGAAGGCCTGCTTGTCTCCGCGCTGCGCGCGGTCGACCAGCTGCTGGTCAACTTCACGGTCGCCCATCTAGCCACATTTCCTGAGTTGTCGGAGTTATGTTTATCGTCACTTGCCGCTTGAGGGCGGCTAAGTATAACTGCCGATACCGCCTCAGGAAACGCGCTCGATCCCAGCACGCTGCGGTGACAGACAGTGCCCCCCTATATTAGTTCTGCCGGCACCGTGCCCCCGGGAGGGCTGCGCCCGTGCCTTCGCGCTACCGGTAGAATCCGCGGCCAGAGTTGAAAGTTCCCCCAATGCATCGATTCGACACAGCGGTTATCGGCAGCGGCCTGGCCGGCTTGACTGTGGCCCTTCATCTCGCGGAGCACCGCAAGGTCGGCATCATCACCAAGCGGGCCGTGCTAGACGGCGCGAGCAACTGGGCCCAGGGAGGCATCGCCGCCGTGCTGGCCAAGGACGATTCGCCCGAAGCCCATATCCGGGACACCGAAATTGCCGGCGCAGGCCTGTGCGATCCCGCAGTGACACGCCAGGTGGTCGAGCGCGGACGCGAGTGCGTCGAATGGCTGATTGCGCAGGGCGTTCCTTTTACCCGGGACACCGCCTCGGAGGTGGGCTACCACCTCACCCGTGAAGGCGGACACAGCCACCGCCGAGTGATCCATGCTGCCGACGCCACCGGCCATGCAGTGCAAACAACGCTCGAGGGCAAGGTCAAGGCGCACCCGAACATCACGGTGCTCGAGCAGCATGTAGCCATCGACCTGATCACCGGCGCCAAGCTCGGGATGGGCGGCGCCAGCTGCCACGGCCTGTACGCGCTGGACGACCTCCACGCGCGGGTGGTGACCATCGCTGCCGAGCAGGTGGTGCTCGCGACCGGTGGCGCCGGCAAGGTCTACCTGTACACCACCAATCCGGACACCGCTACCGGCGACGGGGTTGCCATCGGGTGGCGCGCCGGCTGCCGGGTGGCGAACATGGAGTTCATACAGTTCCATCCGACCTGCCTGTACCATCCGCACGCGAAGTCGTTCCTCATCAGCGAAGCGGTACGCGGCGAGGGCGGCGTGCTCCGGTTGCCGGACGGAACCCGGTTCATGACCGCGCACGATCCCCGGGCGGAACTGGCGCCACGCGACATCGTGGCGCGGGCGATCGACTTCGAAATGAAAAAGCGTGGCCTGGATTGCGTCTACCTCGACATATCACACAAGTCCGCCGATTTCCTTACCCAGCATTTTCCAACCATCCACGCCCGCTGCCTGGAGCTTGGCATCGACATTGCACGCGAGCCCATCCCGGTCGTGCCGGCGGCGCACTATGTCTGCGGCGGCATCCAGACGGATCTGGCCGGCTGCACCGACCTCTCAGGCCTCTATGCAGTGGGCGAAACCGCGCACACCGGCCTGCACGGCGCCAATCGCCTCGCCAGCAACTCTCTTCTTGAGTGTCTGGTTTTCGGGCGCAACGCTGCGCGACACATCCTGTCCCAGCCGCGCAAACCGGTAGCGGCCCTGCCCGATTGGGATGAGAGCCGGGTCACGGACGCCGACGAGGAGATCGTGATCTCGCACAACTGGGATGAACTGCGACGATTCATGTGGGACTACGTCGGCATCGTGCGCACCAGCAAGCGGCTTGAGCGTGCCATGCATCGAATACGCATGCTCTCGGAGGAGATCCACGAGTACTACTCGAATTTCCGGGTCACCGGTGACCTGCTCGAACTGCGCAATCTGGTGCTCACGGCCGACCTGATAGTGAGAAGCGCCCAGCAGCGAACCGAAAGTCGGGGTCTTCATTTCAGCCGCGACTATCCGGCCCAAAGCGACCCGGCGCGCAATACGGTCCTGGTCCCGGCGCCGGGCTAGCGCCCGCCTCAACCATGCAGTGCAAGCATCACGCGAAGGCCCCGAAGCGCATCGGCTTCGACCTGCAATGGAGTGAGAACGACATCGAGCGAGCCGCCTTCGTCCAGCGCGATCGTGAGCACCACCAGCCAGGGGCTTGCCAGCCATCCCTGCTGCAGACTGCCTGCCACCTCGATGCCTCGGCGCAGCCTGCAGCGGCAGCGACCGTCGTCCGCCAGGCGCAGCGCATCGCAGGCGTCGCCCGAGTTGCGCAACGCGAGGGTTCGCAACGGCCGCCAGGCGCATGCTGCCGCCGCCGCGCAGGCCGGCACTGTGAACCAGGCCGGCGCGCCCACTGACGCCACCGCCAGTACGGCAGCCAGATAAGGCAGGCTCAGGATCAATGCAAAACATCCGGACGGCCTGATCTCGACATGCGTCACGGCACGTGGGCGCATTGAACTTATAATCCGCTCGGCTATCGAGTCACATTATGGCCACTTATACCGACTGGCGTGCATTTCTTGAGGCCGAGGGCGCGCAGCTGTCTGCCGACGGCGCGGTGGCGCATTTTGGTGCGCCGGACCATGAGTTGCAGGCGGCAGCCGATCGCGGCGCCGTTGTGCCGCTCACGCACCTCGGCGTGGTCAGCGCGAGCGGTCGCGATGCCAAGCCGTTTCTTCAGGCCCAGTTGACCAGCGACCTCGAGGAAATCGGCCCGGAGCGGGCGGGATTCAGCGGATATTGCTCGCCGAAAGGCCGCTTGATCGCAATACCCCTGTTGCTGTTGGCCGACCAAGCCTATCTGCTGGTTGTCCCCAGAGCCATGGCACCGTCACTGGCAAGCCGGCTGAGGCGATTCGTACTTCGCGCGCAAGTCAATATCGAAGATGCCAGCGACCGCTTGGCGATGATCGGCACGATCGCGTCGCAGGCGATCGAGGCGAATGGCATTCCGGGGCATGGAATCCGGCCGGAATTTCAGGTAGTGCGGTCCGGGGAAGACCTTTCCGTCTCGCTACCGGGCAGCCGCGTGCTGTGGCTGTGCCGTCCGGAGCAGGCTCCGGCCCGGTGGCGGCGTCTGGCAGATGATGCCGTGCCGGCCGGCCGGGGCGCCTGGGATTTGGCGGCGGTTCGTGCTGGGCTGGCCGAGATCGTTCCGGCCACCCAGGAGGCGTTTCTGCCCCAAATGCTGGGACTGGAGCAGGTCGGTGCCGTGAGCTTCACCAAGGGCTGCTATCCGGGGCAGGAGATCGTCGCCCGAGCCCGTTATCTGGGCGACCTGAAGCGGCGGCTATATCGGGCGCGGTCTGCAGCACGGGCCGCTCCCGGCGACCCAGTGTTCGCCGCGACCGGTGGCGATGCCGTGGGCCAGATCGCGGCTGTTGCCCCTTCGCCGGATGGCGGATTCGAACTGCTTGCCGTGCTCCTGCGCGAACAGGCGGGCAACCGGTTGCGCATCGGTGGCGAGGTCAAGGGAGACCTGACCCTGGAGGCGCCGCCCGCGCCTGCGGCCGCCGGCGCCAATTGAGTTTCAGCTGCTACGTCTACTACCGCATCGCCCCCGGCCAGGCGGCACAGGCCGAAGGCCTGGTGTGGCGAACCATGCACGAGCTGACTGAGCGGTTCGGCGTGTCGGCAAGGCTCGCTCGCAAGGTCGGGCAGCCAACCCTCTGGATGGAGATCTATGACGGTATCGAGTGCAGCCCGGCCGATTTTGTCGCCGCCCTCGAGGCCCTGGCAGATGGAGCCGGGCTGGCGGCTGCGCTCGAGCCGGGTGACCGACGCCATGTAGAGGTGTTCGAATGTGCCTGATCCTGTTTGCCTGGCATGCGCATCCCCGATACCGCCTCATTTTTGCCGCGAATCGGGACGAGTACTTCCGGCGTCCGGCAGCGGCGGCAGCCCAGTGGACTGATCTTCCAGGGGTGCTTGGCGGTCGCGACCTGGACAAGGGCGGTAGCTGGCTTGCGATCGACCGTCTGGGTCGCTGGGCAGCCGTAACCAACATTCGCGCGCGGCCTTCGCGCCCGCTTGGCGACCGGTCTCGCGGTTTCCTGGTCAGGGACTATTTCGTTCGCGACCAGCCGGCATGCGCATATGCCGGTACCGTTCAACGGGAGGCCGCGGCATTTCCGGGCTTCAACCTGCTGGTCGGCGACGCGCAGTCCCTGCTTTACGTGTCCAGCCACCGGGCGGAGCCTACCCCGGTGGCCGCGGGAATACATGGCCTGAGCAACGGCCAGCTGGACACCCCGTGGCCGAAGGTCCGAAGGGGAATCGCACGACTGGAAGCGCTCTCGAAGGCACCGGAAGATGCACTGACGGCCGGTTTGTTCGAACTGCTGCTCGATCGCACCCGGGCAGCCGACGCGGAGCTCCCCGATACCGGCGTCGGCCTCGAGTGGGAGCGCACCCTTTCGGCACCCTTCATCGTGGCCGACGGCTACGGGACCCGGGCCTCGACGGTGTTGCTGGTCGACAGCGAGGGCAACGGCCGTTTCGAGGAACGCAGTTTCGGGCCGTGCGGGGTTGCGCAAGGCCGGCGGCAATTCTTGATTGGCGCGGGGGCGCAGGCCACTGATTAGCCCAGGTCGCGCCGCATGCGCCGATGCGGTATGCCCGCCTCGATAAATTCGTCGCCTTCCGGGACAAAGCCAAATCGCCGATAAAACGGCAAGGCGTGAGTCTGAGCGTTGAGCTCGATACTGCGAAAACCTCGCACCATCGCCAGATCGATGAGGCAGCTCAGCAGCGCCGAACCGATACCCTGGCCACGCGCGGCTTTGATGACGGCCATGCGTCCGATGTGACCGTCCGGCAGCAAGCGTCCGGTTCCGATGGCTTCGCCGCCCATTTCCGCCACCACGTGATCACACTGCGGGTCCAGACCATCCCATTCCAGCTCGGCCGGCACCCGCTGCTCGCGCACGAACACCTGCTCGCGCACCCTGCGCAGGGCCGATGCATCCGTCGCCCAGTCGGCCTGACGCACCGTGACGTTTCCGATACGACGCATCGGCGGATTATATTGATCGCATGTGCGACCGGGGCTACCGCGCGATCTGGCTGTCGGTCCTGCTGCTGGCAGGGCTGCTGCAGGGCTGCGCCGGTCGATACTTCACGCCGGTCGCGGCGCCCCACGAACCGAGCGTGCATGCGCTGTCACAGTGGCCTTACCACGATCTGTGGACCGGCATCGTGTTCAACGGGGCCAAGGTGGGATTCAGCCATCTCGCCGTTACCGTTGCCGACGGCGTCCCCGGACTCTATCGCATTGAGTCCGAGGCGTCGCTGCAGTTTCACTTTCTCGGGTTCGGCAAAACCGTGCGCCTGCGCGCCGTCGATGTGGTCGACGAAAACCTGCACCTGGTACGGCTGGACGCCGCGCATCACCTTGACGGCAACGACCTGGTCCTGAAAGGCACCGCTTCGCCGGAACGCATCGACCTGACGGTCGACAACAATGGACACCGCACCGAGCGCTCGATAGCGCTGAACGGCGCCGTCGTGCCCACCAGCGCGCTGCTCATGTATCCGGTCCTGCATGGTCTCGAGGTCGGGCGGGAGTATCGTTACCAGGCCTTTAACGGCGAAACACTGACGGTTTCCGAGGTAGTGCAGCGGGTGGAGGCCTTTGAGCGCAGCGAACTGTTCACAGGGCAGGCTTACCGAATAGAAACCCGCTTCCACGGGCAGAAAACAACCAGCTGGATCGACCCATCGGGCCGCCCGCTGTTCGAACTGGCGCTTAACGGCGTGATGATCTCCGCCCTGGAGGAAGAGGCTGCGGCAAAGCGCTACCTTGTCACCGCGGCCCTGAACAAGCAGGACGTCATGCTTGACTTCAGCATGGTTGCGGTCGCTCGGCCGATCCCGACCCCCCGGGCACTTACCCGCCTCTCAGTGCTGCTCGACGGCGAGGTGCCCGCCCCGCCGAGCGCCGGTAGCCAGCAGTGCACCCCGGCCGAAGGCGGCTGGCACTGCACGGTGGATATCGGGCGGCCGCTGCCGGGCGCGCCGGGCGAGGCGCGCCATCTCTTGTCTTCCCTCACCGTACCGCACGGTCACCCGAAAATCCGAGCGCTGGCCGGACGCATTGCGCAGGGCGCCGAGGACCCGCGCGAAATCATCGGTCGCATCGTCGACTGGCTAAGCGCCAACGTTCGCAGCCATCCGGCCGACAGTTTCTCGGCTCTGGATGTGCTCGAATCGGGCCGGGCGGAATGCCAGGGCCATGCCTACCTGTACACGGCCCTCGCCCGCGCCAACGGCATCCCGTCGCGGGTGATGAACGGCCTGGTTTACTCGGCGGCGCACGATGCCTTCCTGTTTCACAGCTGGACCGAAAGCCTGGTTGACGGCCGCTGGATCGCCGTCGATCCGACCTTTGGCCAAATTCCGGCCGATGCGACACACCTGCGCATCGCAGAGGGTGAAGAGGCGGCCGACCTGCTGCCGCTGATCGACTGGGTGGGCCGGCTGTCGGTCAAAATACTCGACTTCAGCGACGGGCACTAACGCCTACAACGACGCGCCTCCACCGACCTCGATCACCGCGCCGTTGATATAGCTTGCCTCGTCGGATGCCAGAAAAGCATAGACGTTGGCGATTTCCTCCGGCTTGGCCAGCCGGCCCAGCGGCACCCGGTCGACCAGCGCGCTCATGACCTTTTCCGGGATCGACTGCACGATCGCGGTCTCGACGAATCCGGGGCACACCGCGTTGGCGCGAATCCCCTTGCGGCCCAGTTCGCGCGCCCATGTCTTGGCCATGCCGATCACGCCGAACTTGCTGGCCGCGTAATTGGTCTGGCCAAAGTTCCCATAAAGCCCCACGATCGAAGAGGCGTTCAGGATGACCCCCTGCCCCTGGCGCAGCATAACGTCCACCACGGCCCTGGCGCAGTTGTAGGTGCCCTTGAGATTGATGTCGATGACCCGATC
Source organism: uncultured Pseudomonadota bacterium (assembly GCA_937983055.1). GTDB lineage: Bacteria > Pseudomonadota > Gammaproteobacteria > Burkholderiales > Eutrophovitaceae > CALJLA01. Next base: position 13,857 of record CALJLA010000255.1, read on the forward strand.
GAACTGGGTATCGCTCATGTTCTTGAACTGCGCGTCGGCCACGATCCCGGCGTTGTTTACCAGCGTGTCGACCCGCCCGAAGGTATCGACCACCTTGGCGACCATCCGGTCGATCGCCGCCCGATCAGTCACATCCACCGCAAACCCGGCGACGTCCCCTCCGTGCTCGCCAACCGTTTTCACCGCGGCGTCCACGTCGCTCTGCACCAGGTCGCAGACGACGACACTCGCGCCCTCCTGGGCAAACTTGATGGCCGTCGCGAGGCCGATGCCTCGTGCCGATCCGGTGATGATGCAGACTTTGTTCTTCAACCTCATTTTTGATGCCGCCTCCGATTGGATTTCAGATCATGACAGCCAGGCAGGAAACGCGCGCCGAGGCCACCGCAGGTCCGGTTCAGCGGGCCGCATGGATATCGACACGGGTGCCGACCGGTACGAGTTCGAACAATTCGACGATGTCTGCGTTGCGCATGCGCACGCAGCCAATTGAGCCAGGCTGTCCCATGGGTGTCGATTCAGGGCTGCCGTGGATATAGACGTAGCGCCGCATGGTATCCACGGCCCCCAACCTGTTGAATCCCGGTTCAAGACCGGACAGCCACAAGATGCGCGTCAGTATCCAGTCCCGCCCTGGATATCGGGCCGAGAGCTCGGGGCTGTAGATTTCGCCCGTCGGACGGCGCTTGACGAACACGGTGTTCACCGGCGCACCTGCGCCGATCTTGGCGCGAATCAGATGGCGTCCACGCGGCGTGCAGAAACTTCCCTGGAGTTCACCCACGCCGTTCTTCGAGGTCGACACCGGATAACGGCGCAGTACTGCGCCCTCCCCGTCGACCAGTTCGAGCAATTGTCGGTCGACATCGATGCGGATGGCGATCATCGCCGCCGCGCCTGGAAGAACGCCGACAACAGCTGACCGCACTCTGCCGCCATGACACCTGCCGTAACGGTGGCGTGATGATTGAGGCGCTTCTCGGCGAACAGGTTCGTGACGCTGCCGCAGGCACCCGTCTTCGGATCGGCCGCGCCATACACCAGGCGCGCGATGCGCGCGTGCATGATCGCCCCGGCGCACATCGCGCACGGTTCCAGTGTTACGTACAGCGTCGCCTCGCTCAGCCGGTAGTTGCCGAGATTTGACGCCGCCGCCCGCAGCGCCCGCACCTCGGCGTGCGCCGTCGGATCACGACCGGAGATCGGCGCATTGAACCCTTCCCCGACGATTTCACCGCCAAGCACGACCAGCGCTCCGACCGGGACCTCACCCAGTTCGGCAGCCTGTTCTGCAAGCGCGATGGCGCGGCGCATGAAGGCTTCGTCGGTCATTTGCCCGGTGCGACCCACCGCTTCGGTGGCGGCTGCGGTCACTCCCATTCGATCGTGGCGGGCGGCTTGCTCGAGACATCGTAGACAACCCGGTTTATGCCGCGCACCTCGTTGATGATGCGGTTCGACACCCTCGACAGCAGGCTGTGGGGCAGTTCCGCGCAGTGAGCGGTCATGAAATCCAGGGTCTCCACAGCACGCAGCGCGACAACATACTCGTAGGTGCGGCCGTCACCCATGACGCCGACCGAACGCACCGGCAAGAACACCGCGAACGCCTGCGCGACCCGGTCGTACAAGCCTTCACGCCGCAGCTCCTCGAGAAAAATGGCGTCGGCTTCGCGCAGCATGTCGGCATATTCCAGCGTGACCTCGCCCAGAATGCGCACGCCGAGCCCCGGCCCAGGAAACGGGTGCCTGAACACCATCTCGTGAGGCAGGCCGAGGGTGACTCCGAGCTGGCGGACTTCGTCCTTGAACAGCTCCCTCAGGGGTTCCAGCAGTTTGAGGTGAAGCGACTCCGGCAGTCCGCCCACGTTGTGGTGCGACTTGATGTTTGCTGCTTTTTTCGTCTTGCCGCCGGCCGACTCGATCACATCCGGATAGATCGTGCCCTGGGCCAGCCATCGGGCGTTCGACAGTTTGCCCGCTTCTTCCTGGAACACCGTCACGAACTCGCGCCCGATGATCTTGCGTTTGACCTCCGGATCGGTCTGCCCCTTGAGAGCCGCCATGAAACGGCGAGAGGCGTCAACGTGAATCACCCGGACCCCGAGGTTGCGGGCGAAGGTTTCCATAACCTGCGCGGCTTCATTCAGCCGCAGCAGGCCGGTGTCGACGAAAACGCAGGTCAGGCGCTCGCCGAGGGCGCGCTGGAGCAAAGCCGCCGCAACCGAAGAATCCACCCCGCCAGACAGACCGAGAATGACTTCCTCGTCCCCCACCTCCGAGCGTATACGGCCGACCGCCTCCTCGACGAACGCGGGCATCGTCCAGTCGCTGCCCAGGCCGCAGATCCGGTGGACGAAGCGGCTCAAGATGGCCTTGCCCTGGCGCGTATGAGTGACTTCCGGGTGGAACTGCAGGCCGTAGAAGCCCCGCGCCTCGTCAGCAATGCCGGCTATCGGCGTGGCCGCGGTGGAGCCCATGACCTTGAACGATGCGGGAAACCGGGTGACGCCGTCGCCATGGCTCATCCAGACGTCGAGCAGCCCGTGCCCTTCAGCGTTGCGCCGGTCTTCGATCTCGTCCAGCAGTCCAGAGTGGCCGCGGGCGCGGATCTCGGCATATCCGAACTCACGATGCCGGCTGTGTTCGACCTCGCCGCCGAGCTGTGCCGCCATGGTCTGCATCCCGTAACAGATGCCGAGCACCGGCACGCCGAGTTCGAACACGATCTTCGGTGCCCGCGGCTTATCTTCCGCATACGCCGACGCCGGGCCGCCCGAAAGGATGATCCCTTTCGGCGCGAAGTCGCGCACGAACTGCGCGGACACGTCGAACGGGTGCAGTTCCGAATAGACCCCGAGTTCCCGAACCCGCCGCGCAATCAGCTGCGTGTACTGTGAGCCGAAATCGAGGATCAGGATCTTGTCGGGGTGCATGGCGTTGGCGCCGGCCGCCCGGCGCTGCAGATAACGGAATTCAGCATTGGGAAGCGTGCCCTGCAACTACTCGATGTGGTAGTTGGGCGC
>CALJLA010000256.1 GCA_937983055.1 uncultured Pseudomonadota bacterium
GACTCTCTGAGCAAGCCGTTCAAGCGCGATCAACTCGCGGCGATGCTTTCGCGGTTTCTGCTCGCGGGAGAGCGGCCGCCGCCCGCCCGCGCCGCCCAGGCCCGGCCGGACGGCGAAGTGATCGACCAGGCGATGCTGAACAACATTCGCGCCCTGGCGCCCGGCAACACTCTGCTGAGGCAAGTGATCGGCGCTTACCTGGAAAGCGCGCCGAAGCTGCTCGCCGAATTCAGCGACGCGCTCGCGCGCGCGGACGCGGAGCGTGCCCATCGGGCCGTGCACACGCTGAAATCGAGCAGCGCCAACGTGGGCGCTGCACTGCTGTCCGAAGTCTGCAGGGAGATCGAAGCTCAGGTCCGTTCCGGCGAACTGGGCCCCGCGCGCGAGGGCACGGCGCGCATGCAGGCGGAACACGGCCGCGCGGCGGCCGCGCTGAAAGTACATCTTGAAGAGGTCCAGGCATGACCATCCCTTCTCTTTCAATCGAAAAACGAGACCCGGTCGGACTCGTCGTCGACGACGACCCGGTCATGCGGATGTTGATCCGCCAGGTGCTGGAACGCGACGGACTGGTCGTGCACGAGGCAGCGGACGGACGCCAGGCGCTCGAAAGTTTTCCGGCGCTGGCACCGGACATCGTGCTGCTCGACGTGATGATGCCGGAGATGGACGGGTTTGCCGCCTGCGCCGCGCTGCGCGCGTTGCCGCAGGGGTCGCGTACGCCGGTGCTGATGCTGACAGGCCTGGACGATCTCGAGTCCATCAACAAGGCTTTCGAGGCCGGCGCCACCGATTTCATCAGCAAGCCTATCAGTTGGGGCGTGCTCGGGCATCGCGTGAGGTACATGCTGCGCGCGGCGCACACGCTTGACGCCCTGTCGCGCAGCCAGGAAACACTGGCCGAGGCGCAGAAGATCGCCTGTCTCGGCAGCTGGGAGTGGGATCTTCTCCGCGGCCATTTCGGCTGGTCGGAAGAGGCGCTGCGTATTCTGGGCCTTAAGGCCGGGGAAGCCTCCGGTCTCGACGGTTACCTGCAACGCGTCGATCCGGCGGAGCAGGCGGCGACCCGGGCGCAGATCGACGGGCTGGTGCACGAGGGGGGCGAGCTGGATCTTTTCAACCGGCTGTGCCTCGCGGACGGCAGCGTCCGCCATGTCCATCTGCGCGGAGTGCACAGAGGCAGCGCACCGGTCAGAGTCCTGTCGGGCACGATTCAGGACGTGACCGAACGCAAGCGCGCCGAGGAGCAGATCCGGTACCTGGCGTACTATGACGGCCTCACCAGTCTGCCAAACCGGCAGTTTTTCCTGGAACAACTCCAGCGAACGCTGGTCCTCGCGCGGCGCCACGAGCGCCAGCTCGCGGTGCTGTCGCTGGACATCGACCAGTTCAAGCGCATCAACGACACGCTTGGCCATCAGGTCGGCGACGAGTTGCTGCAGGCGATTTCGCATCGCCTTATCGACAGCGTGCGCGGCGGCGACGAAGTCGCGAGGGCCGAACCCGGCATAGACGGTCACATTGCCCGGCTGGGTGGAGACGAATTCAGCCTGCTGCTGGTCGAGCTCGGTCACTTCCATGACGCAGCAAAGGTGGCGCATCGGCTGCTGGAAATGCTGCGCGCACCCTTCCGCGTTGGCGATCAGGAGATCTTCGTGACCGCGAGCATCGGCATATCCCTCTTCCCCAGCGACGGCGACAGCCCGGACGTGCTGATGCGAAACGCGGATACCGCTATGCACTACGCGAAAGAGCAGGGCCGCGCCAACTACCAGTTCTACGGCCGCACGATGAACTCGCGCGCGCTGGAAAAACTCTCGATGGAGGCACAGCTTCGGCGCGCCCTGGATAGAAACGAGCTCACCGTGCATTATCAGCCGAAGGTCGAGGCCAAGACCGGCTCCGTGGTAGGGGTCGAGGCCTTGGTGCGCTGGAAACACCCGGAGCTCGGCGTGGTCGGCCCGAGCCAGTTCATTCCGATCGCGGAAGAGATCGGCCTGATCGTACCCATCGGGGAGTGGGTGCTGGAACAGGCCTGCCGGCAGGTTCGTGCCTGGCAGAGCCGGGGCTACGCCAACCTCGGCATGGCGGTGAACATCGCCGGACCGCATTTCCGGCAGCCGAAGCTGCTGCGCTCGGTGGGCGACGCTCTGCGCAGGCTCGAGATTCCGGCGCACTGCCTGGAGCTCGAGGTCACGGAAAGCATGCTGATGGAGAATCTGGACGCCACTCAGATCACGCTGCGCCGCCTGAAGGAAATGGGCGTGCGCCTGGCGATGGACGATTTCGGCACGGGCTACTCGTCGCTGGCCTATCTGAAGCGTTTTCCCCTCGACACGCTGAAGATCGACCGAACTTTCCTGAAGGACGCGCCCGACGATGCCGGCGACGCGGCGCTGATCAGCGCGATCATCGCCATGGCGCACAGCCTGAATCTGACCGTCGTCGCCGAAGGCGTGGAGTACGAAAAGCAGCTCGATTTCCTGCGCGACCGGGGCTGCGACCTGATCCAGGGCTATCTCGTCAGCCGCCCCTCGGCGCCGGAAGACCTGGACGAACTGCTGCACCGTCAGGCATTGGTGCGCACCGCCTAGCGCCGGAAGCTCTGCGACGAGCGGCAACAAAAAAGGCCGGGTGAAACCCGGCCTTTCCGATGCTGCACCTACGAGCGGCGGGCCGGCGCCCGCCCGCGCCGCTTCAGGATTTTGCTTTCTCCGCGGCCGTTTCCTCGCTGCCGGCCTCCGGCCTGTCGAGCAGCTCGACCAGCGCCATCGGCGCATTGTCGCCCTGCCTGAAGCCGAACTTCAGGATGCGCAGGTAGCCACCGGGGCGCTTCGCGAAGCGTGGCCCGAGCTCGTTGAACAGCTTCGTGACCATTTCACGATCGCGCAGGCGGGCGAAGGCCAGCCTGCGGTTGGACAGCGAGGGCGCTTTCCCCAGGGTGATGATCGGTTCGACCACGCGGCGCAGTTCCTTCGCTTTCGGCAGCGTGGTCTTGATGACCTCGTGGCGGATGAGCGAGTTGGCCATGTTTCGAAGCATCGCTTCACGATGCGCGCTCGTGCGGTTCAGTTTGCGCAGTCCGAGTCGATGACGCATTTTCGTGTTCCTGTATCCCTGTTCAACCTGTTTGACACCGCCGCCCCGTCAGGCGGAGCCCGGCCATCTTCGCGCATTCAGCGCGTACTGCAACCTTCGGTTTCCGGGCAGCGTTGAGCCCCCGGATCGCCGCCCTGCAAACGCCGCGTCAGACCTTCTCCAGCCCCGCCGGCGGCCAGTTCTCGAGCTTCATGCCGAGGGTCAGCCCGCGCGCGGCGAGGACTTCCTTGATCTCGTTGAGTGACTTGCGCCCCAGATTCGGCGTCTTGAGCAATTCGGTCTCGGTGCGCTGGATCAGGTCGCCGATGTAGTAGATGTTCTCGGCCTTAAGGCAGTTTGCCGAGCGCACCGTCAGCTCGAGATCGTCGACCGGGCGCAGCAGGATCGGGTCGACCTGCGGGGTCTTGGGCGCTTCCACCGGCGCCGGCGTGCCCTTCAGGTCGGCAAAGCTGGACAGCTGCTCCATCAGCACGCGGGCGGCATAGCGGATGGCCTCTTCCGGCTCCACGACGCCGTTCGTTTCGATGTCGATGATCAGCTTGTCGAGGTCGGTGCGCTGTTCCACGCGCGCGCTCTCGACCGCGTAGCTGACGCGCTTCACCGGGCTGAACGAGGCGTCGAGCATGATGTTGCCGATGCTGCGGCCTTCCTTCAGGGTCTGCCGCGTGGTCGCGGGAATGTAGCAGCGGCCCGCCTCGAACTTGATCTGCATGTCGGTCTTGCAGCACGGCGCGAGATGAGCACTGAGATGGGCGGGACTCACCAACTCGACGTCGTGGGTCGATTCGATGTCCGACGCCCGAATCAGGCCCTCGCCCTGCTTCTTGAGATTGAGCAGCGCTTCTTCGCGATTGTGAAGCTTGAGTACGACGCCCTTCAGGTTCAGCAGCAAGTCGACCACGTCTTCCTGAACGCCCTCGATCGTGGAGTACTCGTGCAGCACGCCGCCGATCTTGACCTCGGTGGGCGCAAAGCCTGGCATCGAAGACAGCAGGACCCTGCGCAACGCATTGCCCAGGGTATGTCCGTAGCCGCGCTCGAAAGGCTCCATCGTGACCTTTGCATGATACGGTCCGACCGATTGAACATCGATGATTCGCGGCTTCAGGAAGCTGCTTTGCATAGACTAGATCCTCTACAAAGTTCCAAAAGTGGCCAATCCCGGCGACGCGGCGCCAGGCGGGCACAGGGAACTACTTGGAATAAAGCTCGACCACCGCCGATTCGTTGATCGTCGAGGAAAGCTCGGAGCGCTGCGGCATCGCCTTGAACGTGCCCTTGAGCGCCTTGATATCGACCTCGACCCACTCGGGGAAACCGCGGCCCTCGGCTGCCTCGGCAGCCGCCTTGATGCGAAGCTGCTGCCTGGCTTTCTCGCTGACTTCCACCACGTCGCCCACGCGCACCTGGTATGAGGGAATGTTCACGCGCTTGCCGTTGACCAGGATGGCGTTGTGCCTGACGACCTGGCGCGCCTCGCTCCTGGAAGCGCCAAAGCCCATGCGGTAGACAACCGAGTCGAGGCGCCGCTCCAGCCCCTGCAGCAGGGCCTCGCCGGTCACGCCCTTCTGGCGGGAGGCCTCCTTATAGCCCTTGCGGAACTGGCGTTCCAGCACGCCGTAGATTCGGCGCACCTTCTGCTTTTCACGGAGCTGGCGACCGAAGTCGGAGATGCGCGTGTTCTTCTGCCCGTGCTGACCGGGCGCGTAGGAACGGCGTTCGATCGCGCACTTGTCGGTGAAGCACTTCTCGCCCTTGAGAAACAGCTTCTCGCCTTCGCGGCGGCACTGGCGGCACTTGGCGTCGAGGTTTCTGGCCACGTTCTACTCTCCTTAAATCCGACGCTTCTTCGGCGGACGGCAGCCGTTGTGGGGAATCGGGGTCACGTCCGAGATACTGGTGATCTTGAAGCCGACGGCGTTCAGCGCCCGCACTGCAGACTCGCGTCCCGGTCCCGGCCCCTTGATGCGCACCTCGAGGTTTTTCACGCCGAATTCCTGCGCCGCCCGACCCGCCTGCTCGGCGGCGATCTGGGCCGCGAACGGCGTGCTCTTGCGAGATCCCTTGAAGCCGCTCGCGCCGGACGTCGCCCAGGCGAGCGCGTTGCCCTGCCGGTCGGTAATCATCACGATCGTGTTGTTGAAGGAAGCGTGAATGTGCGCAATGCCTTCCGCGACATTCTTCTTGACCTTCTTGCGAACCCGAGTGGTGGTTGCCTTTGCCATTTAGAATCCTTGCGTCAAATCCGGTTATTTCTTCGCAGGCACGCCGCCGCCGGTCTTGATGGCGGCCTTGCGGGGGCCCTTGCGGGTGCGTGCATTGGTGCGGGTTCTCTGCCCGCGCACCGGCAGACCCCGGCGATGGCGCGAGCCGCGATAGGAGCCGAGGTCCATCAACCGCTTGATGTTCATCGACACTTCGCGGCGCAGGTCCCCTTCGACCGTGTACTTGGCGACCTGTTCACGCAGCTTTTCCATCTGCGCGTCGGTCAGCTCCTTGATCTTGGTCGACGGCACGATGCCGGCGATGGCGCAGATCTGAAGCGCGGTCGACCGCCCAATGCCATAGATGGCGGTCAGCGCGACCCACGCGTGCTGCTGGTTCGGGATGTTTACTCCGGCGATGCGAGCCATAAGTCTTCCTGCTTCCGTCTTGCGCTGTTCGCGCGGTTAGCCCTGGCGCTGCTTGTGGCGCGGGTCGTCGGTGCAGATCACCCGCACCACGTTCTTGCGGCGGACGATCTTGCAGTGCCGACACAGTTTCTTGACCGATGCCTGTACGCGCATTTCGTTCTCCCTCGCGCCTTCCGGCGCCATTTTCTACGTCTGATTCCTACTTCGCCCTGAAAACGATCCTGCCCTTGGTCAGGTCGTAGGGCGTCAGTTCAACCGTTACCTTGTCGCCCGGAAGGATCCGGATGTAGTGCATCCGCATCTTTCCGGAAATGTGCCCGAGCACAACATGGCCATTTTCCAATTGCACGCGAAACGTTGCGTTGGGCAGGGTTTCAAGCACTTCGCCCTGCATCTGGATCGTGTCTTCCTTGGCCATTCGACCCGGGCTCGCTACCGTGTCGGGAACATCCCGCCCTTGAAACTGGCTTTTTTCAACAAGCTCTCGTACTGGTGCGACATTACGTAGGCCTGCACCTGGGCCATGAAGTCCATGGTCACGACCACGATGATCAGCAGGCTCGTGCCGCCGAAATAGAACGGCACATTCCACTTGACGATCAGAAACTCGGGCAACAGACACACCGATGTCACGTAGATCGCCCCGACGAGGGTCAGCCGCATGATGATCTTTTCGATGTACTTGGCGGTCTGCTCGCCCGGACGGATTCCCGGAACGAATGCGCCGCCCTTCTTCAGGTTCTCGGCCGTCTCGCGGGGATTGAACACCAGCGCGGTGTAAAAGAAGCAGAAGAATATGATCGCGGCCGCGTACAGCAGCACGTACACCGGCTGCCCCGGATGCAGCAGGCCGCTGATGTCGCGCAGCCAGTACACGCTCTCGCTGGTGCCGAACCACCCGGCCAGCGTGGCCGGAAACAGAATGATCGACGACGCGAAGATCGGCGGAATCACGCCGGACATATTCAGCTTGAGCGGCAGGTGCGAGCTCTGCCCGCCGTAGACCTTGCGACCGACCTGGCGCTTGGCGTAGTTGACCAGGATCTTTCGCTGCCCACGTTCGACGAACACCACAAACCCGGTCACCAACACCGCGCCAATCAGGAGCACAAGCACCATCGGGATGGAGAAGGTGCCGGTGCGCGCGAGCTCCAGGGTGCCGCCAACCGCCTGCGGAAGACCGGCCGCAATGCCCGCGAAGATGATCAGCGAAATGCCGTTGCCGATGCCGCGCTCGGTGATCTGCTCGCCCAGCCACATCAGGAACATCGTTCCGGTCACAAGGGTGACGAGCGCAGTGAAGCGGAACATCAGGCCGGGCTCGATCACCAGGCCCTGCTGCGATTCCAGCGCGATGGCGATGCCGAGCGCCTGGAAAGTTGCCAGCACCAAGGTGCCGTAGCGAGTGTACTGGGTAATTTTCCGGCGGCCCGCCTCGCCTTCCTTCTTCAGCTGCTCGAGGTGCGGCACGACCACGGTAAGCAGCTGCATGATGATCGACGCCGAAATGTACGGCATGATGCCGAGCGCGAAGATCGTGAAGCGCGACAGCGCGCCCCCGGAGAACATGTTGAACATGTCCAGGATGCCGCCCTGCTGCGAGCGGAACAGCTCCTGCAGCTGGTCGGGATCGATCCCCGGCACGGGCACATGCGCGCCGATCCGGTAGACGATCAGTGCTCCGAGCAGAAACAGGAGGCGGCGCTTGAGGTCGCCGAACCGTCCTGATATGCCGAGCATGCCTTCCTGTGCCAAGTGACTAGCCCTCGATGCTGCCGCCCGCCGCCTCGATGGCGGCACGCGCGCCCTTCGTTACGCCCAGGCCGCGAACCTTGAGCTTCTTCTCGATCTTGCCGGCCAGTATGACTTTGGCCGACACCACGCGGTTCGCCAGGATGCCGGCCTGCTTGAGCACCAGCAGATCGACCTCCTCGCCCTTGATCTTGTTCAGGTCCGACAGGCGGACCTGCGCGTTGTCGTCACGGCTCAACGAGGTGAAACCACGCTTCGGCAGGCGGCGCGCGAGCGGCATCTGGCCGCCTTCAAAGCCAACCTTGTGGTAACCACCCGAACGGGCGCGCTGGCCCTTGTGTCCGCGCCCCGCCGTCTTGCCCGTTCCGCTGCCGATGCCGCGGCCCACCCGCTTGCGCGGACGCTTGGACCCTTCGGCCGGCTTGAGTTCGTTCAGCTTCATTTAAGCCTCCACCCTCAGGAGGTAGCTCACCTTGTTGATCATGCCGCGCACGGCCGGCGTGTCTTCCAGTTCGACGCTCTGGCGAATGCGCTTGAGGCCGAGCCCGAGCACGGTCGCCCGGTGCGACTCGCGCGTGCCGATCACGCTGCGCACCAGCGTGACGCGCACCCGCTTGCCTGCCGCACTGGTCGCAGCCTTGCCCGCGGCCTTCTTCGCACGCGGCTTCTTGGCCGCCGCGGAGGCATCGCCGGTCTGGCCGGCGCTCTGACGTTTACGTGATTCGGCCATTGGCTTATCCCAGGATTTCTTCCACCGACTTGCCCCGCTTCATGGCGATCTCGGCCGGCGTGCTGGTGGCAGTCAGGCCGTTTAGCGTGGCCCGCACGACGTTGTAGGGGTTGGACGACCCGAACGACTTGGCAAGCACGTTCGTAACGCCCATCACCTCGAATATGGCGCGCATCGGGCCGCCGGCGATGCTGCCGGTACCCCCGGACGCCGGCTGCATGAACACCTTCGCCGCGCCGTGCTCTCCGACCACCGCGTGGTGCAGCGTGCCGTTCTTGAGCGACACCTTCACCATCTTGCGACGGGCCTCTTCCATAGCCTTCTGGACCGCAACGGGCACTTCACGCGCCTTGCCTTTGCCCATGCCGATGCCGCCGTCGCCGTCGCCCACTACCGCCAGTGCGGCGAAGCCGAGGACGCGGCCGCCTTTCACGACCTTGGTGACGCGGTTGACCGCCACCATCTTTTCACGGAGGCCGTCTCCACGGTCATCTGCCTGCTGTTGCATTCTGGCCATCTTCAGATCCTCAGAACTTCAGTCCGGCTTCGCGCGCCGCGTCAGCGAGCGCCTTGACCCGACCGTGATACCTGTAGCCGGAGCGGTCGAACGCGACCTGCTCGACACCCTGGGCCTTTGCCTTTTCGGCGATGCGTTTGCCCACCAGCGTGGCAGCCTTCACGTTGCCGCCGTTCGGCAGCGACTTGCGCACATCCGGCTCGAGCGTCGACGCGGACGCGAGCACCCGGGCGCTCGGGTCGACC
>CALJLA010000257.1 GCA_937983055.1 uncultured Pseudomonadota bacterium
TTTCGTCTACCTCGATACCCACGCGGGCAGCGGCCGCTACGACCTGTCGCATGAATGGGCGCAGAAGAACGCCGAGTTCCGCGACGGCGTAGTCCGGGTCTGGGGGCGGACCGACGCGCCGGCGGCTGTCGCGCCGTACCTCGAGGCCCTGGCCGCCGAGAACGCCGACAGGCGACTGCGTTTCTATCCGGGGTCACCCCGGCTGGTGCGCAGGCTGCTGCGCCAGGGCGACCGCATGGTGCTGACCGAGCTCAACAAGCGCGAGTGCGCCGAACTCGCCGAGCTGTTCGCGCACGACCGCCAGGTGCAGGTGCGCCTGATGGACGGCTACCAGGCGCTGAAGGCGCTGCTGCCGCCACCCGAGCGGCGCGGGCTGATACTCATCGATTCGTCCTTCGACCGGGCGGGCGAGTACGCACGGCTGGCCGATGCCCTGGCGCAGGCCTGCCGACGCTTTGCCGTCGGTGTCTACGCGCTCTGGTATCCGCTGATGGAGCCCGTCGCGGTGCGCGGCTTCGAACGTTCGATCGAGGAAACCGGCATCCGCAAGATCCTCAAGCTCGAGCTCTCGGTGCAGCCGGACGGCTGGCAGGGCAGCCTGCGTGGCAGCGCGATGCTCGTCGTCAACGCGCCGTATCAGCTCGATGCTGTCCTGCGACCGGCGCTGGCGTGGCTGCACCAGGCGCTCGCCCCGGACGGTGCCGGAGGGTGGTCGGTGGAATGGCTCGTCGGGGAGTAAGGAAGGTGCTGCGTGCTGTGTGCTGTGTGCTGCGTGGAAAGACGGACTTGCGCATAGGGTCGCGTCGTTCGGTGTGGAGCGCGCGTGCTCGTGCCTCGGTCGCGGCCGCCATGCGAAATGGGGCCACGCGGTCACGCAGCACGCAGCACGCAGTACGCAGCACGAGTTCATCGCATCCGATTCCGCTGAATTCCACATGATCTCCGCGCAGGCAGGCGCTGCCGCCGCTTTCTCCCGCCGCGAGCCGCTCGCCGATTACCTGGCGAACCGCGAATACATTTCCAGCTCGCAGCTGCGGCGGCTCGAGCGCTTTGGCGACGCGGCGCTCGACATGCAGACCGGGCCGCGCTTCGAGGGCTCGGTGATGGGCGAGGCGCTGCATGCGCTGCTGCTGGAGCCGGAAACCTTCGAGCGTCAATACCTGGTGCTGGACGGTTCGGTACCGCGCGGGGCGGAGGTGAGCGAAGACGAGGCGATGGCGCGCGAGTGGCTGGACGTGCTGCAGTGGGTCGCGCTGCGCAAGGCGCGCGACGCGGTGCTCGGCTATCAGGCGGCGCCGCTCAGGCGCTGGCTTGACGAGGGCGAGAAGGAATTGTCCATCTACTGGGGCGCGGGCGGCGGTCAGTGGAAGGCGCGGCCCGACTGTTTCACGCGCGAAATCGTGCTCGACGTGAAAACCACCACCGACTGCCGCGCCGACGCGTTCGCGCGTCAGCGCGAGCGGCTGCGCTACGACTACCAGGCCGCGCATTATCTCGAGGCGGTCGAAGCGCTCACCGGCGCGCGGGCGCGCTTCGCGTATATCGCCGTGGAGCTGGCACCCCCTTATCCGGTCATGCTGCACGAACTTTCGGGCGCCGAGCTGGCCGCCGCGCGCGATGCCTTGCAGCCGCTCAAGCAGCGGTGCCTCTCGATTCTGGCGGAAGCAAGCGATTCCGGGCGAACGCGGCCTCAGCGCGCGAGCTGACGCTCCAGCAGCGCCACGTTGATCACCAGCCCGGGCAGCAGCCACTGGAACAGGCGGGCCACCGCCAGGATCTCTTCCAGCGGTGCATCGGCGCCGGCGGCGGCGCGCAGCGCTTCGGCGGACAGCACGCCCGGATTGGGCAGCTCCCGGGCCACCATGCCGAGCGCGCGCTCGTGCACCGCCTGGCAGGCCGACGCGTGACCGGGGCTCGTCACTAGCGGCCTGATCTCGGTCCACGCCAGCGCGAAGTAACTCGGCCAGCGCGCCAGCGCGCGGTAATCGGTGTTGACGAAGGGCAGCCCCAGCGTCGATCTGATGTCCGCATACAGCGCCCGGGTCGGGCCGTCGACATGGTGGGGCTCCATCAGCGTGAGCGCGACATCGACATCCGGCGCGTGCCGGCCGGCGAATCGGGTGGCTTCCGGGCTGCCCTGCGGCTCGCCGCCTTCCAGCAGCAGCCGGGCAAGCGATGCGATCAGCAGGTACGGATAGTTGCCGTGCGAGAACACCTCGATCGTGTCGCGGATTTGATCCAGCTCGCGCCCGGCATAGCCCAGCGCGTGCAGGCGCTGCGTGATCGACGGCGGCTCGAGCGCCGCGGCCAGCTGCTCCGCCTGCGCGCGCAGCGCACGCGATGCCTGCACGAACTGGGTGGTCGACACCAGCGGCTGCAGGCCGCGCCACAGCTCGGCGAAGAACGCCGGATAGTGGGCATACGCCATTGTCACCACGCCCATCCATGGCACCTGCAGGGCGGACTTCATCTGCAGGTACCACTCGGCGCGCTGCCCGCTTGCGCGGTACTCGGGCTCCGGGTGAATCGCGGGTATCGGATCGGGGCGAAGACGGGGCAGTGGGCTGGCAACAGTCATCGGCGTGCTCCCTGCGGCAGCAGTGCGCGGGCGCCGTCCGTTGCGGCGCTCAGCGCGATGGTTCGGGCTTACGGATGTGCGCGAACCGCGGATTGTCCGCATAAGCCGCCTCGCGGTCGGCGCCGTCTCGCAAGGCCTGCTTGATGCGGTTTTCGATACGGTCCACTTCCTCGGCGTCGCGCACCACCTGCGCCAGGTGCTCGCGCGGCACGACGACGAGGCCATCGCCGTCGCCGTGCAAGATGTCGCCCGGCCGCACGGTCACGGCCGCGCCGGCCTGACCCGGCAGCGTCACCGCCTGTCCGATTTCCGTGTAGCTCCAGCGCCCCTTCGGCGCCAGCGGGCTGCGAAAGCGGCAGAACACCGGCAGCCCGGCCTCGGCGAATTCGCCGCCATCGCGGATGCCGCCGTCGGTGACCACCGCCTGCGCGCCGTGAAGGCGGAATGACAGGGCGATGTTGCCGCCGATGACTGCGCTCTCCTGGTACTCGCCGGTGGCGAGCACGACGATCGCATCGGTGCTTAACTGCCGGTCCATTTCGAAGGCGATGCGGTGCGGCTTGTCGGTGCGCTCACCGCGCACGCAAAACGCCGGGCCGGCGACGACCGGCTCGCCCAGCGGCCGAATGGTGCTGGACAGCACCTGGTTGCGCAGCCCCATCTCGCCCAGCACGTCGCTGGTGACGGCAGTGCCCATCCGGCGCAGCCGCTCGCACAGCGAGAGAAAGTCTTCGTCCGTCATTTGCCCTGATCGTTCAGGTACGCCAGCTCGACGATGCGCTTGTCGCGGATCATCGCCGCCGTGGCAACGTTGAACTCCTTGAAATGCGCGCTGGCCAGATGGGCATCGAACGCCGCCCGGTCGGTGTAGATCTCGTAGAGCAGTATCTCGTTCGGCTTGCCGGTCTTCTGCAGCACGTCGAAGCGCTCGCAGCCCGGCTCGCGCTCGAGCGATGCTTTGGCGTTGGCGAGCATCAGCGGCATGAAGCGCTGCAACGCATTCTCGTTCAGCACGAACTCGACGGTGATCACGTATTTCATCGGCGCGGCGGTCTTTCCCGATCAACCGGTGCGGGCGGTCGCATGACCGCCCGCTTGAACCGTACCGGGCGCAAGATAACGGCATCGCGGGCGCGGCGCAATCGCGAGGCCCTCGGGCCCCGGCGGCCGCCCTGGCCGCTACCGGCCGGCGAGAAAGCGCTCGATCAGGGCGAGCCGGCGCTGATGGGTGTCATAGGCCGGGTCCATGAAGGGATGCGCGAACTCGGCGCCGATCTCGACGCGGGCGCCGCGGGCGCGCGCGGCATCGAGCATCTCTGCGGAATCCGCCAACGGCACCACGCGATCGCGCTCGCCGCCGACGAACAGCCAGCCACCGGCCCGGCCCGGCAGATGCTCGACCGGGTCATAGCCCACCGGGCAGCCGTGCGGCGACACCCGCGCCGGCGTGCCGTCGATCGCCGCTCGGTCGAACACGGCGCCGCCGCCCGCCACGTTCATCAGCACGATGCCGCCGAACGAGATGCCGTAGCCCAGCCGGGTGCCGTCGACCGGGGCGATGAAGCGACGATGCAGTTCCGCATAGTCGCCGACAATGGCCTTGAGCCGCGGGCGGCCCTCGGAGCGGCCGTACCCTCTGTAATCGAAGATGTAGACGTCGTAGCCGGCGGCGGCGAAGCGGTCGAGGGTGGAGAGCAGCTGGTCGGCCAGCATGGCGTTGCCCTGGGCCACCAGCAGCGCGCCGCGGGTGCGCCCGTCCGGCGCGCGCGCGCTCAGCCGGTAGCCGCGCAGCTCGCGGGCGTCGCGCGTGCGGTACGTGATCGATTCCGCGTTGGGCAGGCGCTTCGCGGCGTCGGCATTCGGGCTGCCGGCCGCGCGGCTCCACAGCCAAAAGGTGAACGGCTCCTTGAGAAAGCCGCACACGCTCTGTTCGGCGGCGCCCGGCGCGCTCATCGCGCTCTCTTGCGCGGCCGCCAGCGCCGGCAGCAGGACGAGCAGCAGGCCGAACCGCCGCATGACACTGGGCGTGCTCAGCGCGCGCGCCGCTGAAGGAAACCGCTCAGCGCGGCGATGTAGCGGTCGAATGCTTCGTACTGCGGCACGTGGCCGACGTCGTCGAGTTCCACCAGCTCGGCGTCGCGGATGGCCGAAGCGATGCGCTTGCCGAGCACGTCGTAGTTGCCGAGCGTGGCGGCCACCTCGGGCGGCACGCGATTGCGGCCGAGCGCGGTGCGGTCGCGGGTGCCGATGATCAGCAGCGTGGGCGCGCGCAGCTGCAGAAACTCGTACACCACCGGCTGCGTGAAGATCATGTCGGCGGTGAGCGCCGACACCCAGGCGGTAAGGTCGTGGTGCGGCCCCAGCGTCCAGCCGCCCTGGATCTCCACCAGGGGATCGTAGGTCGGCTTCCAGGTGCCGTCGAAGTAGGCCTTGCGCATGTATTCCCGGACCGAGGCGGGCGTTTTCTTCAGCTCGCCGCGGTAGAGCTGGTTGACGGTCTCGTACGGCACCACGGTTTTCCAGTCCTCCAGCCCGATCGGGTTCACCAGCACCAGCGCGTCGGTGTGCTGCGGATACATCAGGGCATAGCGGGTGGCGAGCATGCCGCCCATTGAATGCCCGACCACGGTGGAGGACTCGACGCCGAGCGCCGCCAGCAGCGCGCGGGTATGGGTCGCCAGCTCCTGAAACGAAAACTGGAAATGGCGCGGCTTGCTGGACTTGCCGAAGCCGATCTGGTCGGGCGCGATCACCCGGTAGCCCTCACGCACCAGTGCAGCGAAGGTGTCGGCCCAGTATGCGCCGCTGAAATTCTTGCCGTGCAGCAGCAGCACGCTGCGGCCGTTGGCGCGGCCGGCCGCCGGCCTGACGTCCATGTAGGCCATCTCCAGCCGTTCGTTCTGCGACTCGAAGGTGCGAACGCTGACCGCATACGGGTAACCGTACCCGGTGAGCCGCGCATCGAGCGGCGCCACGCCCGACTGCGCGCCGGCGGAAGCGGGCGCCATCGCAGCGGCGGTGAGCAGCGCGGCAAGCATCGTGAAGACAGGCAGTCGGATCATGTCGGCTCCGGGCAATCTGGTTCTGGAACGGGCGAACGGCGGGCGCGCCATGTTCGGGAAGACCGGTGCGGCGCCGGCGAGTTCCGGCGCGCGTTCTTGCGGCCGACGCCGCACCCGCGCTGCGAGCGTCAGGCTCCCAGCCACGCCGCGCCGCGCACGCCGCTTGAATCGCCGTGCAGATTGCGCAGCAGCACGGTGTCGACGCGGTCGGCAAAAATCCACTCGCCCCACAAGCGGGGCACGTGCTCGTACCAGCGGGCGATGTTCGACAGGCCGCCGCCCAGCACGATGGCATCCGGGTCGAGCAGGTTGATCACATGCGCCAGCGCGCGCGCCAGCCGTTCTTCGTAGCGCTCCAGGCTCGCGAGGCTGCAGGCTTCGCCCTGGGCGGCGGCCGCCACCAGCGCCTCGCCCGAAAGCTCGATGCCGTTGCGCAGCGCATGGTCGCGGGCGAGGCCCGGGCCGGAAAGAAAGGTCTCGATGCAGCCGCGCCGGCCGCAATAACAGGCCGGGCCCGGGCGTTCGTCGTCGCGCGGCCAGGGCAAGGGGTTGTGGCCCCACTCGCCGGCGATGCGGTTGGGGCCGGTCAGCAGCCGGCCGTTGGCAACGATGCCACCGCCTACGCCGGTGCCGAGAATCACGCCGAACACCACCGGGTGGCCGGCACCGGCGCCGTCGGTGGCTTCCGACAGGGCGAAGCAGTTGGCGTCGTTCTCGATGCGCAGGTTACGCCGCAGCCGTCGCATCAGGTCGTGCAGCAGCGGCCGGCCATTGAGCCAGGTGGAATTCGAATTGCGCAGCAGCCCGGTCGACGGCGCGATGGCGCCGGGCGTGCCAATGCCGAGCGTGCCGCGTTCGCCGAGCTCGCGCTCGGCATCGGCGACCAGCGTGGCGATGGTTTCCAGGGTGGCCTCGTAGTCGTCGCGCCGGGTGGCGACGCGCCGCCGCAACAGCTCGCGGCCGGATGCGTCGAGGGCGATGATCTCGGTTTTGGTGCCGCCCAGGTCGATGCCCAGCCTTACCATGGGCCAGTCACCCGGGCGAGCGGGCAGACGAAATCGCGCCAGGCGGCGCGCAGCCCGGGCCGGAGGCCGGCGTCGCCTGCATTGACGTGGTTCAAATCCGCGTGCATGGCGCTGAAGTATAGTGCGGCACTATCGGCTTCGCGCCGCCGGCGCGAGGCGGCATACCTGATCCGCCAACCCTTCACCCATGCCTGACTCCATGCCTTTTCTCGATGCCGTCCTGTTCTCGCTGGGCGGCAATGCCGTCACCGCCCTTCGCCTGCTGGAAGCGGTGGGTGTGGTGCTCATCGCGTGGCTGGTCTCGCGCATCGTCCAGAAGGCGCTGATCCGCCTGTCGCGGCGCGGGCAGCCGAGCTTCAGGCCGATGTTCTACACGGTGGCGCGGCTCAGCCACTATTTCCTGCTGCTGGTGGGTTTCCTGGTCGGGCTGACCTTCCTCGGCATCGACGTCGGCAAGTTCACCCTGTTCATGAGCGCGCTTGGCGTTGGCCTGGGCTTCGGCATGCAGCAGGTGGTGAACAACTTCATCTCGGGCGTGATCCTGCTGTTCGAGCAGAGCATCAAGGTCGGCGACTTCGTCGAGCTGGAAGACGGCGTCGCCGGCATGGTCAACGAGATCAGCATCCGCAGCACGCGCATCACCACCAACGACAACATCGACGTGATCGTGCCGAACTCGATGCTGGTCAGCGGCAAGGTCACCAACTGGACGCTGCGCGACGTGGTGCGCCGGGTGCGCATTCCCTTCGGCGTTGCCTACGGCAGCGACAAGGAGCTGGTGAAGAAGGCGGGCCTCGAGGCCGCCGCAGCGGTGCCGTTCACCCTGAACGAGCCCGCCAGCCGCGGGCCGCAGGTGTGGCTGGTTGGCTTCGGCGACAGCAGCCTGAACTTCGAGCTGGTGGTATGGCTCACGCCGGAGGCCACCAAGCGGCCGGCGACGGTGCACGCGGCTTACTGCTGGGCGATCGAGACCGCGCTCGCGAAGTACGGCATCGAGATTCCCTTCCCGCAGCGCGACCTGCATGTGCGCAGCGTGCTCGGGCACAGGGATCTGGCGGCGCTGCAGGCGACGCTGCACGATCGCCAGCCGGCGCCGGCGGCGGCCGAGCCCGCCGCCGCGGAACTGAGCGAGCGCGAGCGCGACGCGCTGTCGCGCAACGATGCGCTGTCGGACATGTTCGCGCCGCCGCCGCCGGGGCAGGCCAAGCCCGCGAAGTAGGCCGGCCGTCGCGTCGAGTACTCAGTCGTCGGCCGCGCCGGCGTGGCGCCGGATCATCTCGGCCATCTCGCGCGCATCGGGGTCGGCGCGCTGCTGCAGGCCGGCGATCACGCCGTGCCGGTCTTCCATCGGCCGGTTCTGGCTGGTTTTCCACTTGCCGACGAGCTTCGCGACCGGCATCTCGATGCCGACAATGGCTTTCAGCATGCTGTCGACAAAGTCGGGCGGCGCATCCGATACCTGCCAGGGGTCGGCACGCACCGACTCGTGGCGGTTCGTCAGGGCGGTGACAAGCGCCAGCAGCCGGTCGCGGTCTTCGACGATGCGCGGCATGCCATGCACATGCACCACCGCGTAGTTCCAGGTCGGCACCACCTTGCCGTGGGCCCGCTTGCTCGGATACCACGACGGCGTGACATAGCCGTTGGGCCCCTGAAAGATCACCACCGACTCGGCATCCCGCGAGAACTCGCGCCACACCGGATTCGCCCGCGCCACATGGCCAAGCAGGGTGCCGAATTCGCCGCGGGTCCTGTCGATCAGGAACGGCAGGTGGTTTACCCGCAGCGAGCCCTCCGCCTGCGTGACCCAAGCGCCGAACGGATGGGCCTCGATCAGTGCGTGCAGCACGCCGGTGTCGTGCTCTTCGAAGTGTTTCGGGATGTACACGGAGTTGTCCTCGGGTTGGGCCGGCAATCGATTGTGTGAGCGTAACCAAGCCGCTGCGGCAACGCCAGCACCAGGCTGCGCCGTCAGGTCTTACGCGCGACGATGGCGTAACGCCCCTTGTCCCGGCCGCCGGTGGGTGGGTTGAGATACTCGGCCACCTGCATCGTGAAGCCGAGTTCGCGCAGTGTGCTGAGCGTCTGCTCCGGCGTCAGCGAATCGTAGAAGAACGGCCGGCCAAACATGGTATCGGTGAACGCGGGATGCGCCGAGCCGCCCAGCGTGAGCATCAGCCGCCCGCCGGGCGGGAGCGCGCGGCTGATGCGGGCGAGTAGCGGGGCGTGCCGCGCACGCCCGAGGTGAAACAGCGCGTCCCAGCACAGCACGCCGTCGCAGGGTTCGTCCGGCTCGAAGTTCTCGATGGGC
>CALJLA010000258.1 GCA_937983055.1 uncultured Pseudomonadota bacterium
GCCAGGGCCTCGAAGTCACGGGAAACAACTTTGTCCTCGAGCATCTTGCGATCGCGCGTGGCTTTGGCTGTGACGCTCAGGCCGTTGACGGTGGATACGAGGAATCGCGCAAGCGGAATCACCGGGCGATCGGCCCCGATCTCGCCGGCCGCCTGGGCCCGCGCCAGCAGCCCGGCGAACAGCGCTTCCTGCTCGCGGGCATTCGCCGAGCACAATCGAAACATCGCCTCGTTCTGCGCGGCCAGCTCGGTCGCGGTATTGGTCATCAGGCAGCCTCTGCCGTCATTGTTCAGCAGCTCGGAAATGAGCAGGCCGAAGCTTTCGCGCAGCACGTCGCGAACGGGGCCGTCGCGCATCAGTGCGCGACGCAGCGGCAGCGCCTGCCGATCGCGGTAGCGCTCCAGCGCCGCACGGTACAACTCGTCCTTGCCGCCGAAGGTGTCGTACAGGCTTTGCCGGTTCACGCCGAGGTGATCGACGAGGTCCTGGATGCTGGTCGCGTGGTAGCCGCGCGTCCAGAACAGCGCCATTGCCCCGTCGAGTACCGCATGCCGGTCGAACTGCTTGGTTCGTGCCATGACCGGCATTGGATCATATCTGGAACGATTAGTCCAGAAATAATCCAGTCAAGAGAAGTCGCGGCCCGGCCGCGGCTGGTCGCATCGGCCACGGCAGGCAATGCCTGCAAGTCCGACGCGAAGGGGGCGCGCGTGTAGCGCGCTCCCTTCGCGCTGTCGGTGCGGTCAGCCGTCGTACTTGAATGACAGCAGCACGCGGGTGCGGAAGGCGACGATCTTGCCGCCCTCGACCTTCATGTCCATCTTGACCACTTCCGCGATGCGCAGGTCGCGCAGCGACTTCGATGCGGTGGCGACCGCGTTGGCCGCGGCATCTTCCCAGGACTTGGTGCTGGTCCCGATGACTTCAGTGACGCGATAGACGGCTTCGCCTGCACTCTTGGCCATGGATCTCCTCCTTGCGGTTTGTCTGGAATCGCTCTCGCCACCCATGCGCGAGTCGTTTAATCCTACTCCAGCGCGCGGCGGAAGGGTCGCCGCCGGATTCAGCCGCAGCGGCGGGCGAGAAAGTCGGCCAGCGTCTGCGCGCAGGCACGGCCGTGCGAAACCGGCAGACCGTGTTTCGAGTGCGCGAACACCTGCAGCTCGTAATCCGGGATCGCGGTGCGCATCTGCGCCATCACATCCAGCGGAATGAATGGGCTCGACTGCGGGCATAGCAGCAGCGTGGGCAGTCCGATCTTACCCAGGCGCGGCGTCAGGTCCGCTTCGAGCAGCAGGTCGGCCAACGCCAGGGTGGCGTCCATCGAGCACGTCTCGTGCAGTTCTTGATACCAGGCGTGCCGCGCCGGGTCGAGCGCGCCCGGATGAAAGCGCGATTCCATCAGCCGCGTTGCCCAGCCGGCCTGGCCCTCCCTGTCGACCACTTCGCGCCAGTTCGCTACGTTCGACACCAGCCCGCCGCGTCCGGCGGCGTTGGACAGCGTCAGGCTGAGCAGCCGTCGCGGGGCGCGGAGCGCGCAGGCGAGGGCGACCGTGCCGCCGATCGATTCGCCGACCAGGTGAAAACGCGGCGCCTCAGCCGCGTCGGCGACCTTCAGCAGGTCGTCGACCAGGCCGTCGAACGACCAGCGGAAATCCCCAGCCGGAACCGCCGAGCGGCCGAAGCCGCGCATGTCGAAGCGCACCAGTCGGTAGCGCGTTGCCAGCACCGGCAGCCAGTCGGTCCAAAGGTGGGTGTTGGCGGCGATGCCGTGGTGGAAGACGATGGTCTCGGGTTGCCCGATCCAGGGCGGAACAATGTCGCAGACATCGTAGTGAATCGCACCGTTGCCGGCTTCTATGAGGGGCATGGGGAGGTCTCAAGAACGAAAAAAGGCAGTGCTCAGTGCTCAGAGCACTGGGCACCGATCCAGTCAATCGTAAACCTCCAGCACCTTGCCGCGGGTTTCCGGCAGCAGCGACACCGCCAGAATCACCACCGCGAAGCCGGCGATCGCCACGACGCCGATCGCTTTGCCCAGCGTCATGCTGCTGGCGAGATAGCCCACCAGCGGCGTGGAAAATGCGCTCACGCCGCGGCCGAAGTTATAGACGAAACCCTGGCCCGAGCCGCGCACCCGGCTGGGATACAGTTCGGTCAGAAACGGGCCGCAGCCGCTGAAGTTGCCGGAGACGAAGAAGCCCAGCGGGAAACCCAGAAACAGCATCATCGCGTCGGTGATCGGAATCTGGGTGTAGCCGATGGCGATCAGCGCTGAGCCGGTCGCGAACAGGAAGAAGGTCTGCTTGCGGCCGAGGTGATCGGCGAGATAGGCGGCCGCGATGTAGCCGGCGAACGATCCGAAGATCACCACGAAGGTGTACAGGCCGGTGTTCAGCACCGACAGCCCGCGCTCGGCCTTGAGAAACGTCGGCAGCCAGAAGAACACCGCGTAGTACCCGGCCATCATGCCGGTGATCATCAGGCTGGTGAGCACGGTGACCGGCAGCAGGCCGCGCGAGAAGATCTCGAGAAAGTGGCTGCCGCGACGTTCCGATTCCTCGCGGGTGGCGCGGTAGACGTCCGGCTCCGGCACGTTGCGGCGGATGTAGAGCACCAGCAGCGCCGGCAGGATGCCCGACCAGAACAGCGCGCGCCACGCCCATTCCTCCGGCAGCAGCGAATACAGCAGCAGGAAAAGCAGGTTGGCCACCGCCCACCCGATCGCCCAGCCGCTTTGCACCGTGCCGACCGCCTTGCCGCGATGCTGCGGCCGGATCATCTCGCCGATCAGCACCGAGCCCACCGCCCATTCCCCGCCGAAGCCCAGGCCCTGCAGCGCCCGCGCCACCAGCAATTGCTCGAAACTCTGGGTGAAGCCGCATACGAAGGTGAAGAACGCGAACCAGGCGATGGTCAACTGCAGCACCCGCACCCGCCCGAAGCGGTCCGCCAGCACGCCGGCGAGCCAGCCGCCGACCGCCGAGCTCAGCACGGTCGCGGTGGTGATCCAGCCGGCCTCCACCTTGGACATGCCCCACAGCGCCATCAGGGTGGGCACCACGTACACGAACACCATCACATCGACCGAGTCGGTGGCCCAGCCGCCGGTTGCGGCGATCAGCGTCTTGCGCTCGCGCGAGTTCAGCTCCTTCAGCCATGCAATCATCGGTCTCCCCCGGAGTGTTCAGACTTGTACCGGTGTGCCTGTGCGGCCCGCTTCCGTGGCGAGGGTAATGCATCCATGCCGTTGCTCTGCAGAGTCTGTTTTCGGCGAAGAAAAAGGAAGTGCTCGGGTTCTGATTTCTGAAATCGGGTGGTGCGGCCAGCGCGGCCTGTGGATAGTTGTGGCATGCCCATTCGCCGTTCGAATGGTAGTCGAATCGGCCGTCAGGCAATCATCCATGATCTGCGCGTTCGATTGCGCCTGCGCCGGGCCTGTCGCAGCAGCATCTTCGATGTTGCCGGCACGTGCGTTGGCAACCACTGGTGAACAGCGTGAGTTGCGGGCCAAGAAAGAAGGTTCATTGCAGGTCGCGGAACCCGATCCAGGACGCATGTGATTGCGTCCGATAGTGTCGACGCTCGCCCGCGTCGACCAGGTGCACACGTGAAAGAAAAGCGATCGATCTGCGTCTCAGCGCGCGCTTGGGCACAACGCTTGCTTGCGGTCTGATCAAGCACTGCCACACCGCTTCGTAATCTCGCGGGCAAGCGGGGAACGGGCTGGCGCCGGCGCATCGGGTTGCAAGGCTGTCTGACAGCGCACCGTAACCTTGCGCGGCGCGCAGAACAAGAAAAGGCTGCGCACCCGGGAGGATATCTGAATGTTAATGGAAGGTATCCGTGATGCTTGGGCGATTTTCCATCTTTCTTGCGGCGTTGTTGCCGCTGACCAATTGTGATCGGGCGTTCTCCGGCGACCAGGACGGCTACGCAAAGGCTGCAGCGAGCGTGGTCCGAATCAATGCCGCAGTCGCCGGTCGCGGTTCATCCCACGGCTCCGGCGTGGTCCTGCCCGCCGGGCGCGTTGTTACAAATTGTCATGTCACTCGAGGCGCGCAGTCGACCGCCGTGATCGACGGGCCGCAACTTCTGCTCGCTGAACCGAACGATTCGGATGTCGCGGCAGACCTGTGTGTTCTCGCAACAGGCAGTCTGACGGCATTGCCCGCGCAGCTCGGCAGCTCGCGCAGCTTGAGAGTCGGCGACGAAGTGGTTGCCATCGGTTTCAGTGGCGGTGTCCGCAAGAGTCTCTCGCGCGGGTTAATCACCGCGCTGTTACCGTACCCTGTCGCATATGTCGTCCTCACGTCGGCGGCGTTCAGTCCGGGTGCATCGGGTGGTGGATTGTTCGATCGCAATGCGCGGCTCGTCGGAATCATCACCTTCTTTCGTCGCGGAGCAGACGGAGTGTCTTTCTTCGCGATCCCTGCAGATTGGATCGGCACGCTGCCATACTCCACTGCTTCAGCCGACCCGGACACGATACCGTTCTGGATGCGCAAACACGATGATCAGCCGCCCTTCCTGAAGGTTGCCACCTTCGAAGCAGACAGAGATTGGCAAGGTATGGCGCGCGCCGCGCGCGCGTGGGTCAAGGATGAGCCCGGAGCAGTCCTCGCCTGGGAGGCCCTCGTCGACGCGCTCAGGAAGAAGGGCGAGCCGGTGGAAAGTGCCGTGTCACCGACTGAGGCGCTTGCCGTGCCCGTATCGGTCATACCGGCGCGCGAGCGCCACGGGCGGCTTCCGCTCAGCCCGGCAACGCACTGAGACCGTCTGTAGAGGTCGAATCCTGCAAGAGGGCTTCGCCCGAACCCGCGTTCGGGCCACGAGCCTGTCCCGGTTACAAAAAAAGGCCGTGCCATCGGGCACGGCCAAAGTTTCCCGGGGAAGGGGCAAACCCTACTTCGGGCTGACGCCTAGCGCGGTGACGGTTTCGATGTTGACGAACCGATCAACCGGAAGATTGTTGTCCTTCTCAAACGCCTGCACGGCGTCGAGCGTCAGAGGCCCGAGCTTGCCGTCGATCTCGCCGGCATAGTAGCCGCGGGCCTTCAGCGCCTGCTGGATCTCGGAGATCTTGGCCTCGGTCGCGTTGGTTTCGCACAGCACCGAGCGCCACTCATACGAGCCGTCCGACACCAGAACCTTGGTCGGGACCTCCTCATACATCGCGGGCACAGGGATACGCGCTTCCCGTGCGGGCTCAACGAGCTTCGTGACTTCGCGCATTTCATACTTCGCCGGAATCTCCTTGACGACCGTGCGCTCGGGTGTCTTGAGGACACGCTTCTCGACTTCCGCATATTCGGCGGCAATCTCGATCGTCTTGGTACTGGCCGGGGTGCGGACCACCTTCTTGGTTACCGTCTTGTACTCAGCCGGCACCTCGACAAGGCACATCAGTTCACCGGTCTCCTCGTCGATCTTGGTAATGCCCCCGTTATCGCCGGGTTTCCAGGTCGTGTAGGCCGGCCGTACCAGTACCTGCTCGCTGAACGTGTCGTATGTCGCCGGGATCTCCACTGTCTTGGTGTACGCGGGCTTCACCATCACGCGTTCCTTGACGGTTTCGTATTCGGCCGGAATTACCTGGTACTCCTTGGACGCCTCCTTGACCAGCACCTGTTCCTGTACCACTTCGTAGCGCGCCGGAATGACCTCGATACGCTCGCTGGCGGCCTGCTTGATGCGTCTCTCGTTGCGGATGTCGTAAACCGGCTCGTTCCATGCGCGCGCATAACACTCCCCCGCCTTTGCGGTTGGAAGCGGCGGCATGACGATATCCGGCCTGGCCGGTGCCGGCTCCTTCAAGGCTGCGCCCTCGTAGGCCGCGGGTTGCGCCTTCGGTTCGTGCCAGTCCCTCGACACGACGTTCGTCGTCTTCGCCTTCAGGCCGTCCTCGACCCTGTGCATTGCGTCGGCCTTCTCCATCGAAGTCCGGGCCTGGGACTGAGGAATGATGCTTGCGCATCCGGAAAGCGCAGCCGTCAGGGCGGCCGCCATCATGGAAAGCCTGAACATGGTTTGCTGCTGCATTGGATACCTCCTCTTCTGATCTGATTGATCTGAGGCAGGACTGCTCACGGCTAATAAGAAGCAGCATGGTCCGCTTGCGGATTGCATCCGTCGATCGAGCGAAGTGCCTTGCGTTCATCCGTGCCTGCGAAACAAACTCTAAAGACCGTTTGCCCGCTTGAATGCAAGATATTGCAAACTCGCGATGTGAGTTTCGCTCCGCGGTCCGGACTGTGTCTAACTGCAAACTAACGTGAAACGCGACTCCGCGATGCGTGCACTCAGGCCTGACGGGTGGGAGAATCGGCATACACAAGGACGAGAACGCAGGGAGCAAACAGTTATCCAGGTCGTCGCAACGGGGAGAATGCAAACAGCGGGCGCATAGCTCTGGACCGGTCACCTGTAATCAACTGAGACTCAACAGAACCGATAAACCTATGCAGTCATATGCCAACGCACGTGTCGCACTGCTGGAGGACGATCTCGCTCAGGCCGAGATGGTGAAGCGCTGGCTTGAGGAAACCGGATTTGAGTGCCGGGTCTTCGGGTCTGGGCAACAACTGATGGACGCGTTGCCGAAAGAGGTCTTTGACCTTCTGATATTCGACTGGAATCTTCCGGACACCTCCGGACCGGATGTCTTGGGGACGCTGCGGGGTGGACAAAGCGCGCGGCCACCCGTGATGTTCATCACCGCGAGGGATGCCGAGCAGGACATCTGCAGCGCACTCGAGGCCGGCGCAGACGACTACATGACAAAGCCGGTTTCGCGCTTGCAGACCGTCGCCCGCGTGCGTGCCTTGCTCAGGCGCGCACAGAGCCGCGGTCGGGAAGCAATCATCGATGTCGGCGGATTGCGGGTGGATCCGACCGCGCGCACTGTTCACCTGAATGACGAACCGGTGACGCTCACGGACAGGGAGTTCGATCTCGTGCTGTTCCTGATACGGAATCTCGGAAGTCTCTTCGCCCGCAAGCAGCTTCTGTCGCACGTGTGGGGAACAAACCCGGAACTGAATACTCGTACCGTAGACACCCATGTCAGTCGCATCCGCGTGAAGCTCGCGCTCTACCCAGAGCGCGGCTGGCGGCTGTCGTCTGTTTACAGCTATGGTTATCGGCTCGAGCACACGGGCGAGGGCCCGATCTAAGTCAGTCGATGCGTCGCGCAGTATTCTGCACGAGGCGCTGATTCGCCTTGCTGTTGCGCTTGTGGGGTGCTGGATCGCAGCAGGTGTACGGGCAGCCGAGGATGGACCCGACTGGATCTACGTACTGCGCCCCGGCGATACCCTTGTTTCGGTTGCGCGCGAACTGCTGTTCGACCCGAGGGACTGGCGGCGCATGGTCCGGCACAACTCGATTTCTGATCCGCGTCGACTGCAGCCTGGCGACCGCGTGCGCATTCCGGTCGGCTGGCTCAAGCGTCAGCCGGCACAGGCAACTGTTCTCGAGGTGCGTGGCGACGCGCAGCTTCTGTCGTCAGCAGGAGTGACGCCGCTCAAGAATGGCATGAAGCTTGGCGCCGGGAGCAGATTGTCGGTCGGCAGGAATGCGTCCCTCAAGCTTCAGTTCGCTGACGGAAGCGAGTTGGAACTCAGCGAAAACTCGAACATGGCCCTGGATGCACTCAGCACGCTCGCCACGACCGGCATGGTCGATACGCGCCTGCGGTTGCAGCGTGGGCGCTCGCAAATAAGGGTCGTGCCGTTCGTCGGGCCGGGCTCGCGTTTCGAAATCGAGACACCGAGCGCTACCGCGGCAGTGCGCGGAACTGATTTTCGCGCCAGTGCCGTGCCCGAAAGAAAGGTGATGCGCAGCGAGGTAATCGACGGGGCGATCAGCCTGGCAGCGAGCGGCGTCGATGTCGCGGTGCCGGCCGGATTCGGTACGCTCGCCGAAACCGGCAAACCGCCGCTGAAGCCACGTCCCCTGTTACCTGCGCCGGCGCTGCCCCCTTACGGTGACGTGTTCAGGCTTCTCCCGGTGCGATTTGCTTGGCCGGCAATCAAGGATGCCATGAGTTATCGCCTGCGGCTGATCCCAGGCGCGAATCAGCCCGGGCAGGTTCGCGAATTCGTCGTCCAGGAGACGGAGTTGATCCTGGACGATATTGCCAACGGCGAATACCAGCTTGCGGTGCGTGGAATTGATTCGGTCGAACTGGAAGGTTTCGACGCAATGCGTGCAATTCGCGTGCAGGCGCTGTTGCCAGCGCCGAAACCCGGCTCGCCGCCGCCCTCGGGTATCGAGCGCGTGCGCACCCCGCATTTCGCATGGCCCGAACTGGCCGGCGCAAAGCGCTACAGGCTGACGCTGTTCAACGCGGACGACGGTCAACGCGTGGGCCGGTGGGAAACCGAAAAGCCGGAGCTTGCGTTGCCAATGCTCATCGACCAGGGCAATTACACGTGGAAGCTTGCTGCGCTCGATGCACGAGGAATCTGGGGCGAAACCTCTGCGCCATCGGCTTTCAGGGTCAAGGATCCGCCGCAATCACCCATCCTGAGCGACGCGGCCGGAGCGATAACATCGGGCGTGGTGCAATGGAAACGAAGGAGTCCGCAGGAGCGGGTCCGCCTGCAGCTCGCCACGGATCGGGACTTTCAATCCGTGGTGCAGGATCAGACGGTTGACGCTGATCAGTGGACGATCCAGAACCTGCTGCCCGGAACTTATTACCTACGCCTGCGCACCATCGATGCTGACGGTGAGGAAAGTCCGTTCAGTGGCGCGCGAGCGGTCGTCGTGCCGTTGCCGCTTGCGCCCTCCGCGCCACTCGCACTGCAGCCCGTCGACGCAAAGGTCACGCGCACCTGCGTCGATAGTTTCGAGTGGTCCGCCACAGAGCGTGCAGCCGACTATCAATTGACGATTCGCGATGCCGGCGATCTGGACACTGTGGTATTCGAGGCAACGGCGCTCAAGCAGACGACGTTTACGCTGGAGGCGCCTTTGGTCTCGGGCACCTACGAGTGGGCGGTATCGGCGCGCGATCAGTATGGACAAGTCGGGGCGGCGTCAGAGCCAAGGCGCTGGGTATGCAAGGCGGAGCCGCCAGTTCCGGAATTTGTGACGTCGACCGCGCAAGGCAACACGATCTTGCTGCGCTGGCGGACGATTGATGAGATCGACACGCGCTATGACGTTCAGCTTGCGCGTGACGAGGCATTCGGCCAGATGGTGCAGCAGGCGCGTGTAGCTGTTGCCGAGATGCATTGGGACCAAATTGAACCGGGAAGGTACTTCGCGCGCGCCAGGGTTGTCGATGCTGACGGCTACACGGGCCGGTTCGGGCCCACCGCTGCTATCACTGTGTTGGCGCCGCCTCCGTCGGCGCCGCGCCTTCTGGCTCCCGCCGACGGAACAGTCTCGCGTGCTTGCCCGATGAACTTCGAGTGGATTGCCGCTGAGCGCGCAAGCGCGTATTGGTTCGTGTTGCGAAAGGCAGAGCCGTCACGCACTGTCATTGTTGATGCGAGCGACCTCACGGATACGCGTTACCGCCTGCAACCGGTATTGGCGCCCGGGACTTACGAATGGCAGGTGACCGGCCGTGACGAGCACTACCGTTTCGGCGCGTCTTCGGCGCCAGCACGCTTGGTATGCAAAGAGGAACCTCCGGCACCGACCATCGAGTCTGCCGAGGCTCCATCGAAAGGGGTCACAATACGCTGGTCATCCGCAGATATCCCGGGGGCGCGCTATCAGGTTCGAATTGCCATGGATGCGACGTTTCTGGAACTCGTCGCTGAGGAGCAGACGCAGGAGCCGGAGCTGACCGTGCAACTCCAGCACGTGGGAAGCTACTTCGCACGGGTCAGAGTCATCGACACGGACGGCTATACTGGGGCCTTCGGGCCAGCTTTACGGTTCGTCGTCGAAACGCCGGCAAGGCAGTAGGCTTTGATGGCATCCTTGCGAGCGTCTTCAATAGTTGTTCCTTCTATAGGATCGCGTCTGGTTGATCTCGTCTGCGATTCTCGGACATGTGCGGCTGATCCTGTTGCCGGCAGTACTGGGCCTGCTTGGCTGGGCAATATTGAGCTGGGATCCGTTCTGGCGTTGGGACCTGGCCGTCTACGATCGGCTGCTATGGTTTGGCTCGCGGCCGGCGCCGCAGGATATCGTCATCGTCGCCGTCGACGAGGCAAGCCTTAGCCGTCACGGGCGATGGCCCTGGCCGCGCGCGCTGCATGCAGACGTGCTCGATCGTTTGCGAAGCGACGGCGCCAAAGCCATCGGCCTGGATATCCTGTTTGCCGAGCCCGACCGAATCCGGGCTACCCATGACCTGTCGCTGGCGAGATCGATTGAGGCTGCCGGAAACGTCGTGCTGCCGGTGTTGATCGAGCAGACCCGGCTTCGCGGTCAGCCGCTCGAAACGCCGCCGATCGCGCGGCTGGCTAACGCGGCGGCCGGCCTGGGGCACGTCGGCGCCGAGATCGACCCGGACGGCGTGGTGCGCAGCATTTATCTTTTCGAAGGCGTTGGCTCCGCACGGTGGCCGCATCTTTCACTCGCCTTGCTGGAGCGTCTGGACCCGGAACGAGCCGCGCAGCTCTCTCGCGGAGCGGCCGGCGCGCGGGGCAGTTCGCCGTATGTAATCGTGCGTCGGCTACATGTTCTGATTCCTTTCCTGGGTCCGCCGGGCCACTTCTCGCGCGTGTCTGCATCCCAGGTCATCGCCGGTGAATTTGCACCCGGAACGTTCTCCGGAAAGACGGTGCTGGTCGGTGTCACGGCAGCTGGCCTGGGCGACGTCCTGCCGACACCGGTTTCCGGTTACACCCAACCAATGCCGGGCGTGGAACTCATCGCCAATGTGCTTTCCGCGCTGCGAACGACCGGTGCGATACTCCCTGCAGACAGGTCGGTTAGAACGTTGTCGGCGATCCTGCTGCCGGCTGCGGTAGGGCTGCTGGTCGTCCTGCTACCGCCGGGTTGGGGCTTCGGCGTGGTTAGCGGCGCGATGATTCTGATCATTGCGACATCGTCAGCGTTGCTCGCGATAGGCAGAATCTGGCTGCCGTTTCTTTCCACCGCGGTTCCGATTCTGCTCGCCTATCCGCTGGTCAGCCTGATGCGGCTGGAGGCAGCCATGCGTCATCTGGACCGCAGCCTGGTTCGTCTTCGCGAGCAGCTCAGCGCGATGCCGGAATGGATTGCGAAGCCGGTTGAGAAGCATCGCATCGACGACCCGGTCGCAGCGCGCTTGCACGACGTCGAAGAGGCATCTCTCAGGCTCGACCGCCTGCGGCGCTTCATTCGCGAGGCGCTGGAACAGATGGCAAACGGCGTCCTGGTTACCGACAGCAACGGTCACGTCGTCATCGGCAACGCCCTCGCTGAAGAATTTCTCTGCAGCGACACGCCTCGCAGCCAGATCGGGGTCGGCCTTGTGGAAATACTCGACCGCTTTGCGCGCGTCGATCCGCCATCGGTACGCGACGCGGTTGCCGGCGGTCTGCCGACGGAGATCCTGCGCGCCGAAATTACAGCCGTCGACGGGCGCAGGCTGTTGTTGTTGATTGCGCCGCTGCGGCTTTCCGGAGAAAAGCCGGAAGGCCTGATCGTCAACCTGACCGACATCTCGGCGCTCAGGGCCGCGGAACGCCAGCGACGCGAAACGCTTGCGTTTCTGTCGCATGATATTCGCTCGCCTTTGTTCTCGATGCTCGCGGCCGCGCACAACGCCCGTGCCCGCGCGCACGGCGAATCGGTGGAGTTGCCCGCCGGCGAAGTCGACCGTTATGCCAGGCGCGCGCTGGAACTTGCCGAGAGTTTTCTGTGGCTGGCGAGAGCCGAGAGCGTCGAGGAGGTGCGACGCGAGGAAGTCAATCTGGTCAACGTTTGCGAGGACGGCATCGGGAATTGCCTGCCCTCGGCGCAATCTCGATCGATCGAACTGGTTCGAGATTTCCAAACCGACTACGCACCGGTGCTCGGCGACGCGGAACTGCTTGAGCGCGCCGTCATCAACCTCCTTGACAACGCAATCAGGCACAGCCCCGAGGGCGGCCTGGTTCGACTGGGTATCGCGCGTAGAGACAACGCGTTCGAGTGCACTGTTGTGGACTCCGGGCCGGGTATTCCGCAGGACGGACTCGACAAGCTCTTCCGCCGCTTCACGCGCCTGGCGCCGGATGCTTCTCAGCGGCACGGTGCCGGGCTCGGACTCGCCATCGTAAAGGCAGTCGTCGAAAAGCATAACGGCGCGGTTTCGGTGGAGAGTACGGTAGGTCGCGGCAGTCGCTTTACGCTCAGGTTGCCGGCATTGCCGGACGCGGATGATGCCCGCTAGCGCGATGCGGCCGTCTGGTCAGGTGTAATCGAAGACGCCGGCCGCGCGATGCCATGGGCAGGCAGCGCCCGGGCGGAACCGCGATGCCGACGGCGAACCGTACCCGGCCGCAGCCAGCAGCCTCATTTCTTTGCCGCCAACATGAGCCGGAACCCCGGTCTCAGGCCGAATGCCTGCGTCGCGTCGAATTGTCTTCCGCGATCAGCGCCGGCCACTGCCGCTGTCGTACACTTCGCGCTCGCCATGCTCGCCGAGAAAGACGTTCGGCCTCAGGAAGAACGCCAGTATCGTCGCGCCCTGCGGCGCCCGGGCGATATGCCGGCTGCCCGCCGGGCGGGCGACATAATTGCCGGCAGTCACCACGCCGTCGTCATCTTCCAGGCTGCCTTCGAGTACGTATGTCTGCTCCAGCGCGACATGCTCGTGCAGCGGCAGCACCGCACCCGGCTGCCAGCGAAACAGCGCGGTGAGCAGTCCGCTGTCCTTGTTCTCGTACAGCACCTTCACTTCGATCCCGGGGAATCGGGTCGGCGACCAGGCGAGCTTCGCCGTTTCCACCAGCCGCGAGCCAAGTTCCGGCGGATGCGCCGCTGATTGGTCGGCAGATGCGGCCTCGGACTCAGGCATGGACGGCTCCCTGTGGATTCGCTGGGGATTCGGCATGCTACACCGGCCGGTCGCCGGACCGGGGCGTGCGCCTGCCGTTTGTCCAGGGTCAAACGCGTCGCGGTTACCGGCATTAGGATTAAGCAAGGCGCCTGCGCCGCGGGCGCAGAAATCACGCACCGGAACCGGTGCACCCGGCCGTCGCCGGTCAGAAAGCCGCAGGCGGCGGGCGCGACCCAACCGATTCGAGGACAGGAGGCGAAACGGTGCATCCGACGCACCAGGCGAAGGACGCGACGAAAGTCGTCGTCACGCTGTCTCCGCGCGACTATGACGCGGTGCTGTTCGATCTGGACGGCGTGCTGACGAGGACGGCCGACGTGCATGCCGCGGCCTGGAAGAAGCTGTTCGACGGTTTCCTGCAGCGCCACGCCGCTGCCAGCGGAACCGACTTCGTGCCATTCGACATCGAGGCCGACTACCGTCGCTATGTCGACGGCAAGCCGCGCTACGACGGCGTTCAGTCCTTTCTCGCCTCGCGCGGCATTCGCCTGCCGTTCGGCGATCCCGCGGACGGGCCGGAGGCCGGAACGGTGTGCGCGCTCGGCAACCTGAAGGACGCCTACTTCCACCAGCAGGTGGAGGAGCAGGGCGTGGAGGTATACGGACCGGCGGTCGCGCTGGTCCGTGATCTGCGCGCGCGCGAGGTGCGCACCGCCGTCGTTTCGTCCAGCAACAACTGCGCGGCGGTGCTGGACGCCGCAGGCATCGCCGATCTGTTCGACACCCGGGTGGACGGCACCGACGTAAGCCGCCTCAAGCTCAGGGGCAAACCGGCGCCGGACGCCTTTCTCGAGGGGGCGCGGCGCTTGCGCGTGGACGCTGCGCGCGCCGTGGTCGTCGAAGATGCGGTGGCCGGCGTCGAGGCCGGACGCGCCGGCGGGTTCGGCTGCGTGATCGGCGTCGATCGCGGCGGGCGCGCGCAGGCGCTGCGCGAGGCGGGCGCCGACGCGGTCGTGACGCAGCTCGCCCAGGTGGAAATCGCGGAGGAGCCGCCTTCGGCCTGGTCCCTGGTGTTCGAGCGGTTCGACTCTGCGCGCGAAGGCATCCGCGAAGCGCTGTGCACGCTCGGCAACGGCTACTTCGCGACGCGAGGCGCCGCCCCCTGGGCCGCCGCGGACGGCACCCGCTACCCGGGCACCTACCTTGCCTGCGGCTACAACCGCCTGACCACCGATATTGCCGGGCGCGTCGTCGAGAACGAGGATCTCGTCAATCTTCCCAACTGGCTGCCCCTGTCGTTTCGCATCGATGACGGACCGTGGTTCGACGAAGCCGCGGTGACGCTGCTCGGTTATCGGCAGGAACTCGACCTGAAGCGCGGTCTGCTGCTGCGGCAGGTGGAATTCGAGGATGGCGCCGGGCGGCGCAGCCTGCTGCGCGAGCGACGCCTGGTATCGATGGCCGACATGCACCTGTGCGCGCTGGAGCTTTCGCTGACCGCGCAAAACTGGTCGGGACGGGTGAGCGTGCGCTCGACCCTCGACGGGCGCGTGGTCAACGCGGGCGCGGCGCTGTACCGCAAGTTCAACAACCGCCACCTCGAACCGGTGGCGGCGGAAGTCGTCGACGACGAGACCGTGTGCCTGCAGGTGCGCACCAGCCAGTCGAAACTGCAGGTCGCCCAGGCGGCGCGCACCCGTGCCGCCGTCGAGGGGCGGCCGCTGGAGACGCCGCGCGAACGGGTGGAAGCCGCCGGCGTCATCGGCCAGCAGTTCGACGCCGAGCTGGCCCGGGGGGAAACCCTGGTACTGGAGAAAGTCGCCTCCCTTTACACTTCGCGCGATCACGCGGTTTCCGAGTGCGGCCTGCAGGCGCGCAAGGCCATCGCGCGTGCGGACGGATTCGACCGGCTGGCGGCCGAGCACGGGCTGGCGTGGAAGCATCTGTGGCGGCGGTTCGACGTACACATCCAGCTGGCCGACCCCGGTTACGGACTGAACGTGCTGATGCTGCTGCGCCTGAACATGCTGCACCTGCTGCAGACCGTGTCGCCCAATTCGATCGGCCTCGATATAGGCGTGCCGGCGCGCGGCTGGACTGGCGAGGCCTACCAGGGGCACATCTTCTGGGACGAACTGTTCATCTTTCCTTTTTTCAACCATCGCATGCCGGAGATCACGCGCGCGCTGCTGATGTACCGCTACCGGCGCCTGGGCGAGGCGCGAGCGTCGGCGCGCCGGGCAGGCTTGCGGGGCGCGATGTTTCCCTGGCAGAGCGGCAGCGACGGCCAGGAAGAAACGCAGGACTTCAACCTCAATCCGCGCTCCCAGCGCTGGGTGCGCGACAACTCCTACCTGCAGCGTCACGTGGGCAGCGCCGTGGCCTACAACGTCTGGCAGTACTTCCAGGTGACCCGCGATGTCGAGTTCCTGCACTGCTACGGCGCGGAGCTGATCCTCGAGATCGCCGGCTTCTGGTCGAGCCTCGCGACATTCAACGAGGCGCGCGGGCGCTACGAGATCCGCGGCGTGATGGGCCCGGACGAGTTCCACGAAGGCTACCCGGAGGCAAAGGAGCCGGGCCTGAACAACAATGCCTACACCAACGTGATGGCGGTGTGGGTGCTGTGCCGCGCCCTGGATGTGCTTGAGCGGCTGTCGGAAATGCGCCGCTCCGAGCTGACCGTCCAGCTTGGGCTGACGGCTGAAGAGATCGCCCGCTGGGAGGACATCAGCCGGCGGATGTTCGTGCCCTTCCACGACGACGGCATCATCAGCCAGTTCGAAGGTTACGAGACGCTGGCGGAACTGGATTGGGAGCGTTACCGCGACCGCTACGGCAATATCCAGCGTCTCGATCTGATTCTCGAGGCGGAGGGCGATACCCCGAACCGCTACCGGCTTTCGAAGCAGGCCGACGTGCTGATGCTCTTTTACCTGTTTTCCTCGGAAGAGCTCGGTGCCCTGTTCGAGCGCCTCGGGTATGCGTTCGAATACGAAACCATTCCGCGCAACGTCGCCTACTACGCCAATCGCTCGTCGCACGGGTCGACGTTGTCCAGGGTGGTGCATTCGTGGGTGCTCGCCCGTTCCGACCGGCCGCGGGCGATGGGCTTTTTCGAGGAAGCGCTGCATAGCGACTTCAGCGACATCCAGCAGGGCACCACGCAGGAAGGGGTGCACCTCGGCGCCATGGCGGGCACGGTGGACCTGGTGCAGCGCGTGTCCACCGGCATCGAGGTGCGCGGCGACGTGCTGCGCATCAATCCGCAGCTGCCCGAGGAGATGAGCCGTCTCGACATGCGCATCCGCTATCGCGGCGTTTCGCTCGACCTGCGGCTCACGCGCGACACGCTCAGGGTGCGCGGCCGCGACGGCGCGGCGCAGCCGATATCATTGTGCGTGGGCGATACTACCTACGAGTTCGCGGCCAACACCACCCGGGTGTTCGATCTGTCCGGGAGCCGGAACCCGCAGGCGGCCGTGCGCTAGCGGCCGCGTCGGGCAGCCACGGACCCGTCCCGGCCTCGCGGCCAGAGGGCGCGCAGCGCGCGCTATCGACCCAATAATTCGCGAGTCAATGCGCAAGGACAGCCATGAGCGGATTCAAAGAATACGAAAACCATGACGCGCTGGGGCTGGCGGAGCTGGTGCGCCGGAAGGCGGTCGCGCCGGAAGAACTGCTGGAAGCGGCGATTGCGCGCGTCGAGGCGCGCAACACAGCGATCAACGCGGTGACCATGAAGCTCTACGACTTCGGGCGTCGCGCGATCGCGGACGGATTGCCCGACGGGCCGTTTCGCGGCGTGCCGTTTCTGATGAAGGATCTCACCGCGCCCGTCGCGGGCGTGAAGATGACGCGCGGCTCGAAGTTCTTCGCCGACGCACCGCCCGCCTCCGCCGACAGCGAGCATGTGTCGCGGCTCAAGCGGGCGGGCCTGGTGATCTTCGGGCGCACCAACACCTGCGAACTCGGCCTGTCCCTCACCTGCGAGCCACGGCTGCACGGTCCCACGCGCAACCCGTGGCACCCCGAACACATCTCCGGCGGCTCCAGCGGCGGCGCGGCCGCCGCCGTGGCCGCGCGCATCCTGCCGATGGCGCATGCCTCCGACGGCTTTGGATCGATCCGCGCGCCGGCGGCATGTTGCGGACTGGTCGGGCTCAAGCCCACGCGCGGCCGCAACACCTTCGCGCCGGTCACGGGCGAGGGCCTCGGCGGCTGCTCCACCGAGCATGCGGTAAGCCTCTCGGTGCGCGACAGCGCCGCGCTACTGGATGCGACCTGTGGCGCAGGCGCCGGCGACCCCTATGTCGAGCCGGCGCCGCGGCAGCCGTATCTGATGGAGGGAGCGAGGCAGCACGAGAGGCTCACAATCGCCTGGACCGCGCGCGCACCGAACGGCGCGAAGATCGACGCGGAGTGCCTGCGACTGCTGTCGCAAACCGTGCAGCGCTGCATCGACCTCGGCCACCAGGTGGAAGAGCGCGATCCGCCGATCGACGGCGCTGCGGTGGTGCCGACTTTTCTGACGCTGGCGGCGGCGAACACCGTCGTCAACCTGGCGGGCCATCCGACCGCCGGCCGGCCGGCGCGCGAGGACGAAGTCGAGCGCATCACCTGGCTTACCGCCAGGCGCGGCGATTCGATTGCCGCGCCGGACTATGTGCGCGCCACCCAGACCGCGCATCGCCTCGGCCGGCAGATGGCGGCATTTCATGCGGATTGGGACGTGCTGCTGACGCCGGGGCTTGCCTCGCCGGCGGTGAAGCTGGGCTGGCTCGACATGATGATGGACGACTTCGACGCCTACTGGCAGCGGGTGTTCGACTTCTCCCCGTTTACCGTGTGGTTCAACCTCACTGGTCAGCCGGCGCTGATGCTCCCGCTGGGCCAGAGCGCGGGCGGACTGCCGCTGGCGGTGCAGCTGGTGGCGCGCTTCGGCGACGAGGCGACGCTGTTCCGGCTGGGCGCACAGCTCGAGGCGGCGATGCCCTGGATCGGCCGCCGGCCGGCGCTGGCGGAAAGCTAGTCGGCACAGCGCCGGGATCCGTTGCCTGCGCGGCGCCGAGTCGTATCATTGCACCCGAGCCCTGCACAGGAGCGGGCATGTGAACCTGGACATTCGACCGCTGCATCCGCTGTTCGCCGCCGAGATCACCGGCCTCGATCTGCGCACGCCGCCTGCGCCTGAACTGGTGGCGGCGCTCGATGCCGCGATCGACGACCACGCGGTCGTGGGGCTCCGAAACCCGGCCCTGGACGACGACCAGCACCTCGCTTTTGCCCGCGCCATGGGGCCGCTCGAACCGGCGCCGGCGGTGGTCGACCAGCACCTGCACCGGCTGAAGTACCGCGAGATGGTGGACATTTCCAACCTCGATCTGGACGGCTCGCTGCTGCCCGCCGGCGACCGGCGGCGGATGTTCAACCTCGGCAACCGCCTGTGGCACACCGACAGCAGCTTCAGGCCGATCCCGGCCAAGTACTCGATGCTGCATGCGCGGGTAATACCGCCGTCCGGCGGCCAGACCGAATTCGCCGACATGCGGGCCGCCTGGGATGCGCTGCCGGCGGCCGACAAGGCGCTGATCGAGCCGCTGGTGTGCGATCACTCGCTGATCTATTCGCGGGCGCTGCTCGGTTTCGACGCCTGGACCGCAGACGAGGCGCGCCAGTTCGCGCCGGTGCCGCAACGGCTGGTGCGCCGGCATCCGGGCTCGGGGCGGCGCAGCATATTCTTGTCATCGCACATCGGCACGATTCACGGCTGGCCCCGGCCGGAGGCGATGGCCCTGATCCGCGACCTGATGGAGCACGCCACCCAGCGCAAGTTCGTGTACACGCACGAATGGCGCGTGCACGACCTGGTGATCTGGGACAATCGCTGCACCATGCATCGCGCACGCGCCTATGACGATCGCAGCTTCAAGCGCGACCTGCGCCGCCTGACGCTGACGGACAGCGCGTCGACCCTGGAGCAGCCGCAGTAAGGCGGGTGCGCCGGCGCGAACCCGGCGCGCTGCTGCTGGTCACACCGCAGGCTGCGCTTGCCTGCTTCGTTTGCGCGCATGCCGACCGATCGACAGCAAGGAGATCGCCGAATGACAATTTCCCTTCGCCGCGCCGCGCAAATCGCGGCGCTGCTGTTCGCCAGCCTCGCCGCCACCGCCTTGGCCCAGTCGGGGCCCGAGCGCGCCATCACCCGCATCGCCGGCGACCTGTACCGCTTCCAGAACCAGTTCCACTACTCGGTGTTCCTGGTGACCTCCGCGGGCATCATCGCCACCGACCCGATCAACGCCGACGCCGCACGCTGGCTGAAGCAGGCGCTGGCCGAGCGCTTTCCCGGCAAGCCGGTGCGTTATCTCATCTACAGCCACAGCCACGCCGACCACATTTCCGGCGGCGAGGTGTTTGCCGATACCGCGACGGTGGTGGCCCACGAGAATGCGCGGGCGCGCATCGTCGGTGAGCGCGTGCCGACCGAGGTACCCGAGCTCACGTTCACCGACCGGCTGACGCTGCGCCTGGGCGGGCAGTCGGTCGAACTTATCCACTTCGGCCCGGGGCACAGCGACAACCTGGTGGTCATGCGCTTTGCGCAGGCCCGCACTCTGTTCGTGGTGGACATCGTGGCGCCGAAGCGGCTGCCGTATCAGTACCTGACCGACGCCGACATCGACGGCTGGATCGCCACCCTGAAAGCGATCGAAGGCCTCGACTTCGACATCCTCGCCCCCGGGCATAGCACGCTCGGCAATCGCAACGACATCGTCGAGCATCGCACTTACCTTGAGTTGCTGCGCGCACGGGTCAATGCCGCGATGCTCGCCGGCCAGCCGCTGGAGGACATCAAGCGAAGCGTAAAAATGGACGAGTTCAGCCACTGGGGCGCGTACCGCGACTGGCTGGAAATGAACATCGAGGGCATGTACCGGTTTCTCCAGGCGCGGCGATGAGCGCCCCGGCGCGCAAGCGCTACCGCAAGCGACGTTTTCCAGTGGACAACGTGCGGCGCTTTCTCGAGCCCGGCCCGGTCGTGCTGCTCGCCACGGCCTGGAAAGGCCAGGCCAACGTCATGACCCTGGGCTGGCACATGGTCATGGGCTTCGATCCGTCACTGATCGCCTGCTACATCTGGGACGCCAACCACAGCTTCGAGCTGGCGCGGCGCAGCCGGCAGTGCGTGATCAACCTGCCGACCAGCGAGCTGCTCGACGCCGTGATCGGCATTGGGAACTGCAGTGGAACGCAGGTCGACAAGTTCGAGAAGTTCGGCCTGGCGATCGCGCGCGGGCACCGCCTGGACGCGCCGGTGATCGAGCAGTGCTACGCCAGCTTCGAATGCCGCCTCTATGATGCAAGCCAGATCTCCCGGCACGGACTGTTCATCTGGCAGGTGGTTTACGCGCAGGTCGCGACGTCGCCGAAGTATCCCGAGACCGTGCACTACCGTGGCGACGGCGTATTCATGATCTCCGGACGCAACGTCAGCCGCCGCAGTGGATTTCTTCGTGAAAAACTCTGACCGGTAAAAGAGCGGCTGCGTTGTCCGCCTCGCGCTTTTGGCATAAGCAATGCGAAGAACTCCCCGCCCGGTCGGGAAAATTTGCCAGCGCACGTGGTGAACGTTCGTTCTCCGGTCTCGTTCTAAGTGCGTAAACTTGAAACTAGGGAGTAGGAAATGCAAGTCCAGCTCGAAACAGACAGCAACGTCCGTGGCACGGAAGAACTGCGGCAGCGCGTGCAGTCATTGGTCGAGGACGCGCTCGGGCGATTCGGCGAGCAGATCACTCGGGTGGAAGTGCATCTGCGCGACGAGAACAGCAAGAAACATGGCGCGCGAGACAAAGGCTGCACCATGGAAGCCAGGCTGGCCGGCACGGCGCCGGTCGCGGTGCACAATAACGCCGACAACATGCTGGACGCGCTGCAGGGTGCGGCGAACAAGCTGGAGAAACTGCTCGACAGCCGGCTCGGACGCCTGCACGACAAGGACTATCGCGCCTGACCGGCTGCGCGCGCAGCGCGCCGGCTCAGCGGGCCGCCTGGATAAGCTCGATGCTCACGCCATCCGGCGCGGCGACGTAGCACAGCACCATGCCGGGCTTGAATTCCCACGGCTCCACCGCCATGCGCACGCCTTTTTGCTTGAGTTCGGCGCAGAAGGCCCTGAGGTCGCCGCGGTAGGTAAACCCGAAATGGTCGGTGCCCCATTCGTCATGGCTCGAAAAGCCGTCGAAGTGGCGCATCGGGTTGGTGTCGTCCGGCGACTCGCCGGGCCGGCAGCCGCGAATCACGATCGTCGCGCCGCCAACGCGCACGTCGATCTGCGGCGCGCCGCGCAGATTCGGCTGCGCGGCGGCGATCTCGCCGCCGAACATCTCGCAGTACCACGCCGCGGCCGCCTTCGGGTCGCGGCTGATGAGGTGAATGTGGTCGAATGCAAGTGCCGGGTTCATTCTGTTCTCCTCCCGCTGCTGGCGGCCTGCCCGGGCGGCGTCAGGCGCAAGCCATCAATCTGGCATTTCTGCTGCCGAACGTAAACCCCCGGATTTGCAGCGTCCCGAAACCAATGGGCATGGGCCCGAGTCCGGCGACTGCGGAATGACGATAAAAAAGGCGAGAGCGCAGCCCTCGCCTGTCTCTCGCCGGGCGCGCTTTAGCGCGCGGCGGTGGATTCCTGGTAGCTGTAGATCGCGGTTATTTCTTCGCGGTCTTCGTTGCTGACCACCTCGCCGGTCGGGTCGGTGAGCGTGATCGTCTTGGTCTCGGTCGACACCGTGCGGAAAGGCAGCAACGTCTGCGGGTGGGAGATCACGTCGGTGCGCCGGGTGATCACCACGTCGTTCAGCTTCACCGCCGGGCCGACTACGCTCTCGAGAAAGCGCGCCATGTCGGCGCGAAAGCTCGCATCGGACACCGTGCCAGTATAGATGAGGTGCACGCAGCGGTAGCTGGTGTCGCCTTCGAAGCACGGCGCGGTACCGGCGAGTTGCCGCGTGACCCGCATCGGGTAGTTTCGCTCGCCGAGCGCCGGGGCCATGTACTCCTCCAGGGTCGGGTAGACCTCGCCGACGACGTAGGCGCTGTCGATCCAGCCGCCGACCGAGCGGTTCCATTCGTCCATGGCCGCGGCGGCGAGAAACTGCTCCGACAGGGCCGCTTTCATGCGTTGTACCATCTCGCCGGATGCGCCGGCCTCGCCCTTGGGCAGGCCGTCGAACAGCGCACGTTCCATGCGCCGCTGGAACTCGGCGAGGTCCTGCACCTGCGCGAACTCGCCTTCGCGGGTGATCAGGTAATCGGGCACCTGCGAGCTGATCTGATCCAGCACCTTTTGCAGCGAGTCGTTGCGTCCGGGGTTGTCGGATACGTACTCCTGGCGCTGCACGCGCGTTTGCACCTGAAGGTAATGGTCGCCGCTCGGCCGCACCGAGTTGCGGTACACGCCTTTAAGTTCATACGAGCCGCTGCGCTTTTTCGATTTGCCGTGAAAGCGCGTGGTGTAGTCCAGCTGCTCCGGCCAGTCAAAGGTGAGGTCGACCCGTTGCTTTGCTTGCCTCGGCGTGGCCGACTCGCGGAAAGTGGCGATTGCCTTGTGTAGCACGTGTCCGCGGCCGCTGTAATCGGCGCTCGCGGTCCACCCGAGCAGGTTGTGCAGGCTGCGCTCGCCTTCGACCACCGTGCTCACGTAGGTGAGCAGGCCGTCTTCGACGCCCCCGCTGACCACGTACTCATGCGCCGGCCGTCCGCCGATGCTCAGCGTGCGCTGTGCGGTCACCCGGCCGTTGCCGAGCGCCTCGGCGAGGTTGTCGGCCATGCTGCGGGCGAAGGCGGCGGGCGTGGTCTGCAGCTCGCCGTGCGGATGCGGAAGAACATCGTCGTTGCGGGCGGAACGGGGACCGGCAAGACCACGTTCCTCAACGCGCTCTCGTCTTCGATCCCCTCCGATGAACGCGTGGTCGTGATCGAGGACAGTTCCGAACTGCAGCTCGCGCAGGATCACTGCGTCTATCTCG
>CALJLA010000259.1 GCA_937983055.1 uncultured Pseudomonadota bacterium
CTGGGGCTGGCGGCTACGCTTCGGGCTTCGCTATCAGATGAGCGCGTATCACGTCCTCATTGAGTCTGGTCATATAGAGCGGGCTAAGG
This sequence comes from uncultured Pseudomonadota bacterium, assembly GCA_937983055.1. GTDB lineage: Bacteria > Pseudomonadota > Gammaproteobacteria > Burkholderiales > Eutrophovitaceae > CALJLA01. The sequence continues at coordinate 90 of CALJLA010000259.1, forward strand.
CCCGGAACGGTGTGGTCGCCCGATTGCAGCTCCGGCAGATCTATACCGTCCGCTCCCGATCCGCCATCAGCCGCTTCGCGATCAGGTTGACGACATAGAACGCGAAGTGCGGGTTGAGGTAGTAGATCTGCTTGACCTGCTCGGCGCTCAGGCTGAAGAGATCGACCTCGGTCTCGCACACCGCCGAGCAGGTTCTGAGGTGCGTGGGCGAGAAGATGCCGATCTCGCCGAACAGTTCGCCGGGGCCGAGCGTGGCGTCGATCTCCGGCAGGCGCACGGTGCCGCGCTGCAGATAGTAGAGCTCGCGGCCGGGGTCGCCCTGGCTGAACAGGCGGCTGCCTTTCGGCAGGCGGCGATGGGTCATGTGCGGCAGCAGCCACTCGAGATCGAGCCCGCCATCCTCGGCGCGTTCGATCTGCAGCTTGCGCAGGTTGGGCAGGCGCGCCGCGACCAGAATCGCCTCGCTGCGGCTGGCGACATTCAGCGCCTTGAAGATCGCGTTCATGTGCAGTTTGACCGTGCCCTCGGCGATGCCGAGTTGCGCGCCGATCGCATGATTGGTCTTGGCCTGCGCGGCCAGCGACAGCACTTCCATCTGCCGCTCGGTCAGGCCGTAGGGGTTGCCCGAGTCCGGCGCCTCGCCTTCGGCAGCGGACGGGGCGGGGGTTGCCGCCGGCCGGAAGCCGCTGCCGTCGAGCACCAGCCGCAGCGCGTTCTGCATCATCTGCGCGGTATAGTGCTGCGGCAGGTAGCCGGCGGCGCCGGCCTCGAAGACGCTGTCGATCAGCGCCGGGTCGCGATCGTCGCCGGCGACGACCACCGGCGCGCGCGGCCAGCGCCGCGCGCAGCGGGCGACTGCCGCGGCCCCGTCATCGGCGGGCGAATCGATCGACAGAATGACCAGCGCCGGCGGCTTCGGCGCCTTTGCGTCGGCCAGCGCCGCGACGGGGTCGGTCCAATACGTCACCGTCGCCTTTGGCGACAGTTCGTGCAGAACAGCAACGACTCGATCGCGCAGCGCGCCGGGTGGCGCGGCCAGCAGCACGTTCATCGCGGTGTTCCTGGACGAAAGCCGGAAACAGATCGCTAGTTAACACGCTCTTGAGTTGCGGGCAAGCGAAGAAGAAAAAGGCCGGTCCGCGGTAAAGCGAACCGGCCTGTGAAACGCCGCCGCGATGACGGCGCCTCGGGGGAGGCAAACTGCTGCGATGCTGCCTAGCGGTTGGCCGCCATGGTGGTGGGCTGGCTGCGCGGCGCCTGCGCCCGGCTGGGCGTGATGCCACGACCGCTCAGTTCCAGCGCGCTTGGCTGCGAGTCGACCCGCTTCTGGGCGATGCGCGCGCCGGACTGATTGCCACGGCCGAAGGCCGAGTGATCGTTTCCGGCTGCGGACACCGATCCGCCACCCGACTGGCTGGCGCTCGACCGGCCCTGCACCTGGGCGACCTCGCCCTTGCCGCTCTTGACGCTGTCCGCGGTGGCGACCGACGGCGCGGCCAGTCCGGCTGCGCCCAGCGACAACGCGATGGCAAACACCACTTCCTGCTTCAGATAAGTACGAGTATTCACGATGTCCCTCCAACAAGTCTGCTCTGCACATTCCGGTCGGACGACGGATCGTCCGGCTGGCCCTTGCACGCTGCCCTCTATCCAGCTCTCTGCCTTGGTCCAGCTTTTCGAGTCCGGCTAAAGCCCCGTGCGCGATTGCAGATTAGGTTTCGAGGCGACGCGAAACCATAGAACCCCGGTGGAGTAACTTTGGTTATATCGGGAGGAAAGCCGCCGGCGGCGGGTCCCCAGCGGACCCGGCGGCGACTGGATCAGCGCAGGCGGAACAGCGCGCGCGGCGCCGGCGGGCCTTCGTCATCGCCGGCCGCACTATCGGCCGGCGCCGTCCACACGCGCTGGGGATCGATGTCGGCCTGCCCGATCAGGTAGCGGCGCGCGGCCTCGGCGCGCGCCTGCGCCAGCGACTGCAGCTGCGTCTCGCTCACCGGCAGGTTGGCGAGCATCAGCTTTTCCATCTCCGGCACCGGCAGTTCGCTCGGCTGCCCCTGTGCGTCGCGCGGCTTGGGAAAGTCCGCCGCGAGAGTGGCGCGGCTCAAATCGGCTGCGTACCGGTCCGGCTCCGGTTACGGCGGATGCTCGTCGCCCGCGCCGGAATCGCGTTGCGCCGCCTGCCGTGCGTCGGCCACCCGGCGCTGCAGTTCGGCGCGGCGCAGGGCCGGTGCGTCATCGTCTCGCGCGGCGTGGCCGACGATCTCCAGATTGATCCCGGGCCGCTTGCGCAGCGCCTCGGCCAGCGCATCCAGGGTGTCGCGGGCGGTGGCGTCCAGGGCCTGCTCGCCGGCATCGAAGCGGACGCTGCGCAGCTGCTCGCCGCGCCCGACCAGGTTGCCGAGCATGCGGAACGGCGACGTGACCGCGCGGCTGATCATGTTGAACACCACCTTGCCGACCACGCCGGCGACGCTGAACTCCGGATCGTCGAGCGTGCCGGACACCGGCACGTTGACGTCGATCACGCCGTTGGAATCTCGCAGCAAGCGCAGCGCAAACAGCACCGGCAGCTTGGTGGCCTGCGGGCTTTCGACCCGGTCGCCGAAGCGCAGCTGGTTGAGCACGATCTGGTTGCTGGCGTCCAGCTTGCCGTCCGCCACCTGGTAGCGGGCCTCGAAGGACAGCGTGCCGCCGTCGATGCCATAGCCCAGGTACTTCTTCGAGTACGGGCTGAAAGGCGTGAGCTCGATGCCGCGCACCTGCCCGACCAGGTCCAGCGCCAGCGGCGCGCCGATCGGGCTCAGCGTGCCGGAGATCCGGGTCGGGGCACCGCTGCGGAGGCTGCCGCGCAGATCGAGCTCTGCAGTCTCGCCGGGCTGCCCGTCCAGGCCGGCGAGCGAGCCGCCGATGTCCACCAGGCCCGCGCTGAAGTTCGGCGTGATGAAGTGGTCGGCAAAATCGATCTCGCCGCCCTGCAGGGTGATGCGGCCGATGCGCGGCCGTGCCGAAGTGTCGCCGGCGGCCTCCGGGCCCGCTTCTGGCGCACCTCCGCCTGCGTCCGCCGAATGCGCCTCGCGCGCCACTGTCAGCGCCTGCAGGTTGAGCTTGCCCTCGGGGCTTACCTCGATGCGCGAGTAGAAATCGCGCAGCGCGACCTGGCCGATGTCGACGGTGGTCGGCAGCCAGCCAAATGCCGCGTTGCCGAGATGCAGCGACGCCCAGCGCGCGAAGGTTTCCCCGGTTTTCGCATGTTTGGCCACGGCGTCGGTGACAAGGATGTCGCCGCGGATGATGCCGGGGGCGCCGAACGGCTCGGTCTGCACCGAGAGCTGCCCGTCGAAGGACGCTCGCCCGCCTTCCAGACCCACGTTCAGATAACGCCGCAGGTACGGCAAACCGGGCGCCAGCGCGACATCGCGAACGTTGAGATCCAGCGTCGTCGCGAACGGACGCAGGGCCATGGCGCCGCTGATCTTGCCGGAACCGCCATGGCCTTCGATCTGCACCGAGACCGTGCCGCGCTTGCCCGACGCCGTCGTCAGGTCGCTGGCCGAAACCGCGACGGCCGTGATGACGAATCGCGCCGGCTCGGCACCGGACGCATCGACAAAGGTCACGATTGCGCCGCTGCCCTGCAGCCGGCCGAAGTCGACCTGCCAGGGCCGGTCCTTGCCTGGCGCCTTTGCGCGGGCATCCGCCTCCCGCGGCGGCGTGAAATAGCGCGCGAGGTTCACCCGGCGCTCGCCATCCAGTTCCACCAGCACATGGCCTTTCTCCGCCTCGATCGAGTCGAAGCGCACCCGGCGCGCCTCGAAGTCGATCTTCGGCCCGGCAAGCCGGGCGCGCTCCACGTCCATGAACGCTTCGCCGCCGCCGCGCGGCCGCAGGCTGGCGTTTCGCAAATCGATGCGTTCGATGTCGAGAGTTCCGCGCAGGGTTTTGCCAAGCGTGAGCGCGTATCGGGCCTGGGCGTCCAGGCGACCCGATTGGGTATCGAAGCTCACATAGGGCGCGTAGTAAGGCTCATAGCTCGCCGCCGGCAGATCGCGCACCCGCAACGCCCCGGTGAGCTGCAGCGGCGAGCGCCGGATTTCGCCTTCCAGCTCGAAGCGCTCGCCGGTGCTCGCGATGCCGGAGAAACGGGTAATGATCGGGCGTCGCTCGCCAGTATCGATGCCGGCAACCTCGAGCGAGAACGGCGCCAGCGTTTTCACGAACGGCCGCTCAAGGCTTTGGTCCCTGAACTCGACGTGTTCGCCGTTCAGGGTGACGCGGTCGATCTGCACGCGCAGGCCGCGGGCATTTCCGCTGTTTTCGGCGGCCCGGTCGTTTCCGGCGCGGAACAGTTCGGTGAGCGCGAGGCGGCCATCGCGCCGCCGCTGCACGTTGAGACGGACCTTGGCCCCGGCGATCTCGCGCAGATGCAGCCGGCGGGCCAACGGCTCGATCGCCTCGATGTCGACGCTCACCCTGTCGGCGGACGCGAGCGGCGTCTTGCCAGCCAGCACGGCGAGGTTGCCGAGTTCGACTGTCCCCGCCAGTTGCAGCCGGTCCGTCTCGCCAGCCCGTCGCTCGAACACCAGTTCCAGGCGAGCCGATGCCGTACCTGATTTCAGCTCGACCGGCAGCTGCGGCGGCCAGTAGGGTTGATACGCGGCGAGGTCGACGGATTCGACGTCGAGCTCGACCCGGGTGCCGCGTCCCTCGGCGAATGGCTGGCTGCGGACCGCCAGCGTGAATGGCGCGCCGTTGATGCGGCCTTCGACGGCCGGCTCGACGAACACCGCGATGTCGGAAGGCAGCGTGGAAACGAAGGGCAGCGTAATGCGCAGCGCGGTCGCGGAATGCTGCCTGTCCAGCACCCGGTCCTCGAGCGCGATCGCGGCATCGGCGAACTGGAGGTTGCTGATCGAGAACTTCGGCAGTGGCTTCGCGCCCGGCGTGCCGTCTGCGCGCGTGCCGCCGCGTTCCAGCAGATCGGAAAAGTTGTAGCGCCCCGGCGCTTCGCGCACCAGATTGATTCGCAGCCCTTCCAGGCGCACTTCGGACACCACCGGCGCGAGCCGCCACAGCGAACGCGTTGCATCGACATTGATGTGCAGCCGGCTGAATGCCGCGAGGTTCGCCGCGTCTTTCCCGCCGACCGAGAAGTCCTCGACCGCCAGGGTCGCGGTGAACGGATTGAAGCGCATCCGCTCGATCGAAACCGGCCGATCGAGCGCCGCCGACAGCTGGTTCTCGACCGTGCGCTCGACGATCGGCGGCACGGCGAAAAAGCCGAGCAGAATCGCGAGCGCGAAAATCGTCGCCGCCGCGCCGAGCAAGCGGCGCAGCCGGTGTCCGGGTGCAGCCATGTCTCCCTTTGTATAGTGGCGGCGCGCGCCCGCGACGCCCGCTTGCAACCGGAATTCAGGTCGCGGTGAGCCCGCTTACAGCCGGGACCAGCCCGGCTGCTCGCGGTCGAGAATGCGTTTCAGCGCCTCGAAGTGCAGCGTCGACTGTTGGCGTTCGCCCTCGATCTGTCTGGCAACGTCCGCGGCCATCGGTTCCGGCACGCGCTTCAACCGGCCGCCGGTGCTCTGGGCCAGTACCTGCACCATGCACGATCGCTCCAGGTAGTACAGATCGTCGAAGGCGTACGGCACGTTGTCGCCGCACACCATGACACCATGGTGCTGCATGAAGACGACGTCCTTGTCGCCCAGCGCGTTGCAGATACGGTCGCCCTCGTCGGTATCCAGCGCCACGCCGCCGAATTCGCGGTCGTAGCCAATGCGGCCGTAGAAACGCATGGCGTTCTGATTGGCCCGCACGTCAAGCTCGGCGCCGTCGAGCAAGGTCAGGGCGGTGGCGAAAGGCATGTGAGTGTGCAGCACGCACTTCTTGCGCTTGCCCAGGTGAATACGGCCATGAATGAAAAAGGCGGTCGGCTCCACCTTGTGGCGGCCTTCAACGGTCTGGCCGCGCTCATCGAGAATGACCAGGTCGCGCGGGGTGACCTCGGACCAGTGCAGCCCCTGGGGGTTGATCAGGAAATGATTCGGCGCGCCCGGCACTTCCAGGCTGAAGTGGTTGCACACGCCTTCGTTCAACCCCAGCCGCGCTGCACTGCGCAATGCCGCGGTGAGGTCGATGCGCGCCTGGGTGACCGGGTCAAACCGCTTCATGCCTGCCTCCTCCGAAATCGGGGCCGTCTCTGTGTTCGGCCATGCCGGCATGGTACAAAACTTTGCCGCGGACGGCAGGCGCATGGCGGCTGGCGCGCCGTCCCGCTAAGATGGCGGCCTTTCCGGCGACCCGTGGGGGACTCCGCCGGTGGCCTGGGGAGGGAGCGATTCAATGGAATATTCGGTGCTCACGCCAGAACAGCGCGAGGCCTATGACCGCGATGGTTTCGTGCTGGTGCGCGGCCTGTTCGATGCCGAAGAAACGCGCCTGCTCCAGCAGGCCATGGAAACCGATCCACAGATCCGCCAGCACTTCTACAACCGCCGGGACGCCGAGGGACTCGCTACCCGGATGGCGCTGTGGAACCATCCCGGCGACAGCGTCTACGGTATGGCGGCCCGCAGCCGCCGCGTGGTCGACACCATGGAATCGCTGCTCGGCGGCGAGGTGTATCACTACCACTCCAAGCTCACCGCGAAAGAGCCGTTCGAAGGCGGTGCCTGGGAATGGCACCAGGACTATGGCTACTGGTACAACAACGGCTGCCTGTACCCGCTGATGGCGAGCGTGATGGTCGCGCTCGACAGGTGCACACGCGAAAACGGCTGCCTGCAGGTGGTGCGCGGCTCGCACCTGCTCGGCCGCATCGACCACGGCGTGGTCCAGGGCAGCCAGGTCGGCGCCGCCCCGGACCGGGTAGCGAAAATCCTGGAACAGCTGGACGTGGTCTACGCCGAGATGGAGCCCGGCGACGGCCTGTTCTTTCACTGCAACACGTTGCACCGCTCGGACCAGAACCGCTCGCCCGACCGCCGCTGGACGGTGCTGTTCTGCTACAACGCGGCGCGCAACAACCCGGTGGTGGAGCACCACCACCCCTTCTACACCCCGCTTGAAAAAGTCGACGATGACGCCATCCGGCGCGCCGGAATCCGTTTCGCGCAGGGCGAGGGCGAGCGCTTCCTGAGCAACTTCGTCAATCCACCCGAGCTGAAAAAAACGATCGAGCTCTGAGCGGCCGCGGCTTCAACCCAGCGCGAGGGCCTGCTGGCTGGCTTCCAGCGCGAGCAGCGCGCGCTTGCGGTCCAGACCGCCGGCATAGCCGGTGAGGCTGCCGTTGCTGCCGATCACCCGGTGGCAGGGCACGATGATCGACACCGGATTGCGGCCGATGGCGGCCGCCGCCGCGCGCACGCTGTCGGATGCGCCGATCGCCCGGGCGATCGCGCCGTAGCTGACCGTGCCGCCCGGCGGAATGTCGCGAAGCGCCTGCCACACCCGTCGCTGAAATTCAGTGCCGTCGAGCCGCAGCGGCAGATCGAAGGTTCGGCGCTCGCCAGCGAAATACTCGCGCAGCTGGGTTCGTGCGGCGGCCAGCACCGGCCAGTCGGGCGCCTCGACCCAATCTGCCTCCGGCGCGCGGTCGTGCTTCTGCCCGGGAAAATACAGGCCACACAACGCGTTCTCGTCGGCCACCATCAGCATGCGCCCGAGCGGGCTGTCGGTATAGGCATAACGTTTCACGGGGAAGCTCCTTCGAGAGAGTGCCAGAGATGCATCACCGCGTAGGCGCGCCAGGGCTGCCACTGAGCGGCGCGCGCCAGCGCCTTGCGCGGATCGCTTTCGCCGAGCGCCTTGAGCACGCCGTAGTCGGCATGCGGAAACGCGTCCGGCCAGCGCAGCGCGCGCATGGCGATGTACTGCGCCGTCCAGTCGCCGATGCCTGACAGTTGCTTAAGCCCCGCCAGCGTGGACTCGACATCTGCGCCCGGCTCGAGCGTGAGATCGCCCGCGTCGAGCGCGCGCGCCAGCGCCAGGATGGCATGGGCGCGCGTGGAGACGATGCCCAGCGCCGAAATCTCCGGCTGCGACAGCGCGGCAACCTGCGACGCTGTCGGAAACAGATGCGTCAGCGCGGGGGATGGCGTATCGACTGCCTCGCCGAAGGCGGCGGCGAAGCGGCCCGCCAGCGTGCGCGCCGCCTTGACCGTGACCTGCTGGCCGAGCACCGCGCGCACCGCGAGTTCGAAGCCGTCGAAGGCACCGGGCAGGCGCAGCCCTTCCCGTCCGGCGGCGAGCGGACCCAGTGCGGCCGCGATCTGCGCCGGATCGCAGGCCAGATCGAACAGCCGCCGCACCCGCGCCATCACCGGCGTCACCGCGCGCGCGAGCGACGCCGACACGGCGATCTTGAGCACCGGCGGCGTGCAGGCAACCGATACCCAGCCGGTGGCGGCGAGCCCGGGCTGCGCGATGCGAACCGTGCGCCGGTAGCAGCCGTCGCCGACTTCCTCGACGCCGTCGATGGCGCGCCTGCCGAGAAAGCGCAGCAGCGCGTCCCAGTCGAACGGCGGGCTGAAGGCCGGCTCGAAGCACAGCGCATCGCTGCCCGCCCCGCGCGCGGCGTCGCGCCGCAGGGCCGAGGGATTGAGCCGGTAGCGCTGGCGGAACAGCGCGTTGAACCGGCGCAGGCTGGCGAAGCCGCTCGCCAGCGCCACCTCGGTCACCGGCAGCGCGGTATCGGTGAGCAGCCGCTTGGCGAGCAGCAGACGGCGGGTCTGTGCATATTCGATCGGCGACACCCCGAAGGCCGCGGCGACCCCCCGGCGCAGGGGGCGGTCGGTCACGCCCAGCCGCGCGGCAAGACCCTCGAGCCCGTGCTCGTCGAGCACGCCATCCTCGATCTGCTGTGCAGCCGACTGCGCCAGCCGGTCGCCGGCGTCGATGCTGGCGAATCCCGGCGCCAGTTCCGGGCGGCAACGCAGGCAGGGCCGAAAGCCGGCCGACTCCGCCGCGGCGGCGCTGGCAAAGAAGATGCAGTTCTGTCGGCGGGGCATGCGCACCGTGCACACCGGCCGGCAATAGATACCGGTCGAGGACACGCCGACGAAGAAGCGGCCGTCGAAGCGTCGGTCGCGGGCGGTGAGGGCGCGGTAACAGCGGTCGGGGTCGAGCAGCATGCGGCCATTCTAGGCGCACCCGGCCGGCCAGACTCGCCGTTTTCGGACATGGAAATAAGAAAGAGGCCGGTGGGCGCCGCCAAGAGATGTGGACGGCGAAGCCTTCGAACAGGCTTCGCAGCATTCGGGCCGTCCTTTAGTTCCGGCACGCGCTGCGCGCTTAACCTGACCGCGCCTGCGGTCGGGTTAGCCTTCACTGACAACATGGCCGCAGGCCCTGTTGCGGCGGACACTTACCTGCGCTGCGAGTGGGTGGGAGCCACAACATGGCCGCAGGCCCTGTTGCGGCGGACACTTACCTGCGCTGCGAGTGGGTGGGAGCCACAACATGGCCGCAGGCCCTGTTGCGGCGGACACTTACCTGCGGAGCAGGTTAGTGGAAGCCAAAAACCGCCCGTGGAATCCACGCAGTTTTTTGGCTGCGACGGCACGCTGGCTGCGCAAGCGTGACTCTTCGCCCGAATAAGGCCTGCCGCTCAGCCTTCGAGAAGGCTTCGCAGCATCCAGGCAGTCTTTTAGCTCCGGCACGCGCTGCGCGCTTAACCTGACCGCATTTGCGGTCAGGTTAGCCTTCACTGAAAAACTGCGTGGATTGGCGACTGAGGTATCGCGCCGCCGCAGGCATCAGCCTTCGAGCAAGCTCCTCAACATCCACGCAGTTTTTTCATGCACCTGCATGCGTTGGGTCAGCAGGTCGGCGCTCGGTTCGTCGGCCGCCTTCTCGACCGCCGGGAACACTTCGCGCGCGGTGCGCACCACCGCTTCCTGGCCCTTGACCAGGGTGCGGATCATCTCTTCGGCCGAGGGTACGCCGTCGGTTTCCTTGATCGAACTCAGCTTTGCATAGGCGCTGTAGGTGCCCGGCGCCGGAAAGCCCAGCGCGCGGATGCGCTCGGCGATCAGATCCACCGCCGTGGCCAGCTCGGTGTACTGCGCCTCGAACATCAGGTGCAGCGTGTTGAACATCGGCCCGGTGACGTTCCAGTGAAAGTTGTGCGTCTGCAGATACAGCGTGTACGTGTCGGCGAGCAGCTTGGACAGCCCCTGCGCGATCTGCGCGCGGTCCTTTTCGCTGATGCCGATGTCGATGCCCTGGGAAATGCCCCGGGCATTCTTGGTCTTTTGACCCATTTCAAACTCTCCTTCTTGATGGTCGAAAAATGTTAACCCAGCGCCGTGTCCAGCATCATCATCAGCACGAATCCGCCGATCAGCCCCATCGTGGCGTATCGCTCATGACCTTTGCGGTGCGACTCCGGGATGATTTCGTGGCTGACGACGAAGATCATGGCGCCGGCCGCGAAACCCATGCCCCAGGGCAGCACCGCTTCGGAGATGCCGAGCACGCCGGCGCCGAGCAGGCCGCCGACCGGTTCGAGCAGGCCGGTGGCCGCCGCAACGATGGCCGCATATCCCACCGAGTAGCCGACCGCGATCAGCGCCAGCGCTACGACCAGACCTTCCGGCATGTTCTGCACCGCGATGCCGAACGCCAGCGGGATGCCGTTGCTCACGTCGCCGCCGCCGCCGAAGCCGACGCCGACCGCGAGCCCCTCCGGCAGGTTGTGAATCGCGATTGCTGCGACGAACAGCCAGATGCGTTTGAGTTCGTGCGGCTGCGCGCCTTCCACGCCTTTGACGAAATGCTCGTGCGGGAGCACGCGGTCGAGACCCAGCATGGCCAGGCTGCCGAACGCAATGCCGGCGGCGACCATGGCCACGCCGAAGAGTTTGGTGCCGGAAAATGCGCTGCCGGCATCGATGCCGGGAATGATCAACGAGAACGCCGCTGCCGCCAGCATCACGCCCGCGCCGAAACCGAGCATGGTGTCCTGCGCGCGGCGGGAGATCTGCCGGGCGAACAGCACTGGCAGGGCGCCCAGCGCCGTGGTGCCGGCGGTGATGCCGGTCGCCATCAGCGCCGGCTTGACCGCCGGATTGGCCGCGAACCAATCGAAGAACGCGCGCAGGCCTTCGTGCGTCAGCGCGGCAAGGCCCGCAGCCACCACGGCAAGCCCGGCCAGGCGACGGGCGCTGCGCACGCGGTCGCCCCCGGCGGCAATCCAGCGCTGTGTATTCAGTACGGCTTCGGTCATTTGCTATCCCTCCAGACTGCGTGGGCCAAGCGGCCTTTAACCACGGCGTAAGGATAGGCAAATGGCCTGATGCATTCCAACGAATAAAAACTAACGCACTGATCGGTTATATCGATCATGGACCCAGGCAGGCACCCGGGGAAAAGGGGCGCGCCCGCCCGCCGCGGAAGCAATGGTCGACACAATCCGAAAGTCGATCCAACAAAAGTTTTCTCGGATGTTGATCGGGTTTGGCGATCAGATTGCCGCTGCCACCGGAGCAGGGCCGAGGTATCGGGCGATAATTCCCGAACTGATGAGCGTTGGCGTACCGGATGGCAGGAGCATGAGCGGATGACTGCCGGCGATGCCTGGATGCAGGACCAGGCCGCCGGCTGCTGGTGGCGGTTTCGCGCACCGGTGGACACGGTCGCGGCCTCGCGGGTTTCCGAAGTTATTCCGGCGCTACAAGCGCTGGAAACCCGGGTCGCGCGCGAGCATCTCTGGGCCGCCGGCTACATTGCCTACGAGGCGGGTCCTGCCTTCGATCCGGCGCTGCGGGCGCGCGCCGGCGATGAGTTGCCATTGCTGTGGTTCGGGCTGTACCCGGCGCCGGAGGCGGGCGAACCCCCGGCGCTTGCGGCGGAATCCGCGCCGGTTGTGCACTGGACGCCAGGCATCGACCGCGCCGCTTACGACGATGCGATCGCCGAGATTCGTCGGCTGATCGCAGCCGGCGATACCTATCAGGTGAACTACACCTTCAGGCTGCAAGCCGCGCTGGGCGAGGCGCCCGAACGGCTATTCCGCAGAATGGTCGCTGCCAACCGACCCGGGTGCGCGGCTTATCTCGACTGCGGACGCCATGTCGTATGTTCCGCGTCGCCGGAATTGTTCTTCCGGCTGGACAGGCGTTCGCTGGAATGCCGGCCGATGAAAGGCACTGCCGCCCGCGGACTGTGGCCGGCGCAGGACGCGGCGGCCGCGGCCGCGTTGCAGGCTTCCGAAAAGGACCGCGCCGAGAACGTGATGATCGCCGACATGGTACGCAACGACCTCGGTCGCATCGCCGTGCCTGGCAGTGTTCGGGTGCCGGCGTTGTTTTCCCTCGAAGCCTATCCCTCAGTGTGGCAGCTGACCTCCACCGTGCGCTGCGAGACCGGCGCCAGTGTGACCGACATCCTGCGCTGTCTGTTTCCGCCGGCGTCGATCACCGGCGCGCCCAAGGTGCGCGCGAGTCAGATCATCGCCGAGCTGGAATCCACGCCGCGCGGCGTCTACACCGGCTGCATCGGCTGGATCGCGCCGGGGCGGCGCGCGCAGTTCAGCGTGGCCATCCGCACTGCGGTGGCGGACCGCGTGCGCGGCAGCGTCGACTACGGCGTGGGCAGCGGCATCGTCTGGGATTCCGGCAGCCTGTCGGAATATGAGGAGTGCCTGCTCAAGGCGCGGGTGGTCACGGCGCAGCCCCCGCCCGAGTGTGCGCTGCTCGAAACCCTGCTGTGGGAGCCGGGGCGCGGCTACTTCCTGCTGGATGAGCATCTGCAGCGCATGGCGGGGTCGGCGGCGCTGCTCGGTTTCGTGTTCGGCGCGGCCGCCTGCCGGCGGCGGCTGGCCGATCTGGCATCGGGCTTCCCGCCGGTGGCGCAGCGCGTGCGGCTGCTGGTCGAGCGCGGCGGGACGATCGCCTGCGAGGCGCAGCCGCTCGAGAATACGTCCGGTCCGGTCCGGCTGCGGCTGGCGCCGGCGGCGGTCGACATCGCCGACCCGTATCTGTACAACAAGACCACTCACCGCGCAGTGTACGAGCAGGCGCTGGCGGGCCGTGGCGACTGCGACGACATGCTGCTGTGGAACGCGCGCGGCGAGATCACCGAAACCACGATCGCCAACATCGTGGTCGAGATCGGCGGGCGCAGGCTGACGCCCCCGGTGGCCTGCGGCCTGCTGCCCGGCGTGTTTCGCGGGCATCTGCTGGCCGCCGGAGAAATCGAAGAGGCCGTGATCAGCGTGCCGGACCTGCGCCGGTCGACGCGCCTGTGGACGATCAACTCGGTGCGCCGCTGGCGCGAGGCGCTGCTGTCCGACTGAACTGACTGGGCGCCGCTCAGGCTATTGCCGGCGGATCGACGCGCAGCCAGATCGTCACCGGGCCATCGTTGACCAGCGAGACCTGCATGTGCGCGCCGAAGCGCCCCGCTGCCACCGGCGAATGCCGTTGCCGCGCGCGCTCGAGCAGGCGCTCGAACAGCTTCTGACCCAGTTCCGGCGGCGCGGCCGGCGTGAAGCTTGGCCGGGTGCCCTTGCGGGTGTCCGCCGCCAGGGTGAACTGCGGCACCAGCAGCAGACCGCCGCCGACGTCCGAGAGACTGAGGTTCATCTTCGCGGCAGCGTCGCCGAACACCCGGCAGGCCAGCAGGCGCTCAAGCAGGCGCTCGGCCTCGGCGGCGCCGTCGCCACGCTCGGCGCATACCAGCACCAGCAGTCCGGGGCCGATCGCGCCGACGGTCTCGCCATCCACCACGACGCTGGCCTGCGTCACCCGCTGCAACAACCCGATCATTCGCTGGCGTCCAATCCTGGAATCGGCCGTTATTGTGACAGTCCGCCGAAGGATGACGAACGGCTGTCACATTGCGCCCATAACCTTGCAACATTTCTGCAGGGAGCGCCGGCGCAATGCGCGTGCTGATGATTTCCGATGTCTACTTTCCTCGCGTCAACGGGGTGTCGACATCGATCCAGACCTTCCGGCGGGCGCTCTCCGCGCAGGGGCATGAAAGCAGCCTGATCGCGCCGGCTTACCCGCAGCCGTTCGACGACGAGCCCGGCATCCACCGGATCGGCTCGCGCTATCTGCCGTTCGATCCCGAAGACCGCGTCATGAAGGCGCGCGCCATCCGCCGCCTGGGCGACCGCCTTGCGGGGGAACGCTACGACCTGGTGCATATCCAGACCCCGTTTGTGGCGCACTACCTCGGCGTTGATCTGGCTGACCGACTGGGTCTGCCCCGGGTGGAGACCTATCACACGTTCTTCGAGGAGTACCTGTTTCACTACATTGCGTTCCTGCCGAAAGCCTGGCTGCGTGCCGCCGCGCGGCGATTCTCCCGCGCGCAGTCGCGGGCGGTCGACGCGCTGATCGTGCCCTCGACCGCGATGCGCGAGCGGCTCGCCGAATACGGCGTGACGACGCCGATGCATGTGCTGCCGACCGGCATTCCGCTGACGGATTTTCGGGGCGGCGACGGTGCTGGCTTCCGGCGCGAACGCGGCATTCCGCCGGGCCGTCCGCTGATGCTGTTCGTCGGCCGGGTCGCGTTCGAGAAGAACATCGGCTTTCTCATCCGCGCGCTCGAGCGGGCCCTGCGCGCCGTGCCCGACCTGCTGCTGGTGATTGCCGGCGAGGGGCCGGCGAGCGGGCCGCTCAAAAAAGAGGTCGCGCGGCGCCATCTGCAGGAGCATGTGCTCTTCGTCGGCTATCTCGACCGCAGGGCGGCACTGCTCGACTGCTACCGCGCGGCCGATGCGTTCGTGTTCGCCTCGCGCACCGAGACCCAGGGCCTGGTGCTGCTGGAGGCGATGGCGCTTGGCCTGCCGGTGATATCAACCGCGGTAATGGGCACGCGCGATATCGTCGGTCCGGGGCGCGGTGCGCTGGTGCCCGAGGACGACGAGGCGGATTTTGCCTCGGCCATGGTGCGCTTCGTGCGCGACCCCGCCGTTCGCGCGCGCCTTGCGGCCGAAGCGGTGGACTGGGCGCGCGAGTGGCAGGCCGATGCCATGGCAGCACGGTTGGCGCAGCTGTACGAGGCGGTGGCCGGCGCGCGGCCGGCGCCGGCCGCTGCGACGGCCGCCGCCTGAGCCGTCGCCCGGCGCTTGCCAAGCTTCAATATTTCAACTATCGTTGAAACATGGAAGGCATGGATGCAGCCCGCGCGCTGTCGGCGCTCGGGCATGAGACGCGGCTGGCGATCTTTCGGTTGCTGGTGCAGGCGGGGCCGGGCGGTGCTGCGGCAGGCGACATCGCCCGGGCGCTGGATCTTGCGCCGAACGCACTGTCATTCCACTTGAAGGATCTGGCGCATGCCGGGCTGGTGACGGCGCGCAGCGCCGGCCGCTTCGTCATCTACAGCGCGAGCTTCGCGTCCATGAACGAACTGATCGCCTATCTGACCGAAAACTGCTGCGCCGGCGCCGGCTGCGACGCGCCGCCCGCGGCGCGCAAACGCGCAAGGAGAACGCAATGAAGCGCCTGCATGTGCATGTGGCGGTGGCGGAACTCGACGCGAGCATCGCTTTTTACTCGAAGCTTTTCGGCGCGCAGCCGACGGTAGTGCAACCGGACTACGCAAAGTGGATGCTCGACGATCCGCGGGTGAACTTCGCCATCTCGGCCCGCGGCATCGCGCCCGGCCTCGACCATCTCGGCATCCAGACCGAGTCCGGCGCCGAACTCGACGACCTGCGCAGCCGGCTCAACGCGGCCGGTGCCCGCCTGGTGTCCGAGGCGGGCGCCGCCTGCTGTTACGCCCGCTCCGACAAGCATTGGGTGATCGATCCCCAGGGCCTGGCGTGGGAAGCGTTCCATACCCTCGAGGCGATTCCGACGTTCGGTGCCGCCCGCGCCGCTGTGGCGGATCGCGCCGGCTGCGGCGCCGGGTCGTCTGCAGTTTCCGCGCCCCTGCCGTCGGCCGCTGCACGCAGCTGCTGCTGAGGCTGGGGCGTGAGCGAGCGCGCCTACAACGTGCTCTTTCTCTGCACCGGCAACTCGGCGCGCAGCATCATCGCCGAGTCGCTGCTCAGGCAGATGGGCAAGGGGCGCTTTCGCGCATTCAGCGCCGGCAGCCATCCAACCGGCGCGGTCAACCCGCTGGTGCTGGAGTATCTGGCGTCGCAGCGCCTGCCGGTGGACGGTGCGCACAGCAAGGCCTGGGATGAATTCGCCGCGCCCGGCGCGCCGCCGCTCGATTTCGTCATTACCGTGTGCGACCAGGCGGCGGGCGAAGTCTGCCCGGTCTGGCCCGGGCAACCGGTGTCCGCGCACTGGGGCGTCGAGGACCCCGCGCGCTGGATGAGCGAGCCCGACAGGGCGCGCAGGGTCGTTCGCGAGGTGTTCATGGTGCTGCAGAAGCGCATCGGGCTGCTGCTCGCCCTGCCGATCGAAAAGCTCGACCGGCTTTCGCTGCAGGCGGCCGCGCGCGAAATCGGCAGCCGCGCCTGATCGCGCGGCGGTGTGCGCGGCAACGTTTCCGCGCGCTTCCTGTCGGACGTACACTTCATGGCAAGGAGGGCTGAGCGATGGCGCAGCGCGAGACGGCGATCCTGGCGGGCGGATGCTTCTGGTGTCTCGAGGCGGTATACGACCGTCTCGAAGGCGTGGACAGCGTGGAGTCCGGCTACATGGGCGGCGACATGCCCAACCCGACCTACGAGCGGGTGTGCGACGGCGACACCGGCCATGCCGAAGTGGTGCGGGTGACCTTCGACCCGACGATCATCAGCTATCGCGAACTGCTGGAGGTGTTCTTCAGCATCCATGACCCGACCACGCTGAACCGCCAGGGCAATGATGTCGGCACGCAATACCGCTCCGCCATCTTCTATCACTCGGCGCAGCAGATGGCCGAGGCCGAGAAGCTCATTCGCGAGCTCACCGCAGAGCGGGCTTTTCCCGATCCGATCGTCACCGAGGTGGTGCCCGCCGGCGATTTCTACGTCGCCGAGGGCTACCATCAGGAATACTTCGCCAACAATCCAAATCAGCCTTACTGCCGCTTCGTAGTCGAGCCCAAGGTTGCCAAGTTCAGGCAGAAATGGGCCAAGCGGCTGAAGAAAAGCGCCTGAAAGGCTGCTCTAGGAGTACAAGGTTCAACTCAGGCTGGAATACAGGCGGTCCGGCAGGCGCGCGCGGATGTCGGCGGCATCGAGCTTGACCAGGTGCTTGTCGAGCGTGAGCTCCACCACGCGGCGGGTTTCGGTGCTGAGCGCG
The DNA here is from genome assembly GCA_937983055.1 of uncultured Pseudomonadota bacterium. GTDB lineage: Bacteria > Pseudomonadota > Gammaproteobacteria > Burkholderiales > Eutrophovitaceae > CALJLA01. The sequence continues at coordinate 17,285 of CALJLA010000259.1, forward strand.
TCGCGCAGCAGGCCGAGAAAGTCCGGCGGAGCCACCAGCACCAGATGCTTGAGTTCGCCGCGCGCGTGCGCGGCATCCAGGCGCACGGCGAGAGTCTTAGCGAACACGCGTGCCTCGTGTGCCTTGGGGTCGACCTCGCGCTCCATTGCATGCCGGCCCTGCCCGCCGCTGTCGAATGCGCGGCCGGGAAGGTCGGTGGTCAGATCGCGCACATGGGCGCGGCCTGCCGGGTGCTCGACGGTGTCGATCTCGCTTATGGCGCCAGTCGGGCTGTCGGTACCGAATAGCCGCGCCTTGCTGCTATCGGCAACCAGAATCCAGGTACTGGGCATAGAGTCCCCCTATAGCAAAAGCAGTGTTTTCGGCATATGAAAGTTCGGGTGCTCCGCTCGTCCGCGCCTCGGGGGCCGAATACCCCGCACAGTCAGCAAAAGAACATAGAATTCCAGAAGTCGATCAGGCAAACGGCCCTGCTTTTCCGAGACTGCTCTAGACTCTTGCCCCATGCAAATTCCGGGCTGCAGCTCAGGTAACGTCCATCTCGACTCATACTCCCGGCCGGTATCTGCGGCGACCAGGTCTCGACGACATGAATATTGATTCCCGAAAAGCGAGCAGTTGAATAATGCCTGCCGATGAAAAATTTTCCTGGCCGACACCGCCTTACTTCGAATACGCGTCGTCACAGGATGCAATGCTGCCGTGCAGCTGTTTGGTGCAGGGGAGCGATGGTCAGGAGCATTCTGGCCGGCTGATGCATATCGATACCGTCGCGCAGCAGATCGAACTGGAGACGGCGCAGGAAGCATCCAAGATACTGAATTTTTCCGCGTTCCGTAAGCTGCAGTTGCTTCACCCTGTGCGTCTGGTGGCGCGAGAAATGGCTGGGCTGCAGACCCGCGAGGAAACAACTGCTATCGACAGTCAGGCGATACGAATTCAGATGCGGGGCGGCGACTCTTTCGAGGCGCAGACCCGCGGCTTTCAAATCGAGCGCTTTGGCATCTTCTGCTACCTCGTCGTCGACAACGAACATGTGTTACGGACGTTCTTTCCAGCAAGTGCATACGAAAAATACACGATCGGTCCTTCACTCGGAGAGCTCATAGCGAACCAGGCGACGGACACGGTCGATTTCGTAAAAGCCGGCCTGCAGCTGCAGAAGCATCTTCGAACGCAGCGAATCGGCGATTATCTGACCTCGAGCCAGATAATTTCTCGCGAACTACTTGAGCAGGTACTTAACGACCGGGAAACGTCGACTCCGGAGACCTTGCTCGGGCAGACCCTCTTGAAGGAAAACCTGATCACCGAGGCCGAGCTGGACGCTGCAGTCAAGCTTCAGCAGCGCGATCGCAAGCTTCCCCTGGGCGAATTGCTCGTGCAAATGGGGGTGATTGATCGCGGTACCGTCAACCGGCTGCTTGTTCGCAAGCTCGGCATACCGTTCGTTGACCCGACGCGCATTGCGATCGACCCCGAAGTGATCAATCTTGTCGAGCGACGGCTAGCCGAAAAGCATCACGTGATGCCGCTGTTCAGAAATCGAGACGAGATCGTTGTCGCAATGGAAAACCCTACGGATCCTGATCCGCCACACGAACTGCGCTTCTATACGAAGCTTCGCGTCGTCCCGGTGATGGCCGACCGTCAGAGCATCGATGCTGCAATTCGACTCCATTATGGCCATCTGGAGAAGTCCCGCAGCGTCAAGGCCCTGGCTTCCGCATTGCCTGACAGTGCACTGGATGCTGCGGCCGAGCCCGTCGTCACCGAATCGGACAATGCCCTTGTCAAGCTGGTGAACCAGATAATCCTTGATGCCCGGGAACGCAAAGCGTCGGACATTCATATCGAGTGCTACGCAGGATCGCAAGACAGCCGCGTTCTGTATCGGCAGGATGGCGAACTGGAACCGTATGTCGATATACCGTCGCGTTTCAGGAACGCTTTGGTATCTCGCATCAAGATCATGTCCAGTTTGGACATTTCCGAACGCCGGAAGCCGCAGGACGGAAAGATCCGGTTCGAGATCAAGGGAGAACCGCCGCTTGAGCTGCGTGTGGCAATCATGCCGACAACCGGCGGACTGGAAGATGTCGTCATGCGCGTGCTGACGTCGGTCAAGCCGATGCCGATCGACAGGATTGGTCTTCGCGACACCGTTCTAGAACAGGTAAAGCGGGTGGCCGCGCTGCCGTACGGCCTGTTCCTGATCTGCGGACCCACAGGCTCGGGCAAGACAACCACGCTGCATTCGGTGCTGAGTGCGATCAACACCGGCCGCAAGAAGATCTGGACCGCCGAAGACCCGATCGAAATCACCCAGGCGGGCCTACGCCAGGTGCAGGTCAACGCGCGCATTGGGCTCACTTTCTCGGCGGCGCTGCGCGCCTTTCTGCGGCTCGACCCCGACGTGATCATGGTGGGCGAGATGCGCGACGCGGAAACCGCGCGCACCGGCATCGAGGCCTCGCTCACCGGGCACCTGGTGCTGTCGACGCTGCATACCAATAGCGCGCCCGAGGCGGTGACGCGCCTGCTGGATTTCGGTCTCGATCCGTTCAACTTCGCCGACGGCCTGCTCGCGGTGTTGGCTCAGCGCCTGGTGCGCCGGCTGTGCACTCACTGCCGCAAGTCCGTGGTGATGGAAGATGCCGACGTCGACGAACTGGTCAGCGAGTACTGCGCGTTTCCCGGCATCGGCCGCGACGTCGCGCGCAAGATGCTTCTGCAGCGCTACGGCGACAAGCGCGGCCAGCTTACCCGCTGTGAGGCGGTGGGCTGCGAGCAGTGCGGCGGCCGCGGCTACCAGGGGCGGCTCGGCATTCACGAAATGCTGGTCAACTCGCGTACCATCAAGCGCCTGATCCAGGGCCGGGCGAGCGTGGAAGAGATGCAGACCGCGGCGCTCGTCGAAGGCATGCTCACCCTGAAGCAGGACGGCATCGAGAAAGTGCTGCAGGGACTGACCGATCTCGAGCAGGTGCGATCGGCGGCATTCTGAGGCCGGCCGCGGGCCGGAGGAGGCAACCATGAACAGCGTCAAGGCGGTGGTGATCGATGGCGGTGCGATGTCGCGCTACGCGGAGCGCGCGCGCTACATCTGCAACGAAAACGGTTTCGATTTTGCCTGCCCGCCTGTGCCAGCACGGCAGTTTCTGGCGGAGCGCGCACGCGCCTGCGACGGCGCGTCGGGCACCGGCGCGATCGAGCTGGACGCGTCCGACGCGCTGTCCACTGCCTGGCCAGCGACCACGCCGACGCTGCTGTGCCGGTATCTCAAGATTCGCGCCGGCGACACCCTGCAGGCGTCGCGCAACGCGAGCGGCGAAGTGCTCTACGTCATGCACGGACAGGGCGAGAGCGCCGGCGGCGGTGACTCGATTGCCTGGGCCGCGGGCGACGTGTTCTGCCTGCCGGGCGGCGTGCATGCGGCGCATCGGGCGCAGACCGAAGCCTTGCTGTTTTCGGTGACCGACGAGCCGCTGCTTAGCTTTGCCGGATTGCGCGCACCGGCACCCGGCCAGGGCGCGGTGGAAGCGGTGCTGTGGCCGGCGGCCGAGATCGAGCGCCGGTTCGCTGCGGTGTGGAGCCGGCCGATCACCGGGCGCACCACCGGTGCCGCCGTGCAGTTTTCCACTCGTCTCACCATGCCGAGCTTCGCGACTACGCCGTTTCTCAACGTGTCGATCAACACGCTCGCCGCGGGTTGCGACCAGCGCCCGCACCGCCACAACGGCGTCGCGGTGACGCTGGCGATCGAGGGCGAGGGCGTGCATTCGGTGATCAGCGGGGAGCGCGTCGACTGGGTCACCGGCGCCGCCCAGATCACGCCCGCCACCGCGCTGCATTCGCACCACAACCGGGGTCCCCGGCGCATGCGCTCGCTGGTGATCCAGGACGAGGGCCTGCACCTCTACACCCGCACGCCCGGCTTCAGCTTCGACTGACGCCGGCGCTTGCCGGGAAAACGGGCACCGGCGCCGGTGCCCGTTGCCTGCCGCGATCGCTGCGCGCGGTTACTTCGGCTGCGGCACGATGCGCAGGTAGGGCTTCATCGCCCGCCAGCCGCCCGGAAACTGCTTCTTCGCCTCGTCGTCGGACACCGCGGGGACGATGATGACGTCCTCACCCTGCTTCCAGTTCACCGGCGTGGCCACCTTGTGCTTCGCGGTGAGCTGCATCGAATCCAACACGCGCAGCACCTCGTCGAAATTGCGCCCGGTGCTCATCGGATAGGTCAGGATCAGCTTGACCTTCTTGTCGGGGCCGACGATGAACACCGAGCGGATGGTGGCGTTGTCCGCCGCGGTGCGCTGCGGGCTGCCGCTCGCGTTCGGGTGGATCATGTCGTAGAGCTTGGCCACCTTCAGGTCGGAATCGCCGATCATCGGGTAGTTGGGGCCGAAGCCCTGCGTTTCCTCGATGTCTTTCGACCATTTCGCGTGATTGTCCACCGGGTCGATCGACAGGCCGATGATCTTGGTGTTGCGCTTGTCGAACTCCGGCTTCAGCTTCGCCATGTAGCCGAGCTCGGTGGTGCAGACCGGCGTGAAATCCTTCGGGTGCGAGAACAGGATCGCCCAGCTGTTGCCGATCCATTCATGAAAGCGGATGGTTCCCTGGGTGGTTTCGGCCGTGAAGTCTGGTGCTTCGTCGCCTATGCGTAGTGACATGATGTGGGTCTCCTCAAAGGGCACCGGGGTCGTGGGCGCCGCGGCGGACATGACCCGGTTGTCGGTGTGGTCAGGCCGCCGCCGGCTGCCGGTGCATTCAGGACATTGTAGTGCCGCGCGCTGCGCGCCGTCAGCACTGTCGCGGCATGAGCTAATGCCGCCTTCAGCGCGCGGGCAGGTCGGCGAGGCCGAGCGCTTCGGCCATCACGTGGTAGATGACATGCTGCTCGATCACGCCGCGAAACAGATGCGCCATCGGTCCGCCGGCGAAGACGGTGACATCCTCGCCGCCATGCGTTTCCATATCCAGCGGCACGGTCGCTTCCTGGCGATAGTCGGGGTTGGCAGTATCCACACCGCCAAGGTCGGGGCGGGCGCCGGCGCGATGCCCCGGGCCGTTGGCGTAGCCCAGCGTGGTGTACGGCCGGCCGTCGCGGTCGCGTGAGAAACCGGCCTCGCCGGCGGCGATGACCTTGCCGAGAATGTCGTTGCCACGCCGCGGGTAGCCGGCCAAGGTAAAGACATGGCTGTGATCGGCGGTGACGATCACCAGCGTGTCGCGCAGGTCGACGCGCTCGAGCGCCGCCTGCACTGCCTCGGACAGGGCGATGGTGTCGGTGAGCGCGCGAAAGGCATTGCCGGCATGGTGGGCATGATCGATGCGGCCCGCCTCCACCATCAGCACATAACCGCTGTCCCGCGCCGCCAGCAGCTCGATCGCCTTGACCGTCATCTGCGCGAGGGAGGGCTCGCCGCCGCGGTCGCGTCCGCGATCGTGCTCGTATTGCATATGCGAGCGCTCGAACAGGCCGAGCAGCCGCCGCGTCGTCCGCGGGTCGACGGCATCGAACTGGGCAAGGTTCCACACATAGGCCGCGCCCGGTGCCGAGGCCCACTCCGCGGCGAGGTTGCGGCCGTCGCGGCGTTCGCCGCGGCGATCCGGATACTCCGGATCGGTTTCCCCGACGGGCAGGAACTTGCTGCGCCCGCCGCCGAGCGCCACCTCGAGACCGTCGCCGTGACGGAATTCGATCAGCTGTCGGGCGATGTCGGG
>CALJLA010000260.1 GCA_937983055.1 uncultured Pseudomonadota bacterium
AGCGGCTTTGTGCACCGGGCGGTGATGGAGGATTTTCCCGACCTGTCGGGCTACCAGGTGTATGCCTGCGGCGCGCCGGTGATGGTGGAATCGGCCCACCGGGACTTTACCGCCCACTGCCGGCTGCCGGACGACGAGTTCTACTCCGACGCGTTCACGCCATCGGTCGACCCCAAGCCGGCGGACGTGCGCTGACGCCGCAGCCGGTCAGCCGCTGTTACGCAGTCCGGCGGCAATGCCGTTGATGGTAAGCAGGATGGCGCGCTTGAGCCGGTCGTTCTGGTCGCCGGCGCGATAACGGCGCAGCAGCTCGACCTGCAGATGGTTGAGCGGATCGATGTAGGGCGAGCGATTGCGCAGACTGCGCGCCAGCTGCGGGTTGTATTCGAGAAGCGTCGTCTGGCCGGACACCGCCAGCAGCTGCCGCACCGTGCGCTGCCATTCCTCCTGGATACGTGAAAAGACGTTTTCGCGCAGCGCGTCATCGGTCACCAACTCGGCATAGCGCGAGGCGATGCCAATGTCGGTCTTGGACAGCAGCATGTCCATGTTCGACAGCAGGGAGCGGAAGAACGGCCAGTTCGCGTGCATTTCTTTCAGCAACGCCATGCCTCCCTCGCCGTGACGCCCGAGCCACTGCTCGATGGCCGAGCCGACCCCGTACCAGCCGGGTAACATGATGCGCGACAGCGACCACGAGAAAACCCAGGGTATGGCGCGCAGGTCCTCGATGCGCCCGGACTTCTTGCGCGAGGCCGGCCGGCTTCCAACGTTGAGATCGGCGATTTCGGCGATCGGCGTAGCGGTGCGATAGAAATCCAGGAACCCCGGCGTCTCGTAGACCAGGTCGCGATACGCGCGAAAGGCGATCTCGCTCATCTCGTCCATCGCCTGGTAGTAGGCGGCCCGCTCCGCGCTGCGATCCTTGGAGGCGAGCAGCGTCGACTCCATGGTTGCCGCCACCAGGGTCTCCAGATTGCGCCGGCCGATCTCCGGATCGGCGTACTTGCTGGCGATGACCTCGCCCTGCTCGGTGATGCGGATCTGGCCGGCGACGCTGCCGGGCGGCTGCGCCAGCACCGCCTGGTAGGCCGGGCCGCCGCCGCGCCCCACCGTACCGCCGCGGCCGTGAAACAGCCGCAGACGGATGCCGTGGCGGGCGAACACCTTCACCAGCGCCACCTCGGCCTGGTACAGCTCCCAGTTGGCGGTCAGGAAGCCGCCGTCCTTGTTGCTGTCGGAGTAACCGAGCATGACCTCCTGCTGGTCGCCCCGGCTCGCCAGCAGCTTGCGGTAGGTCGCATCGGAAAACAATGCGTCCATCACCCTGCCGCAGCCGCGCAGATCGGCAATCGTCTCGAACAGCGGGATTATGTTCATGTGCAGGGCCGGCGACTCGCCCGGCATCATCAGCCCGACCTCCTTCAGCAACAGCGCAACCTCGAGCATGTCGCTGACATCGTCGGTCTTGGAGATGATGTAGTTGGGCAGCGCAGCCCTGCCGAAGCGCGCGTGCAGTTCGGCCGCCGCGTCGAAGATCGCCAGCTCCTTGCGTGTCGATTCGCTGTAGTCGATGTGGGGCGAACGCAGCGGACGCGGCGTCTCCAGCTCTTCCAGCAGCCAGCGGCGGCGCTCTGCCTCGTCAAGCCGCTCGTAGCCTTCGCGCCGGACGCCGCGCTGAAACAGCTCCGCCACCACCGCCTCGTGCGCGCCGGAATGCTGGCGCATGTCCAGCGGCGCCAGGTGAAATTCGAACACTTCCACCGCCCGGCGCAACGAGCGCAGGCGTCCGCGCGCGACCCGATTGCCGCCGTTGCGTTCGAGCGAATCGGCGATGACATCCAGATCGGCGGCCAGCTCGGCCGGATCGGCGTAGTGCTGAGCATGCCCGATCGGGTGCCGCTCGGGCAGATGATGATCGAGCACCCTGGATGTCTCCGCCAGCCGGCTGTAGATACCCACCAGCGCTCGGCGATACAGCTCGTCGCGCCGGTGTTCCGAGCGGTCGGGCGAGCGCTCGGCCAGGCTCTCGAGTTCGGGCGTCACATTGACCAACCGCACCGACTGCGACAACTCGGCGCCCAGGCGATGCATCTGCTCGAAGTAGAAGTCCATGATGCACATCGACTGCTGCATCAGCGCATGCCGCATCACTTCGTGAGTCACGTACGGATTGCCATCGCGGTCGCCGCCGATCCAGCTGCCGATGCGCAGGAAGGTGGACACCTTTTCCGGATCGCCGCCGAGCTCGCTCAGCAGGTCCTCGATGTCCGCGTAGAGCCGCGGCACCTGCGACAGGAACGTGTAGCGGTAGTACGACAGGCCGTTCTCGATCTCGTCATTGACGGTGAGCTTCAGCTCTCGCAATGCACGCGTCTGCCAGAGGGTTTCCACCGCGCGCCGCAGTGCCTCTTCGTTGCGCTTCTGCTCCTCGGGCGTCAGGCGCACGCGGTCGCGTTCGGTCAGCAGGCGTGCGATTTCCTGTTGCAGGTCGAGAATGCTCTTGCGCTGGACCTCGGTCGGATGGGCGGTCAGCACCGGGGAGATCAGCGCGGCGGAGAAGAAATCCTCCAGCTTCGACAGCGGCACGCCTGCCGCGCGCGCACGCTCGACCGCGAGCACGATCGACCCTTCCTGTGGTGGCGAGCCGGCAAGCTGGTGCGCGCGACGGCGCCGGATGTGATGCTGGTCCTCGGCGATGTTCGCGAGCAGCGAGAAGAAACTGTAAGCGCGCACCACATCGATCGTGGTCGCGGCATTCAGGTCGTTCAGCACCGATACCAGTTCGCGTCGCGCCGACGGGTCTCGGTCGCGCCGGAAACGGATTGCGTTTTGACGGGTGCGCTCGATCACATCGAAAACCCTGTCGCCTTCCTGCTCGCGAATGGTGTCGCCCAGGATGCGCCCGAGCAGGCGCACGTCCTCGCGCAGCGGAGCCTCCTTTTCGGCCAGCACGGTTTCGTCGTCGGGTGCGTTCATGGCATGCCTTGCGGATATCAGCCTGGAGAAGAGCGTCTTTGGTGCGCGGGCCGGCGCCCGCCCGTTCACAGTCCGGGCCGGCGGCGACCGCCGGTGGCCTGCTCTAGCTGTGCGAGCGTTTGCGCAAGCGCCTCGCGGTAGTGAACCGCGGCCGCTTCCGGCTTGCCGGTCTTCTCGAGCAGGCGCGCCAGCTCGAGATGCGCCGAATAGCCCGGATCGATAGATACGCTGGCCTCGAGATAGCTCTGCGCCTTGCCCCAGAGCTCCTCGTGCATGCACAGACGTCCGAGCACGAGCATCAACACGGCATCCCGCGGGTGCGCGGCCAGCCAGGATTCGGCGCGCTCGAGCTGTTGACGCACGTTCGTGCCCAGGCACTCGCCGTAAAGCACCAGCAGCCCGGCATCCCACTGCGCCGCCAGCGCGTCCTCGATCACCCGTTGCGCTTCCGCGCAGCTGCCGAGACCGACGAGCGCGCGGGCCGCGGCAGCGGCGATGCGGGGGTCGCGGCGCGGCTCCGGCTGGACACGCGCCCAGTGGGCCTTTAGCGGTGCTGCGGCGAGCTCCGTGCGCTTGAGGTTCTCGATATAAGCCTGCCGGCGCACCTGGTCCACGATATCGCGCTCGAACACCTTGCGCTTGTCGAGCTGCGGCAGCAGCTTCAGTACCTCATCCCAGTTGCGCGCGAGCTGCTGCGCGCGCAGCTCAAGCCGGAGCGCGGCCGTATGCTTCTGCGGCAGCTGGCGCAGCGCGTCCAGGGCGTCGTGATACCGGCGCTCGTCGAGCAGCATCTCCGCCTGCGCCATCAGGCGTGCCTCGCGCTCCTCGGGCACCAGCTCGGCGGCTTTCGAGAGATAGTCGTCACGCTGGGCGTACTCGCGCAGGCCATGAGCTGAACGCGCGGCCAGCACCGCCGACAGGCCGACGGACTCGCCCATGACGAGCGCGCCGTCCGCGGCGCGCAGCGCTTTGCCGAAACGGCCCTCGAAGTAGTTTCGCAGCGCTTCGGAAAACGCCTGTCGCGCCTTGTTCTGCCGGCGGCGCTGCTGAAACGCACGCACACGGCCGGGCATGCTTACTGTCACGGCAATCGCACGCAGCAGCAGATAGCCGGCAACGATCACAGCCACACCAAGCGCAATCGCCAGATTCAGCGAAAGCTCCACCCGCCACGGCGGCACCGCAATCAGCACGAAGCCCTCGCTGACGCGCGCCAGCAGGGTCAGCGCAACCGCGCCCGCGGCAAGAACGATGATCCAGAAGAGCCAGCGCATGCCCCCGCCTATCGCACCGTGCGTTCGCGCACGAGCCGGTAGTTGCGCACGGCCTCCAGGCTGGCGCCGACGTCCGGCAGCTCGATCTGCACCTCGGTTTTCGCGAGTTGATCGAGCGTGGCAAGCGCGGAGGTGACCGGCGTCGCCCGGGTATCGAAAAAGCGTCGCAGCCATTCCCTTGCCGCGAGCAGGTCGGCCCGGAATGTCTTCTCGTCGCGCGCGAGCAGGGCGTGTCGCGCGGACAGCAACCGCAGCTTCAGGTTCTGGCGCAGAAAGAAGGCCTGCTCCGGCGCGAGCAACGGGACTTCCGCGTCGCCGGTGCGCTCGATGCGGATCATGCTGCGCAGATCTCGCCACAACTCCTGCGCCAGCGCGCGCCAGCCGGCGTCGGACGATTCCGCGGGGGGCGACTCGCCCGCCGTTTCCGCGCTGGGCCTCGCCTCCATCGCCAGCGGCAGGGCGTCCACCGCTTCGATTACGCGCTCGATCTTCAGGCCCATTCCGGTCACGTCGACAAAAGGCGCGGCCTTGAGCTGCTCGATGTCGCGGGCAATCACGCGCCGCAACTGGGTAAGTTGCGGGCGCTCGGAGCGTGCCAACCGGGCGTCGGCCGCCTCCAGGGCGATGAGCGCGGCCTTCACGTTGTTCGCCAACTGCAGCTGCTGGCTGGCAACGAGCAGGATCTGCTCCACTTCTGCGAGCGTCCACTCGTCGCGCGACCGCGACAACTCCTGATAGAGCGTCTCCAGTGCGAAGCGCTGGTTCTGCATCTCCGCAAGCCGCGCCTCGAGCTGTCCGAGCCGCGCCTCGACGTCGCGCATCGACTCGCGGGTGCTGGCCGCCAGCTCCCGCGTCTCGCGGCTGGCGCGGTCGACCTCCGCCAGGCGGCGCGCAAGGTCCTGCTCCAGGCCTGCCTTCACGCGCTGCGCCTCCAGCCATTGCCAGCCGGAGAAGGCCGCCGCCGCCAGCGCCAGCAGCAGCGCGAGCACCGCAAGGGCGCGACCAGGCCGGCCCGGCGCAGGGCTTTCCACCGGCCCGGTGGGTGCGGGAATTTCGTTCGGTGTCTGCTCGTTCATCAGTCCTGCTTCGAAGTTTGCAGGATGCGCAACCGGCAAAACCAGGTCGCGAGTCCTGCGGCAATGGCCCGGTCACCGGGCGCTGTTACGACGATCGTCTCCACCCCGCGGGAAAACGCGCGCGCGGCGATTCGGGCATGCGGTACGAACAGCGGCGTATGGCGCAACGCCTGCTCGGCAGCTGCGCCGCCCACTGCGAACAGATTATCGACGATTTCGGCGCTGGTCGCAGTCCAGCCGCGAATCTGCGACCTTTGCCACAAAGCGACGAGCCCGCCGGCCGGCGCCGCGGGTCGCCTGCGCCGATAGCAGTCGTGATAGCGCACCTGCGCGCCGCGTGCGGTCAGCACGTCGGCCAGGTGCTCCCGACCGTGCGCGCCGCGCACGATCAGCACTCTGCGCCCCCGGACGTCGGCGAGCGCCGGCTCCGCGGAAAGCGCTTCGCTGTCCGCCCCGGCGCGCGGCACGATCACGTCGGCCACGCCCATCGTCTGCAGTTCCGCCGCGGTGGCCGCGCCGATCGCCGCAACCCGCGCTGCGGCGGGAATGCCGCCGGCAGCCTGGAGGTTCGGCAGCCCGAAGCGCACAGCGTTGCGGCTGACGAACACCACCAGCTCGACCCCCTCCAGGCCACCGGGCGGCAGACCGCCGCCCGCGGCCTCGACCTCGAGGGCCGGAAACAGCACCGGCTGGCCGCCGAGCTCGCGCACGGCGGCGGCCAGCCCCGCTGCCTGCTGCCGCGGCCGCGTGACCAGCACCGCGGCTCCCTGCAGGTCGCAGGCGATCAATGCGGCGGCTCCTGCAGCGCCGAAAGAATCTGCTGGGCGCCGCGGACGGTAAGCCGGTCGGCAAGCGCGGTTCCGAGCCGCTCGGCATCGTCGCCGCGCGTTGCATGCAGCTCGTCGGCCACCATGTCGCGCCCGTCCGGACTGGCGACAAAACCCCGCAGGCGCGCCGCATCGCCGTTCAGCTCGGCGTAGCCGCCCAGCGGCACGTTGCAGCTGCCGGCAAGCGCGCGCGACAGTGCCCGCTCGGCATCGACGCACCACCGAGTGTCGGTATCTTCGAGCGGGACGAGCAGCTTCACAAGCTCTGTCCGTGCAGCCAGGCATTCGACGCCCAGCGCTCCCTGCCCCACCGCCGGAAGACTCTCCTCGGGCGTAAGACAGCGCGTAATGCGCGATTCGAGCCCGAGACGGCGCAACCCGGCGGCCGCGAGAATCACCGCTGAATACTCGCCGTCGTCGAGTTTTCTCAGTCGTGTCTGGACGTTGCCGCGCAAGGGCAGCACCTCGAGGCGCGGATGACGTGCGCGCAACTGGCTTTCGCGCCGCAGGCTGGAGGTGCCTACCCGGCTGCCCGGCGGCATCGATGCCAGATCCGGATAGCGGCCGGAAACAAACGCGTCGCGCGGATCCTCCCGCGAAGTCACGGCCGCGATGACGAATCCGTCCGGCAGGCGCATGGGCACATCCTTCATTGAATGCACCGCGATGTCCGCGCGCCCGTCGCTTAACGCCTGCTCGAGTTCCTTGACGAAAAGACCCTTGCCGCCAATTTTCGCCAGCGATGTGCCGAGCTTGCGGTCGCCCTCGGTGGTCATGCCCAACAGCCGGATCTCGAGTCCCGGATACAGCCGGCATAGCTGCGCTTCGATGTGGCGGGCCTGCCAGAGCGCAAGCGCGCTCTCGCGGGTGGCGATGACGATGCGGCGGGGAAGTTTCAATCGGAAAATATCCGGCAGGCGGTCCGAGGTCGGGCCGTTGCCCTAGTCTATCGTGTTTGCACCGGCGAGCCGGTTACAGATCGCGCGCACCTCGCACCCGCAGGCGTTCGCGATGCGACCACAGGCGGTCGAACTCCTGCGGCGACATCCGCGTCAGCGCGCTGTGAATCACCCGCTCAAAATACTGTTCGAGCAGCCAAACTTGGCCGTCATGGCGCCACACAACGAACCGGTTGGGAAACACCCCGCCCATCCCGGCCTTGAGCAGCTCGGTGCCCGCTTCGCCGGGACCGAGGCGCTGCGCGAGCTGCCGCCGCACGCGGTCAAAGGCGTTCTCGTCGAAGGCCCAGGACACCCGCGCCAGCTCGCCGTCCCTGAGGGCCAGCACGATTGCCCGTACCGTCGCACCCTCCATGCTGCCGGTGCCGTCGCCGCTGCGCCGGCACAGGCGTTCACCGCCTGCGTCCGCGCAGGCGAATGCGGACAGGTCGAATTCTCCCGATGGCGCGCCCGGCGCGGCCCCGGCCAGTCCGACCGCCAAACCCAGGGTCCACGCCAACAGCCTCATGGCAGATTTCGCCCAAGCGCCTTGACTACATGCTGCTGGCGGCGGCTGACCGGTAGTTTTTCCGTCACGCCGCGCACGCTCACCAGCCAGCGCGTGTCCGCGCCCTCGCCGGACTCCCTCTCGAACGACTCGATGAATTCGCGCGCCACCAGGCAGTTGCGGTGAATCCGGACGAAGCGGCTGGCGAATTCCTGCTCGAGCCGCGACAAGGACTCTTCCATTAGGTACTCGCGCTCGGGGGTGCGGATCGTTACGTACTTGAGCTCCGCGCGCAGGAAACGGATCTCGGCGATCGGCACCAGAATCACGCGGTCACGCTCCTGCACCGACAGGTGGGTGCGCGGCTCCGGGGCGATACTCTGCAGCACGTCGAGCGACAGCCGGGTCAGCGAACGGCTGCGAAGCAGCGCCTCGTGCAGGCGGCGCAGGCGGATCGGCTTGACCAGATAGTCGATGGCGTGCAGGTCGAAGGCTTTCAGTGCGTAATCGTCGTAAGCGGTGGTGAAGATCACATGCGGGGCATCCTCGAGCTTCTGCAGGTGCTGGGCGGCTTCCAGGCCGTCCATCTCGGGCATGCGGATATCGAGCAGGACCACATCGACAGGTTCCGCCTGCACCAGATCGAGCAACTCGCGGCCATTTGCCGCCTCGCCAACCAGTTCCAGCGGCAGTGTGCCGGCAATGTCCTCCAGCAGGTCCTTGAGCCGGCTGCGCGCCGGCGCCTCGTCGTCGGTGATGGCGACTCTCAGCTTCTGCGCGGTCATCGCTCTTCCTTCATCAGGGGCAGCGAGATCGTCACTTCGAACACGCCGTCGCCGGCGTGCGTGGACAGCTCGGCCTCGGCATCGAAATGCAGCTGCAACCGCTCTCGGATGTTCTCCAGCGCCATGCGGTTGCCCGACTGGTTCCTGACCTCGCCGCGGTAGGGGTTGCGCAGCCCGATGCGCAGCTTGTCCTGCCGGTGCCGCAGTTCAATCGTCACGGTTCCGGGCTGCGCCGCCGGTTCGATGCCGTGGTACACGGCGTTCTCCAGCAGGGGCTGCAACATCAGCGGCGGCACCAGCGCGTCGTCCAGGCCGGGGTCGATGCTCCACTTCACGTCCAGGCGCGGACCCAGGCGCAGAGCCTCCAGCGCAAGGTACTGGCGGCAGATCTCCAGTTCCCGCGCCAGCGGGATCAGCCTGCGGTTGTCCGCCATCAGCACCCGGAAAAGCTCGGCCAGGTCTTCCAGCGCCTCTTCCGCCCGCCGCGGCTCCGCCCGCATCAGAGACAGCACCGCGTTGATGCTGTTGAAAAGAAAATGCGGCCTGATGCGCGCCTGCAGCGCCTGCAGCCGTGCTTCCGAAACCGCCGGCGACAACGCCCGGCTGCGAAGCTGAAAATAGCCTAGGACCGCCAGTGTCGCCAGCGCGGTGAACAGCAGGTAGCGGGCCGGCGCCTGTTCCGCGACCTCGAGCGGCACGTGCGCGACAACGCGCAGCAGCGCCGCGCACAGCGCGACTTCGATCGCCACGACCAGCGCCACCGCCCATCTTGCGTCGAGCCGGCGCAGCCACGGGCCGACGGCCGCCAGCACCAGCAGCGAAAGGATGGTCAGCGGTGAAACCAGCGCCGCCAGCAAGCTGGTGGATTCCAGCCAGTCGCCCAACGTGTAAGTCTTGAGCGCCGCCGCCACCAGCGTCATCAGGCTGACGATGATGAGCACCCGCAGCAGCACGCCGAGATTACGGAAATCCGGCAGGAAATTGAGGCGTGTGTTCTGTTCTATACTTGCCATCGATTCGGCGTGCGCAACGCGCGTCGCTCCCCCGCGAGTTCTAGCGACCCATTTTGAGTGAGTCAGCCTTCCCGATGCAACCGAAGGACCCACCCGCGCATGACGCCGGGAAAGCCTGGTCAGGCCGGTTCAGCGAACCGGTCGCCGAGCTGGTAAAGCGCTATACGGCATCGGTGGATTTTGACCGGCGGCTGGCCGAGTTCGACATTCAGGGTTCGCTGGCGCACGCGAGAATGCTGCATGCCACCGGGGTGCTCACAGCCGGCGACCTCGCCGACATCGAGCGCGGCATGGCGCAGATCCTCGGGGAAATCCGCGACGGCCGCTTCCGCTGGTCGATCGACCTGGAAGACGTTCACCTCAACATCGAAAGACGCCTGACCGATCTGGTCGGCGATGCTGGCAAGCGCCTGCATACCGGCCGCTCGCGCAATGACCAGGTCGCGACCGATGTACGCCTTTACCTGCGCGCGGTAATCGACAGCGCGCAGGATGCCTTGCGCGGCTTTCAGACCGCGCTGCTCGACCTGGCGGAGCGGCACGTGGACCCGCTGATGCCGGGGTTCACCCATCTTCAGGTGGCGCAGCCGGTATGCTTCGCCCATCATCTGATGGCCTATTACGAGATGACCGCGCGCGACGCGGAGCGCCTTGCCGACTGCCGTCGGCGGGTTAACCGTCTGCCGCTGGGCGCGGCCGCGCTGGCCGGGACGACCTTTCCGATCGACCGCGAGCGGGTGGCACGCGAGTTGGGCTTCGAGGGTGTGTGTCGCAACTCGCTGGACGCGGTGTCCGATCGCGATTTCGCGATCGAGTTCTGCGCCTGCGCCGCGCTGCTGATGACCCATCTGTCGCGCCTGTCCGAGGAGCTGATTCTGTGGATGAGCCCGCCTTTCGGCTTCATCCAGCTCGCCGACCGTTTTTGCACCGGCTCGTCGATCATGCCGCAGAAGAAGAATCCGGACGTGCCCGAGCTGGTGCGCGGCAAGACCGGGCGGGTGAACGGACATCTGGTGGCGCTGCTTACCCTGATGAAAGCGCAACCGCTCGCCTACAACAAGGACAACCAGGAGGACAAGGAACCGCTGTTCGATACCGCCGACACCGTGCTGATGACGCTTGCGATCTATGGCGACCTGCTGACCGGCATACACGTCGACGCGGCCGCAATGCGCGCAGCCGCCTCCCGCGGCTACGCCACCGCCACTGATCTCGCCGACTACCTGGTGCGAAAGGGTCTGCCGTTTCGCGAGGCGCACGAGGCGGTCGCACAGGCGGTGCGCGAGGCGGCCGGGCGCGGCGTCGATCTGGCCGCCCTGCCGCTGGACGACCTCAAGCGCTTTTCGCCCTTGATCGAAGCCGACGCCCTGCAGCAGCTCACCCTGGAGGGTTCGCTCGCGGCGCGCGCGCACATCGGCGGCACGGCGCCCGCCCAGGTCAGGCAGGCGATCGCAGAGGCACGCCGACAACTGGCGGGCTGACCGCCGCTCCCGGCGCCGCGGCCGGCCGTGTCCCCCAGCGAATTCCCGCCTGCCGTCTACGATGCCGTGGTCGGCGAAATCGGCCGGCGCAGCGGCCGCAGCTTCCATCCAAGCCGTGCGCGTGAGATTGGCGGCGGTTGCATTCATGGCGCGTACGTCCTCGAGTCGCCGGCGCTGCGGGTGTTCGTCAAGGTCAACGCCAGCGCCTGCGCTGCAATGTTTGCCGCAGAAGCCGCGGCGCTCGCCGCCCTCGGCGGCGCCGGCGCACTGCGGGTACCGGCACCGCTCGCCACCGGCGTGGCGGGTGCTCATGCCTGGCTGGCGCTGGAGTTTCTTGCGCTCGACGAACGGCGGCAGGACTGGGCCCGCTTCGGTCGCGGCCTGGCGGCGCTGCACCGCTGCCGAGGCGAGCACTACGGCTGGCCGCACGACAATTACATCGGCACGACGCCGCAGCCCAACGGCTGGATGGACAACTGGCCGCGGTTCGTTCGCGAATGCCGGCTCGGGCACCAGCTCGCGCTGGCGGCCGCCAGCGGATATGGCGGGCGCCTGCAATCGGCCGGCGCGCGCCTGCTCGACGGGCTGGACGTCTTCTTTCGCGGCTACCAGCCGTCGCCATCGCTGCTGCATGGGGACCTGTGGTCGGGCAACGCCGGATTTCTGGCGGAGGGCGAGCCGGTCATCTTCGATCCGGCCGCCTATTACGGCGACCGCGAGGCCGAACTGGCCATGACCGAGCTGTTCGGCGGATTCCCGCCCGCTTTCTACGCGGCGTACGAGGAGGCCTGGGCGACGGACGCCGGCTACACCGTACGCAGGCGCCTGTACCGGCTTTACCACCTGCTGAATCATCTCAACCTGTTCGGCGCCGGCTACCTCGACCGCTGCCAGCGCGAGATCGATTCCCTGCTGGGCGAGCTTGCCTAGCCGCAGGCCTGCGGTCGCGACGCTCAGGTTGATGAAAAGAGCATGGACTGCTACATTTTCCGCGCAGTTTCACGCCGATCCAGCGCGGTTGTGATGGACCCGCTGGATTTTTTTGTCCCGATAACTAATCGTGCGTGAAAGGAGGAGGAAATGAGACCCTTGCGCGCCCTGTCGCGGTTCACCGCGCTTGCGCTGGCCACCGTTGCGCTGGCGGTGCCTGCGGCACCTGCATTGGCCCAGGACTCCATTCGTATCGGCTTGGTGACTTTTCTGTCCGGACCGGCTGCGGGTCCGTTCGGCGTGCCCGCGCGCCTGGCCGCCGAAGCCATCGTCGAATCGCTCAACGCCGGAAAGGCGCCGTCGCCCTACAATGCCAAGGGCTTTGGCGGTTCGCCGATCGAGCTGGTGGTGATCGACGAGGCGGGCGGCGCCACCAAGCAGGTGGCGGAGTTTCGCAACCTCATTTCCCGGCAGAACGTCGATTTCGTCGTCGGTTACATATCGAGCGGTGACTGCCTCGCCATCGCGCCGGTGGCGGAGGAGCTGAAGCGGCTCACGGTGCTGTTCGATTGCGGCACGCCGCGCGTGTTCGAGGAAGCCTCGTACAAGTATGTGTTTCGCACCCGCGCCCACGCGACGATGGACGCGGTCGCCGGGGCCCGGTATCTGCTGGAGCAGCGCCCCGACCTGGGCGCCTACGCCGGCATCAACCAGAACTACGCCTGGGGCCACGACTCCTGGGCGGACTGGACCGCTGTCATGTCGGTGCTGAAGCCGGAAGCGAAAGTCACCACCTCTCAGATGCCGAAGTTCGGCGCCGGCCAGTATGGCGCCGAGATCTCGGCCCTGATGCAAAGCGGCCCCGAGGTCATCCATTCCAGCTTGTGGGGCGGCGACCTCGAGGCGTTCATGTTGCAGGCCACGCCGCGCGGGCTGTTCAAGCGCAGCGGGCTGGTGCTGGTGGCGGGGGAGCCCAACCTGCATCGCCTGGTCGGCAACGTCCCGGATGGCACCATCGTGGGTGCCCGCGGACCGCACGGGGTGTTCGCGCCGAAGAGCACGCTCAACGACTGGTTGCGCCAGATCTACCAGGCCAAGGCCGGCTACGCGCCTAACTATCCCGCCTATAGCGTCGCCCAGGCCTTTCTCGGGCTGAAAGCCGCGTACGAGAAGGCGCGCCTGGAGAAAGTGCAAAAGGCGATCCCGATGGGCGCCAACCGCAACGTGAAGGAAGAGATGGAAAAGGCCTATGGCCGCCCGACCACGGAGGAAGTCATCGCCGCATTCGAAGGTCTGACGTTCGACGGGCCGAGCGGCAAGGTGATGATGAAACTCGGCAAGGGCCACCAGGCAGTGCAGGGCACGGCCTACGGTATGACGCGCACTGTCGGCGGCGAAGTGCGGCTGGAGAACATCAAGTACTACCCGGTCGAGCAGGTACAGCCGCCGGAAGGCGTCAACAGTCTCGACTGGATCAAGGGCGGGCTGAAGCCCGGCAAGTGGTGATCGGGCCCGGGGTCGGAGCGCGAACATGAGCCAACTGCTGGCCGTCCTCATTGACGGCCTGATCTACGCCTCCTGGCTGTTCATCATCGCCGTCGGCCTGACGCTGATCTACGGCGTCATGAAGATCCTGAACATCGCTCACGGCAGCCTCTATTCGCTCGGCGCCTACGCCGCCGCATCGCTCGCCGGCTACTGGTTCAGCCAGGGCTACTTCGACGCCACCGTCGCCCACTTCGGCCCGGGATACGAAGCGATTGCAATCGTCGCGTCCTACGGCGTCATGGCGCTGGCCGCGGTGCTGGTGGGCCTGGTTGCCGGTCCGCTGATCGAGCGCGGCATCCTGCGCTTCATGTACGGCAAGGACGAGATCGTGCTGGTGCTGGTGACCTATGCGCTGTTTCTCATCCTCGAAGACATGATCAAGCTGGTGTGGGGGGTGGACCCCTATTTCCTGTACCAGCCCTACGGCTTGCTCGGCAGCTTCGACATCGGGGATCTCACCTATCCGAACTACAACCTGCTGCTGTTTGCGGTGGCGGTGATCATTGGCGCGGTGCTCGCCTGGGTACTGGCCAGGACCCGTCAGGGCAAGATCCTGCTGGCGGTGATCCACGACCGGGAGATGGCGGCGGCCCAGGGTATCAATGTCGGCCTGGTGTATTTCGTCACCTTTACCGTCGGTGCCATGCTGGGCGCCCTCGGCGGCGCGCTCACCGCGCCGATGATTTCAGTGCAGCCCGGCATCGGTGCCGAGACCATCGTGCTGGCGTTCGCGGTGGTCGTGATCGGCGGCCTCGGCAGCCTGCCGGGTGCCGCGCTGGCCGCGATTCTGGTGGGGCTGGTCAGGGCGGCGGCGGTGCACTACCGGCCCGAGCTGGACCTCTTCAGCGTTTACCTGGTCATGGCAATCGTCCTGATCGCGCGGCCCAAGGGCCTGTTCAGCACGCAGGAGGTGCGCAAGATATGAGCCGCGACCGCACCGTCAACGTTCTCACGGTGATGCTGGTGGTGCTGCTTGCGAGCGGCCCTTTCCTGCCGCGCTGGGCGATGTTCCTTTCGACGGTTTCGCTTTGCTACGGCACCGTGGTGCTGGGCATGATGCTGCTGATGCGCACCGGGCTGGTGTCCTTCGGCCACGGGCTGTACTACTGCCTCGGCGCCTATGCGGCCGGCACCCTCCAGCCGTTCTTCGGCATCACCGAGATGTCGATCATGATCGGTGCGGCGGTCGCGGTGACCGGCGCGGTCTCGGCCCTGCTGGCGCTGCTGCTGAGAAAGTACCGCGACATCTTCTTCGCGATGCTGTCGCTCGCTTTCTCGATGATTCTCTACGGGTTGCTGGTGAAGACCTCGGCGCTGGGCAGCACCGACGGATTCAACGTCACCGCCGAGACCCTGTTCGGCGTACGCATTGCCGGCACCGCCTACGAGCGTTATCTGATTTTCGCGGTGACCGCGTTTCTCGCCTGGATCTGCGCAATGGGCATGCTGCGCTATCTCGGCTCGCACCGCGGCCGGCTCGCCGAAGCGGTGCGTGACAACGAGTTGAGGGTGGAGTACATGGGCGCCTCGGTGGCCAACACCATTCATGTGAATTACGTGGTCTCGGCGATGCTCGCAGGGCTGGGCGGATCGCTGATGGCGATCAGCGTGGGTCACATCGACCCGGAGATGGCTTACTGGACCACCTCGGGCGAGTTCGTTTTCATCACCATCCTGGCGGGCACCGGCAACGTGCTGGCGCCATTCCTGGGCGCCGCCATCTTCGAGACCATCCGCAGCTTCGCGTACGAGTATTCGCCCAACACCTGGCAGATGGCGCTCGGCATCACCATGCTGCTGGTGATCATGTTCCTGCCGGGCGGGTTGTGGTCGTTGTTTGCGCGCACGCGCAAGGCGGGCTGAGATGGCGGCAATCCTTCAGGCCCGCGGCCTCAACAAGAACTTCGGCGCCGTCACTGCCGCCGCCGACATCAATGTCGAGGTCGAGCGCGACACCGTGGTGGGACTGATCGGCAGCAACGGCGCCGGCAAGACGACCTTTCTCAACATGGTGACCGGCTACCTGAAGCCGACCAGCGGCACGATCCGTTTCGAGGATCGCGACATCACGTCGCTGTCGCCGCGGCAGATCACCCGGCTTGGCATCTGCCGTTCGTTCCAGATTCCCCAGCTGTTCGGCACTC
Source organism: uncultured Pseudomonadota bacterium (assembly GCA_937983055.1). Taxonomy (GTDB): domain Bacteria; phylum Pseudomonadota; class Gammaproteobacteria; order Burkholderiales; family Eutrophovitaceae; genus CALJLA01. The sequence continues at coordinate 15,504 of CALJLA010000260.1, forward strand.
TCAGCGTGTTCGACAACCTGCGCGTCGGCGTCGGCATCGTCGCGAGCTCCGGCGGCAAGTGGGCCGGCGGCGTTGACTTGAGCGAAGGTGCCGACGAGGCGGTCGAGCGCATGCTCGAGCGGTTCGGCCTTGGCGAGTACCGCGATCGGGCCGCCGGCTTGCTGCCGGAGGGCGTGCGCAAGCTGCTCGACATCGCCATGGCCATGGTGGTCAAGCCCAGGATCCTCCTGCTCGACGAGCCTACCTCCGGCGTGTCGGCCGAGGAGAAGTTCAAGATCATGGACATGGTCATGGAGGCCGTGCGGGCGGAAGGCGTGACCGTGCTGTTCGTGGAGCACGACATGGAGATCGTGAACCGCTACACCCATCGCATCCTCGCCTTTTACGAGGGGCGCATCATCGCCGACGGCGACCCGGCGGCGGTGCTGAATGATCCGGAAGTACGCAAGTACGTGATCGGCGAAGCGCTGCACCTGTCGCGCGGAGAAGCCCGTGCTGAAAGTTAGCGGAATCGACGTCTCGATCAAGTCGACCGGCATCCTGCGCAACATCAGCATGGAAGTGCCGGGCGGCCAGTTCGTGGGCCTGATCGGCCGTAACGGCGCCGGCAAGACGACCTTGATGCGCGCGATCATGGGCCTGCTGCCGGTGGGCCGTGGCAGCATCGAGTTCGACGGGCTTTCGCTGCAGGCAACGCCCACCCACCGGCGCGCGCGCGCGGGCATCGGCTACATGCCGGAGGATCGCCGCCTGGTACCCACGCTCACGGTGGAAGAGAACGTGCTCATCCCGGCGTGGTCCGCCGGCGCGGCCGCCCCCCACGAACGGCTGAAACGCGTGTACGCGATGATCCCGGAGGTCGCGCAGTTCGCTGACCGCAAGGCGCTGCAGCTGTCCGGGGGCCAGCAGAAGCTCGTCGCGCTGGCACGGGCGCTGATGTGCGGGAGCAAGCTGCTGCTGCTCGACGAGCCGTTCGAAGGCGTCGCGCCGGTGCTGGCCCGGCGCCTGGCCGAGGTCATTGCGGGCCTGAAGGCACAGGGCCAGTCGATCCTGCTGACCGAATCGGATCTCTCCCACTCAAGAGAGCTGCTCGACCGCGTCTATCTGATCGACCGCGGCGAAGTCTCCGTCGGCGGCTAGGCTTGGCGCACGGGCGCAGCAGACCTCGGCGCTAGAATGTCGCCTGCGCCGTGAGCCAGGGCGCGTCTGCAGCCGATTGACCAGGAGCCAATTGATGACGGCGAGCACGGTACTCGAGCTCATCGGCAATACGCCGATGATCGAGGTCAGGAACATGGACACCGGCAACTGCCGGCTGTTTCTAAAGCTTGAAAGCCAGAATCCCGCGGGATCGATCAAGGACCGGATCGGCCTGTCGATGATCAATGCCGCGGAGCGCGACGGGCAGCTCAAGCCCGGCGGCACCATCGTCGAGGCGACCGCCGGCAACACGGGGCTCGGCCTCGCACTGGTGGCCTCGCAGAAAGGGTACAAGCTCACCCTGGTGGTGCCGGACAAGATGAGCCGCGAGAAGATTTTTCATCTCAAGGCGATGGGCACCGACGTCATCCTCACGCGCTCCGATGTCGGCAAGGGCCACCCGGAGTACTACCAGGACATGGCCGAACGCATCGCCCGCGAAACGGGCGGTTTTTACGTGAATCAGTTCGGCAATCCGGCCAATCCGCTGGCCCATGAAACCACCACCGGGCCGGAGATCTGGGAGCAGATGGACCATCAGGTCGATGCCGTGGTGTGCGGCGTCGGCTCCGGCGGCACCATCACCGGCCTCACGCGTTTTTTTAGCAAGGTGTCGCCGAAAACCGAAATGGTGCTTGCCGATCCGGTCGGCTCGGTGCTGGTCGATTACGTGAATACCGGCAAATACGGCGAGGCCGGCAGCTGGATTGTCGAGGGCATCGGCGAGGACTTCATTCCGCCGATTGCCGACCTGTCGGGCGTACGCCACGCCTATTCCATCTCCGATGAAGAGTCCTGCCTGACCGTGCGCGACCTGCTGCTCAAGGAGGCGGTGCTGGCGGGCTCGTCCTCCGGTACGCTGATCGCCGCCGCACTGCGCTACTGCAGAGAGCAGAAAACACCGAAGCGGGTGGTGACCTTCGTGTGCGACAGCGGCAACAAGTACCTGTCGAAGGTTTTCAACGACTACTGGCTGTTCGACCAGGGTTTCCTGAAGCGCGAGCAGCACGGCGATTTACGCGACCTGATCTCGCGCCGCCACGACGAGCGCGCCGTCGTGACCATCGCGCCGGACGACCGGCTGATGACCGCCTACGCGCGGATGAAGCTCTACGATGTGTCGCAGCTGCCGGTGCTGGACGAGGACGGAGGCGTGACCGGCATCATCGACGAGTGGGATCTGCTCACCGCGGTGCAGACCGACCCGGCCGGCTTCCGCAACCCGGTGCGTAGCGCCATGGTCGAGCGCGTTGAAACCGTCGGCCTCAGGACACCGCTCGCAGAGCTGGTAAAGACCTTCAACAAAGGGCATGTCGCGGTGGTGGTCGACCAGGGCAAGTTCTACGGCCTGATTACCCGTATCGACGTGCTGAACCATCTCAGAAACAAGGCGCACTAAAGGATTCGACGATGTCCGACAGCACCCCCAAGCACGGTTTCGACACGCGGGCGATCCACGCCGGCCAGTCGCCGGATCCCACCACCGGCGCGGTGATGACGCCGATTTTCGCCACCTCGACCTTCAAGCAGCGATCGCCCGGCGACCACACGGGCTATGAGTACGCGCGCACCCAGAATCCGACCCGCCATGCCTTTGAGCGCTGCATTGCCGATCTTGAAGGCGGCACTCACGCCTATGCCTTCGCCTCCGGGCTGGCGGCCAGCGGCACGGTGCTGGAACTGCTCGACAGCGGCAGTCACCTGGTGGCGGTGGACGACATGTACGGCGGATCCTGGCGGCTGTTCGAGCGCGTCCGCAAGCGCTCAATGGGCCTGCGGGTGGCTTACGCGGACCCGAACAAGGCCGGATCGGTCGCCAAGATGCTGGACAAGAATACGCGGATGATCTGGGTGGAAACGCCGTCCAATCCGCTGCTGAAAGTCACAGACCTCGCGGAAATTGCGCGTCTGGGCAAAGAGCGCGGCATCCTTACGGTAGTCGACAACACTTTCGCGTCGCCCCTGTTGCAGCGCCCGCTGGAGCTGGGCATCGATATCGTGCTGCATTCGGTAACCAAGTACATCAACGGCCATTCCGACATGGTGGGCGGCATCGTCGTCGTCCGGCGCGGCGATCTTGCCGAGAAGCTGGAATTCATGCAGAACGCGATCGGCTCGATCCTCGACCCGTTTTCCTGCTTTCTCGCGCTGCGCGGGGTAAAGACCCTGCCGGTACGCATGCGCCAGCATTGCGATAACGCCATGCAGCTGGCGAAGTGGCTGCACCAGCACCCGAAGGTGGAGAAGACGCTTTATCCCGGACTGCCCGACCATCCGCAGCACGGACTCGCGTGGAAGCAGATGAACGGGCATTTCGGCGCCATGATTTCGGTGTACCTCAAGACCGACATGGCCGGGGTGCGGCGTGCGCTGGAGGCGTGCCAAGTGTTCACCCTGGCGGAATCTCTGGGCGGCGTGGAAAGCCTGATCGGACACCCGGTAACGATGAGCAACGGACTGGTGCGCCTGTCGGTGGGCATCGAGAATATCGACGACCTGACGGCCGATCTGGAACAGGCACTGGCGAAGATATGATGCCGACGTCGCGGACCATTCATGCCGGCATCGCGCTGATCTGCACTGCGCTGATCGGCTTCGCGCTGTACCTGCAGCACGCCCAGGGGCTCGAACCCTGCCCGCTGTGCATTCTTCAGCGTTACGCCTTCATCGTCGTAGGCGTCATCGCGCTGATTGCGGCGCTGCACGGGCCGCGCGGTATCGGCCGCTGGCTGTACGGCATCGCGCTGATCGTCGCCGCGGGCATCGGTGGCGGCATCGCCATCCGCCATGTGTACCTTGAGCACAATCCGCCCAGTATCTACGACTGCGGCGCCGATCTCGGTTACATGATGGAATCCTTCCCGCTGGCCGAGGCACTGCCGATGATCTTTCGCGGCACCGGCGACTGCTCGCAGGTGCTGTGGCAGTTTCTTGGCCTGTCGATCGCAGAGTGGTCGCTGGTGTGGTTTGCGATCTTCCTGGTGGCCGCGGCGGTATCGGTGCGCGTACCAGCACGGCGTCGCGGCTGAAGCCGCCGCTCAGCGCGACGCCGCCGACACCTCTAGCCAGAAATCCAGCGCGGTCGGGGTGCGCCACTGCACATGGCGGCGCAGCGCGCGGGCGATGACCGGCCCGAAGCGCGATTCGTGCGCCTGGGCAAGCGCCTGGGGAATGCCGCCGGCGATCTCTTCCAGCGTGAAGTAGGGTATTTCCTTCAGCAGCAGCGCAAGCAGCAGCAGTCCGGTCTGATAGATGTCGACCTGCCGGCCCACCGCGCCGAATTCCTCGCTGTCGATCGCTTCCGGCGGACGCATCCACTCCGCCAGCAGCGTATTGAATACCCGGATGTCCGACTCCAACCGGGTGAGGCCGAGGTCGCCGACCTTGAACGACCACACCGCCTCCTTGAAGAAGCTGGCGCGCTGGCGCGTTTCCGAAACGAACACGTTGCCCGGGTGCAGGTCCTTGTGTACATAGCCGCGCGCATGAATGTAGTCCAGCGCCTGGAGTACGTCCCGAGCGACATACGGAATCCAGCGATCGGCATCGATCCCTTTGCTGGTGATGATGTCTCCAAGCGGAAAGCTGCAGCGCTCGATGATCAGGTAGAAAGTGTCCTCGAACTCGAACGCATCGTGCACATAGGTGATGTTCGGATGGCGCAGTTCCAGCAGCTTGCCGGTCTCTTCCTGCCAGCTCTTGCGCACCTCGGTATACGGGCGCTCGTGCGGCAGCAGCACCTTGGCCACCAGGGAGTTGCCCCAGTCGTCGGTGCATTCGTAGACCACACCGAAACCGCCCTGGCCGATTCGCTCGCCGACGTAATAACGCCGCTCGCCGTTCTGCAGCACCTCGCCCTTCTCCGGCGTGCGGAACTTGCGTGGCTGGCGGAAAGTGAAGTTGCGCATCACCGCCGACACACCCTGCGGTACCTTGGGCGTAATCATTTGTCAGAGATGCATCGCGGCGATGCGCGCGGCGCCGTCCGCCGGCGCACCTGCGGCGGGTTGCCTGCGGTTGCCTGAGTCATTGTTTGCGCTGTGCCTTACGAAGTCCGTATACCCGGCCGACACAGATGCAAAATCGGCGCCCGGTCCGGCAGCACCGAGCAGAAACCCGATCCTGCGCCCATGTAGGTCTTTGTCAGGGCGCGCCGACCACCGCGACGCCAATCATCGTGTCGCGGGTGACCAATGCGGCCAATTGCGCCTCCGACAGGTGTTCGGTACCGGCCGGGCGCCGGGGCAGTACCAGATAGCGCATGTCCGCAGTGGAATCGTGCACGCGCACCGCCACGTCTCCGGCCAGCTCGGTGCCGAACTCACGCAGCACCGCGCGCGGTTCGTTGACCGCGCGCGAGCGGTAATTGCGGCTCTTGTACCAGTCCGGCGGCAAACCCAGCAGCCAGCGCGGATAGCAGGAACACAGCGTACAGACGATCAGGTTGTGCACCTTTTCGGTGTTTTCCACCACCACCAGCTTATAGGGGCCGCGGTCGATGCCCATGATCTCCAGCGCGGCGTTGCCGTCAGCCAGCAGCCGTGCGCGAAAATCGGCGTCAGTCCAGGCACGGGCCACCACCCGCGCACCCTGCAGCGGCGTGCGGCTGTCCATATCTTCGACCTGACGCCGCACTTCGTCGGCGGTGACCAGCCCCTTGTCGATCAGCAGGCCGCGTACGGCCACTTCCATCGCGCGCCAGTAAGTCAGCGTATCGTCCTGGTCAGGGCGCTGCGGATGGCGGTGTGGCGCGCCGGGGGAATGCTGGTGGTCGTGGGGCATCGGCCAGGGCTCGAAAATCGGATGCGCGGCTAATCGGACGCCGGGTCCAGCCAGTGCTGATAGATCTCTACGTCCAGCGTGTCCTGCGCCGGGCCGTCGTAATCCGGCCAGACGTCGTGCTGCCTGAACCTGACCCGGTACAGCGGCTGCTTCGGCCGCCCGGATCGGCCATAGGCGAGTTCCTCCGGATTGCCGAATATCCCGCACAGCCGTTCCACGACGCCGGTCTTGCCGCGGATATAGTAGGGCGTGCGCACATGCCCCGGCGGATACGCCCGGCGCACCGCAACGCGGTCTCCAGCCGCAAAGCGGGGCGGGTATGCGTCAGCGCCCATCGCCCCGCGCCTGTACGTCGGCGATACGCCGGCCAAGTTCGTCTATGGTGATGACGCCGCGCTGTATCAGCGTATTCGCGATCGACGAGATCCAGCGCTCGTAATAGCTCATGGTGTCGTAGGCCTGTGGCCCGAGCGCCTCGATGTTCCGGCGCAGTTCATCGACCGTCATCAAGCCCTTCTTGGTCAGCAGCACCAGCAACGCATCCACGCGCTTCTCCCACAGGGCGTAATCGTGCTCGGTCGGCTGCACCCTCTCGGCGGCAAGGCCGCCCAGGTCGTGATGAGATCGCATGGCGCCGATTATAGGCTCCGCGTCCTTCGCCGCGGACAAGGACTTGCCCACCTGTCGTCCTGCTACAGTCGGGACGGGGGCTGACTTCCGCCAGCCCCGGTGAGCGCAGTTGCCTCGATCGGGCTACTTGCCAAGCAGCTTTTGCAGTTCGCCGGACTGGTACATCTCGCGCATGATGTCGGCGCCGCCGACGAATTCGCCCTTCACATACAACTGGGGAATCGTGGGCCAGTTGGAGAACGCCTTGATGCCCTGGCGGATGTCCTCGTTCTCCAGCACGTTGACCGTGGCGACGCTGTCCGCGCCGCAGGCCTCGAGGATCTGCACTGCGGCGGCGGAAAAACCGCACATCGGGGCATCCGGCGTGCCTTTCATGTAGAGCACGACCGGATTTTCGCTGACCTGCTGCTTGATGATGTCCTGAACGTCCATAGTTTTCGGCCTCAACCTTGTTGGCATCGCGGTCTTCGCCCGCGAAATGATCGACTGGGGCGCGCGAGATCGGAACGCGCGCAGGTACTTGCACCGATGTTAACGACTGGCTCTCGGCAACGTCAAATTGCCGTCGACTGGAGCCGTCCGCCCGCCCCCCGCGACCGGCCGCCCGGATCCCGCGCCGCGATCAGGTCGCAAAAACCGGCGGTCTGCAGCAGCGCCCGGCACGACGGCGCCTGATCGTGACCGTGCTCGAACAACAGCATGCCGCCCGGCTTCAGATGCGGGTGCGCGCCGGTCACGACGCGGCGGATGGCGGCCAGCCCGTCGTCGCCCGCAACCAGGGCTTCGCGCGGCTCGAAGCGCAGGTCGCCCTGCGCAAGATGCGGATCGCCGACCGCCACATACGGCGGATTGGATACGATCAGGTCGAAACCGGCAGACGGCGACAGCGCTTCGTACCAGTCGCCGCACAGCAGGTGCACCCGCCCGCCCGACGCGTGCAGCCGAC
>CALJLA010000261.1 GCA_937983055.1 uncultured Pseudomonadota bacterium
CTGTCCATCGTTGCGTTGGCCAGCGTGAACGCGCTGGTCATGCGGCTGCTCAAGCCCGCCGGGCTTGCACGTGCTTCGGCCACGACGGGTCTGCCGTCTTCCGGCGTGCGCATCGCGGCCGGCGTATCGCTGGGCGGCTGGTTGTCGGTGCTGACGCTCGGGCGACTGGTGGGATACTTCTGATTGGCCGCGATGCGCCGGGCCCAGCCTCGAGAGACTGTCGAACCCGTCAGTCCCAGCGATCGTCGCGCACGTAGAGCCTGCCGTCCTCGACCTTGACCGGAAACACCGGCACCGGCTCGAACGCCGGCGGGGCCAGCACCTCGCCGGTGCGCACCGAGAAACGCGCGCCGTGGCGCGGACACACGACCTCGTCGCCCTGGATCGGCCGTCCGTCGGTCATCACCGCGCCGTCATGGGTGCAGACATCCTCGATGGCGTGAAACTCGCCGTCGATGTTGAACACCGCGATCAGGGTGCCATCGGCATCCACTGTCTCGTAATGGCCGGGCTGGATATCCGCGGCATTGGCAACGAACACCCATTCGCTCATACGGCGATGACGTCGAGTTCCGGGTCGATGCGGCGCACCAGGCTCTCGATGCCGGCCAGCGTGCCGGAGATCGAGCTGGGGCAGCTGCCGCAGGCGCCCTGGTAATGCACCTTCAGGGTATTGCCCTCGAGGCCGACGACATACAGGTCCCCGCCGTCGCCCTGCAGATAGGGACGGACTTCCTGATCGAGCAGCTCGCTGATCTGGGCGAGCTTGGCACGGTCGGTTTCCGAAAGCTGGTCATCCTGCGCCAGCCACTCGGCGGCCGCGGCAAATTCGGCCGACTGTTTCTCCGCCGCGGGCGCCTCCCGGATCGGGTCGGCCAGCTGGCGCATCAGTTCCTGCCAGTCCGCCTCGCCGTCCTGGGTCACCGTGATCCAGTTATCAACATAGAACACATTGGTCACGTGCGGAATCGCAAACAGCTGCGACGCCAGCGGATCGTCGGCCGCCTGTGCCGCCGTTTCGTATGAGCGCGCGATCCCGTAGGTGAGCGGCTCCTTCAGCACGAACTTGCGCGCATTCGGATTCGGCGTCCATTCCAGATCGGCAATCTTTGGCATTGCTTGCGGCTTACAGAGCATCCAGAAAAGTAATGCCGGCCAGGGCGCGCTTCGCCCCAGTTCCGGCCAACACCCGGGGAGACCCGGCGATATTCAAGGCGAACAACAGCTTCCGGTCTTCGGTGGAGATCACGGCGTATCGCCCCACGAGCCGGGCACCGGGTCGGCCTCGCCTTCGGTCGAGACCGTGGCTTCGGCGTTGATCGCGGCATGCAGCGTGTGCCATGGCAGCACCGCGCATTTCACCCGCGACGGCAAATCCTTCACGCCTGAAAACACCGTCAAGCGCCCCAGGTGGTTCGGCGCCGAGGCATCGAGCCGACCGGTCGCCATATCGCGGAACTCGCGCACCAGCTCTTCCGCCTCGCCGACGCTGCGCCCCTTGATGCTCGCCGTCATCATCGACGCCGACGCCTTGCAGATGGCGCAGCTGTCGCCTTCGAACGCGATATCCGTGACCTTGTCCCCGGCGACATTCAGGCTCACCCAGATGTGGTCGCCGCACAGCGGATTAAGCCCTTCCGCCCGGTGCGTCGGCTGCGGCAGGCTGCCCCAGTTGCGCGGCTTCTTGTTGTGGTCGAGCACCACTTCCTGATAGAGGAGCTTGCTGTCCATGTCGGCCCCTCAGGCGAAGATCTGCTGCACCCGCCGGATGCCGGCGACCAGCTGGTCGATCTCCTCGATCGTGTTGTACAGGTAGAACGAGGCGCGCACCGTGGCGGCCACGCCAAAGCGCTGCATCACCGGTTGCGCGCAGTGATGCCCGGTTCGCACGGCGACCCCTTCCTCGTTCAGGATGGTGCCGACATCGTGCGGATGCACTCCGTCAATGTTGAACGACACCACGCCCGCCTTGTAAGGCGCCGTGCCGATCAGGCGCACGCCCTTCAATTCGCCGAGCTGCTCGTTTGCATACGCCAGCAGCTTCTGCTCGTGCGCGTAGATCGCGTCCAGTCCCACCGAGTCGAGATAGTCGACGGTCGTCCCCAACCCGATCGCCTGCGCGATGGGCGGCGTGCCGGCCTCGAACTTGTGCGGAATCCTGTTGTACACGGTGCGCTCGAATGTCACCGACAGGATCATGTCGCCGCCGCCTTCGAATGGCTGCATCTTCTCCAGCCACGCCGCCTTGCCGTACAGCACGCCGATGCCGGTCGGCCCGCACATCTTGTGGCCGGAAAAAGCGTAGAAGTCGCAGTCGAGGTCCTGCACGTCCACCTTCATGTGCGGCACCGCCTGGGCGCCGTCCACCAGCACCGGGATGCCGTGCTCATGCGCAAGCGCCACCATCTCCTTCACCGGGTTCACCGTGCCGAGCGCGTTCGACACATGCGTCACCGCCACCAGCTTCGTCCTGGGCCCCAGCAGCTTGCGGTACTCGTCGAGCAGCAGTTCGCCGCTGTCGCTGATCGGTACCACGCGCAGTCGCGCACCCTTCTCCTCGCACAGCATCTGCCACGGCACGATGTTCGAATGATGCTCGAGGTGCGAAATCACGATCTCGTCACCCGCCTTCACGAATGCCCGGCCGAATCCGTGCGCCACCAGGTTGATGCCAGTGGTGGTGCCACGCGTGTAGATGACCTCGCGATCCTCGGCGGCATTGATGAAGCGGCGAATCCTGCCGCGCGCGCCTTCGTACTCGGCGGTGGCTTTCTCCGACAGCATGTGCACCGCGCGGTGAATGTTGGAATGCTCCGCCTCGTGGTAGTGCTTCAGCCGCTCGATGACCTGGCGCGGCATCTGGCTGCTGGCGGCGTTGTCGAGATAAGCCAGCGGCCTGCCGTTCACGCGGGTGGCGAGAATCGGAAAATCGGCGCGGATACGCTCGACGTCGTGCGCGCCCGCGCTGGTCACCGGCTTCAGCAGGGTTGCACTCATTTCAGCTCCGCCGTCTGGGTCTGTTGCATGATTCGCTCTTCCAATGCGTTCACCAGCGAGCGCACCGGGATGCCTTCCACCACCTCGGCGGCAAAGGCATAGGTCAGCAGGTTGCGCGCGGTCGCCTCCGACAGGCCGCGGCTCTTCAGATAGAAGATCTCGTCGGCTTCGAGCTGCCCGACGGTGGCGCCGTGTGCGCACTTCACATCGTCGGCGAAGATCTCCAGCTGCGGCTTCGCGTCCACATGGGCTCGCGGCGTGAGCAGAAGGGTTCGGCTCTGCTGCCCAGAATCGGTCTGCTGCGCGCCGGCGTTCACGCGGATCTTGCCGTTGAATACCGCGTGCGCCGCGCCGCCAACCACGGTCTTGTGCAGCTGGCGGCTGCGTCCGCGCGGATGGGCGTGATCGATGAACGAGTGGGTGTCGGCGAGCTGGCGGCCCGAAATCAGCGCCAGGCCGTCGATCTCGCAGTCGATCCCCTCGCCTTGCTGGAGCACGTTGAAATTGTGGCGCGACAGGCGCCCGCCCAGGGTCACCGCCCAGCTGCGCAGGCGCGCATCGCGCGCCAGCGCGATGCTGGTGTTGCCGATGTGATAGACGTCGTCGGCCTCCCGCTGTACCCGCACATGGCGCAGCCCGGCGTTGACGTCCACCGCGATCTCGGCAAGCGCGTTGGTCAGGGAAGACTGCGCGCCCAGCGAAACGAAATCCTCTACCACCGTGGCTTCGGACCCGCGTCCGCAGACCACCAGCACCCGTGGATGTGACGCCGTCCCGGCGCCGGTCGAAATCTGCAGGATATGCACCGGCGTATCCAGCTTCCGGTCGGGTCCTACATAGACCACGGCGGCATCGTGCAGGAACGCAGTGTTCACGGCGGCGAACAGGTCGCTTTCGATGCGCGCGGTCGAGGCCAGCGCCTGCTGCAGCGCCGCCTCGTGCAGCTGCAGCGCGCGCGCGAGGCCGCCCACGTACACACCGTCCCCGGCCATTGGCCGCGACAGGCTCTCGACGTAGCGCCCGTCCACCAGCACCACGCGGGTTCCGGCCTCGGCGATGGCCAGTGGCTCGAGCGCGGCCGCATCCGGCGCCTTGCCGTCCGCCGGCTGCAGCTTGAGCCGGTACAGCGGCGACAGGTCGGTGAAGCGCCAGTCTTCGTCGCGCGCCGACGGCACAGACAACGCGCCCGCACGCTCCAGCGCGGCCGACCTGCGCTGCTTCAGCCAGCCGCTGGACGCGGCCGGCAGCCGGCTGCGCGGCGCCAGCAGCGAATCAAGAAAAGCCGTTTCCGCCATGGTCAGGCCGCCTTCGCCTTGTATTCGCGCGCCACCCAGTCGTAGCCGCGCTCCTCGAGCTCCAGCGCCAGGCTCTTGTCGCCGGTCTTGATGATGCGCCCGCCGTCCATCACGTGCACGAAGTCCGGCACGATGTAGTTGAGCAGCCGCTGGTAGTGCGTGACCAGCAGAATGCCGTTGTCCGCCGTGCGCAGCGCATTCACGCCGCCCGCGACGATGCGCAATGCGTCGATGTCGAGGCCCGAGTCGGTCTCGTCCAGAATCGCCAGCCGCGGTTCCAGCAGCGCCATCTGCAGCACCTCGTTGCGCTTGCGTTCGCCGCCGGAGAAACCGGCGTTGACGCTGCGCTCGAGGAAATCCGGGTTCATCTGCAGCAGCTTCATCTTCTCCCGAACAAGGTCGTCGAACTCCAGTGGATCCAGCTCTTCCTTTCCGCGCGAACCGTGCACGGTGTTGTAGGCAAGCCGCAGGAACGCGCTGTTGGTCACGCCCGGCACCTCGATCGGATACTGGAAGCCGAGAAACACCCCGGCCCGGGCGCGCTCCTCCGGGGGCAGTTCCAGCAGGTTGCGCCCTTCGTACAGCACTTCGCCGCCGGTGACTTCGTACGAGGGGTGGCCTGCCAGCACCTTCGCCAGCGTGCTCTTGCCGGAACCATTCGGCCCCATGATCGCGTGCACCTCGCCGGCGCGGATCGCCAGATCGATGCCCTTGAGGATCTGCCGGTCTCCGACCCTCGCGGTCAGGCCGCGAACCTCGAGCAGACCGTTGCCCTGTTGCTTCGTCATCCCACACTTCCCTCGAGCTTGATGCCGAGCAGCTTGGTCGCCTCGACCGCGAACTCCATCGGCAGATGAATGAAAACGTCCCTGACAAAGCCGTTGATGATCATCGACACTGCTTCCTCGGTGTCGATGCCGCGGCTCGCGAAATAGAACAGCTGGTCTTCGCCGATTTTCGAGGTCGAGGCCTCGTGCTCGACGGTGGCAGTGCTGTTGGCCACCTGCAGGTACGGAAAGGTGTTTGCGCCGCACCGGTCGCCGATCAGCATCGAGTCGCACTGAGAGAAGTTACGCGCGCCTTCCGCCTTGGCGCCGATCTTCACCAGGCCGCGGTAGCTATTGTTTGACACGCCGGCCGAGATGCCTTTGCTGATGATGCGGCTGCGCGTGTTGCGGCCGATGTGCACCATCTTGGTCCCGGTATCGGCCTGCTGGTGATGGTTGGTGAGCGCGACCGAGTAGAACTCGCCCACCGAGTTGTCGCCGAGCAGCACGCAGGAGGGATACTTCCAGGTGATCGCCGAGCCGGTTTCCACCTGCGTCCAGGAGATCTTCGAGTCGGCGCCCTTGCACAGGCCCCGTTTGGTGACGAAGTTGTAGATGCCGCCCTTGCCGTTCTCGTCGCCGGCGTACCAGTTCTGCACCGTCGAATACTTGATCTCGGCCCGATCCATCGCCACCAGTTCGACCACCGCGGCATGCAGCTGGTTGGTGTCGAACTGCGGTGCGGTGCAGCCTTCGAGGTACGACACGTAGCTGTCGTCCTCGGCCACGATCAGCGTGCGCTCGAACTGCCCGGATTCCTGGGTGTTGATGCGGAAGTAGGTCGACAGCTCCATCGGGCAGCGCACCCCCTTGGGGATGTAGCAGAACGACCCGTCCGTGAACACCGCCGAATTGAGTGCCGCGTAAAAGTTGTCGCCCGGCGGCACCACGCTGCCGAGGTATCTCCTGACCAGTTCCGGGTGGTCGCGCACCGCCTCGGAGAACGAGCAGAAGATCACCCCCGCCTCGGCCAGTTTCTTCTTGAAGGTGGTGGTCACCGACACGCTGTCGAAGATCACGTCCACCGCCACGCCGGCCAGCGCGGCGCGCTCGTTCATCGGCACGCCGAGCTTTTCGAAGGTGCGCAGCAGCTCGGGATCGACCTCGTCCATCGACTTCTTGTCCTTGGGCTTCGGCGCCGAGAAGTAGATGATGTCCTGGAAATCAATCTTCGGATATTTGACGTTCGGCCAGGTCGGCTCGGTCATCGTCAGCCAGTGCCGGTAGGCCTTCAGCCGGAAATCCAGCAGCCATTCCGGCTCGTTCTTCTTCTGCGAGATCAGCCGGATGATGTCCTCGCTCAGTCCCTTGGGAACGGAGTCCGCCTCGATCTCGGTGCGGAAACCGTGCTTGTAGGGCCGATTGACCAGTGTCTGAATTGCGCTGCTCATGAATCCAGTGCTCCCGTGTTACGCGGGCTCGACGACGGAGAAACTCTCCCCGCATCCGCAAGTCGCGCGGGCGTTGGGGTTCTCGACCTTGAACACCTCGTTGAGGCCCTTGCGCTCGAAGTCCAGGGTCGAGCCATCGAGATAGGCCAGGCTGTTCCGGTCGACCACGACTTTCACATCGTTGCACTCGAACAACTGGTCGTCGGGACCCACTTCGCTGGCATAGCCGAAGGTGTAGGCGAGGCCGGAACACCCGACCTTCTTCACACCCAGCCGGAGGCCGATGCCGCCTTTCTGGCTGACCGCCCGCCGGATATGCTTTGCCGCGTTCTCGGTTACGTTGATTGCCACTTTTTCACTCCTAGACAGCCATTGCAGTCAGTTGGCGCAGGCGCGCCACCACCGCGCCCAGCGCCTGGACAAATTCGTCGACCTGCCCGACCGTGTTGCCGATGCCGAAGCTCACGCGCACCGCGCCGCGGGCCAGGTCTTCCTCGACGCCCATCGCCAGCAGTGTCGCGCTCGGATCGGTGCTGGTGCTGGAACAGGCAGCACCGCTGGCGACCGCGAAGCCCGCCTTGTTCAACTCGATGACAAGCGTCTCGCCATCGATGTTCCTGAACGAGAAGTAGCTGGTGTTCGGCAGCCGCGGCACGCGGCTGCCGAAAATCTCCGCGCCAAGGCCGGCGAGCGCGCGCTCCAGGCGGTCGCGCAGCGCAGCGGAGTGGCGCGCCGATTCGTCCAGTCGACCGGCGGCAAGTTCGCAGGCGGCGCCGAAGCCGACGATGCCCGGCACGTTCAGCGTGCCGGAGCGAAGTCCCCCTTCGTGTCCGCCGCCGTGGATGACCGGCCGCAGTGGCAGGCGCTTGTCCACCACCAACGCGCCAACACCCTTCGGGCCGTAGAGCTTGTGCGCCGACAGCGTGATCGCGTGCACGCCCAGCGCCTCGAAATCCACCGGGATCTTGCCCAGGGCCTGCACCGCGTCGCTGTGCACCCAGGCGCCGGCCCTGCGGACACGCGCGGCCGCCTCGGCGACCGGCTGGATCACGCCGGTCTCGTTGTTGGCGAGCATCACCGATACCAGCGCAGTCGGTTCGGTCAACGCAGCATCGAGATCTACAAGGTCCAGTGCGCCGTCCGCGTCGACCCTGAGCTTGCGCACCGTCCAGCCGAGGCGCCGGAGATCCTGCGCGGGCTTCATCACGCAGGGATGCTCGATCGCGGACACTGCGATGCGGCCCGGACTGCCGGCGGCCGCCATGCCCCGCACGAACAGGTTGTTGGCCTCGGTGCCGCCCGAGGTGAACACGACCTGCGCCGGCTGCACATTGACAAGCGTCGCCACCCGCGCGCGCGCCACCTCGACCGCTTCGCGCGCCCGGGTGCCGGCGTCGTGGCGGCTGGAGGCATTGCCGTAGCTGCCCTTCAGGAACGGCAGCATTGCCTCGAGCACGCGCTCGTCCAGCGGCGTGGTGGCGTTATGGTCGAAGTAAGCCTTCATTGCGTGCTTCAGGCCGGCGTCGGCTCTTCGCGGCGGCGATTCGACCGGTGGTCGTGCATTTCCAAAACCGACACGTCCTTCGCCCGGTTTCGCTGCTTTTCCAGCAGCGTCGCCATCGTCACCCCGCGCAGGTAATCGAAGATGTGGTTATTGAGATCCACCCACAGATCGTGCGTCAGGCACTTTTGTTCGTCCCGGCAATTTTCCTTGCCGCCGCACTGGGTGGCGTCGATCGGCTCGTCGACCGCGATGATGATGTCGGCCACCGAGATTGCGTCCGGCTTGCGCGCCAGGTTGTAGCCCCCGCCCGGCCCGCGCACGCTCGACACCAGGCCGCCGCGGCGCAGCTTGCCAAACAGTTGCTCGAGATAGGACAGAGAGATCTTCTGCCGGTCGCTGATTTCGGCCAGCGTCACCGGACCCGACTGGTTGCGCATGGCCAGATCCAGCATAGCCGTCACGGCAAAGCGTCCTTTAGTGGTCAGTCGCATAGCTGCCTCGCCACATAAACAAAGGGTTAATGAATTAATACCTTACGCTTTTGCTCAAGTATAAACTTTCCCGACAAATCTAGTCAACAATGCGGTTCAGATACGCGGGGTCGAACTTGTCGGCGGTCGCGCGCGCTTCCTCGGTTTTCACGCCCAGACGCTCGAGTTGCTCGAGGACGTACTCCATTCGTCGGTCGGTGCTCGACATGTGATCGATCAGGCCGTGAATCGCCTTGACCACCGGATCGTTCATGTCGGCACTGATTGCGTAGGCGGAAAAACCCATCTGCTCGGCCGCCTTCTCGCGGCTGACCTTGCTGGTTTCGTCCAGGATGCGCGCCGGAATGCCGACCGCAGTCGCACCGGCCGGCACGTCTCGCACGACCACGGCATTGGAGCCGATCTTCGCGCTGTCGCCAATGGTGATCGGCCCGAGGATCTTGGCCCCGGCACCGACCACCACGTTGTTGCCAAGGGTCGGATGGCGCTTGCCCTTCTTCCACGAAGTGCCGCCGAGCGTGACGCCGTGATACAGCGTGCAATCGTCGCCGATCTCGGACGTCTCGCCGATCACCACTCCCATACCGTGATCGATAAAGAAGCGCCGGCCGATGCGTGCCCCGGGATGGATTTCGATGCCCGTCAGCCAGCGGCCAAGGCTCGACAGCCAGCGTCCCAGCCAGCGCAGGCCCATGTTCCACAGGCGATGGGAGACGCGGTGAAACAGCATCGCGTGAAAGCCTGGATAGCAGGTCACGACCTCCCAGCTCGAGCGCGCCGCCGGATCGCGGTCGAAAACCACGCGTATCTCTTCGCGAATTCGATCAAGCATTCGAAAAACCTCGCCCTTTCAAGTGCTTTTCAATTTACGAGTATTTTACTCAACTTTTTGCCGGATGGCCCGCAACAGGCCGCGCAGGCTATTCACTTCCTGCCGTTCGAGCCGCGCACGTGCAAACAGCCGCCGCAGGCGCTGCACCCTCCGGCCCGGCCGGGCCGGGTTGAGGAATCCGGTCATGTCCAGCGTGCGG
>CALJLA010000262.1 GCA_937983055.1 uncultured Pseudomonadota bacterium
CCCTGCACGGTCTGGGTAAGGTGGTGCACCTGTGCCGGCTCGACGAGGCCGCCCAGGCACGCGCCATCGACGCCCTGAAGCGATTCGGCGAGCGGCTGCGCGGTTTTCCGCCCTCCGCGGTGCGCGCGGTCGGCACCAACACGCTGAGAGCTGCGAAGAACGCCAGGCAGGTGCTGCCGCTGCTCGAAGCCGCGCTGGGTTTCCCGATCGAGGTGGTGGCCGGCCGGGAGGAAGCGCGGCTCATCTACCTGGGGGTAGCGCACAGCCTGCCACCGAGCGCCAACAAGCGCCTGGTCGTCGATATCGGCGGCGGCTCGACCGAACTGATCATCGGTGCCGGTCACCAGCCGCACCGGCTGGAGAGCCTGTACATGGGCTGCGTGAGCTGGAGCCTGAGGTTTTTCCCCGATGGCCGGCTGTCGAAGTCCGCCTTCAAGCAGGCGGAGCTGGCCGCGCGCATCGAGCTCGAGACCGTGCGCAAGCAGTTTTCCGCCAAGCACTGGCAGGAGGCGGTCGGCTCCTCCGGCACGGCGCGGGCGCTGGGCGACATCCTGGAAGCGTCGGGCTGGAGCGAATCGGGCATCACCCGCGACGGGCTCGATCGCCTGCGCAGCGCCCTGATCAAGGCCGGCAGCCTGGATCGCCTGTCGCTGCCCAGGCTGCGCGGCGATCGCGTGCCGGTGCTGGCGGGCGGTTTCAGCATCATGTCGGCGATCTTTTCCGAGCTCAATGTGCAGCGCATGACCCTGGCGACCGGCGCCATGCGCCAGGGCATTCTCTGGGACATGATCGGTCGCGCGCACCACAAGGATATGCGCGAGCAGACGGTGCACCAGTTCATGAAGCGCTATCACGTCGACGCCGAGCATGCCCACCGCGTGGAGCGGCTGGCGCTGCAGCTGTTTCGCCAGATGGCGGACGGCTCCGCGCAGGACAATGCCTATGCGGAGCAATTGCTGCGATGGGCGGCGCGGCTGCATGAAATCGGGCTCGACGTCGCCCACAGCGGCTATCACAAGCACTCGGCCTACATTCTCGCCAACGCCGACATGCCGGGCTTCTCGAAAATGGAGCAGCAGCATCTGTCGGTGGTGGCGCTGGCCCATCGCGGGTCGCTCGACAAGCTCAAGGGCATCGTCTCCCCCGACCCGGACTGGACGCTGCTCATCGCTTTGCGCCTTGCGTCGCTGTTTCACCGCAGCCGCAGCGAGGTGAAGCTGCCGAAGATCCGCGCATCGCGACGCAAGAGAACCTACACCGTCGACCTCGATGCGCGCTGGCTCACCGCCAACGCCCTGACGGCCGCCGAGCTGCGGTCCGAGATCAAGGGGTGGTCGAAGCTCGGCATCGAGCTCTCGGTGCCTCAGCTGGCGGAGGCGGAAGCCGCCGAAGCGATGGCCGACTGAGCCGGCGGTCGGTAGCCATACCATGCGTCGCCGCCCAAGCAACCCGAAGGTGTCAGGAAGCGTTTTGGTTACGGTCTTCACCTCGCATTCCTTGCTGAGTCATTAATTCTCAAGGCAATTAGCACTTCGCTCACATAGACCCAGCCTGATTCCGTCTGTCCGGTCCAACCGCAATCGCATATGAGACGAACAGCGGCATTCACAGCGTCGTCATCCACTACCAATTCGAGTTTCACTTCGGTGATAACGGGCTCAGCAAGCTCGATCGAGTAGTCCTGCTCCTGCGCATCCAGCGCGCGCAGGGTGCCCTTGACGTCGATAACCGTGATATTTCGATACCCGGCATCGCGCAGTGCGTGAACGACATCGGCGATCCTGTTCCTATGCACGAACGCCTTGATCTCCTTCATGATTTGACCTCCTTGCGGGCTTCAACCCATTCGTACGCAACGGGCAGCAGCAGCAGCGTGAGCAGGGTAGAAGTCAGCAGTCCGCCGACCACAACCGTTGCCAGCGGCCGCTGCGTTTCCGCGCCGACGCCTTGCGACAGCAGCATCGGGATCAGTCCGAGAATCGCCACCGAAGCAGTCATCAGCACCGGCCGCAGGCGCAGCATGGCGCCTTTGCGCACGGCCAGACGCACGCTTTCCCCTCGCGCGCGAAGCGAGTTGAAGAACGACACCAACACGATGCCGTTCAGCATCGCCACGCCGAATACTGCGATGAAACCGATGGCCGAAGGTACGGACACATACTGTCCCGTGATCGCGAGTCCGAACACGCCGCCGATGACCGCGAACGGCACGTTGGCGATGATCAGCGCGGCATAAGTCGCGGAGTTGAACGCGGTGTAGAGCAGCAGAAAAATCAGCCCGATGGTGAGCGGCACGATTATCGCCAGCCGCGCCATGGCGCGTTGCTGATTTTCGAAGGCGCCGCCCCACTCGATCCAGTAGCCTTCCGGAAGCTTGACTTCGCCGCGCACACGTTGCTCGGCTTCCCGAACGAAGCCGTCGACATCACGACCCTTGACATCCATTTGCAGCACCGCGTAGCGCTGAAGCTGTTCCCGACGCACAAAGGTGTAACCCTCCCCGGTTTCGATGTCGGCTACTTTCGACAGCGGCACCAGCGCGCCCTCCGCAGTGCGAATCGGAATGCGGGCAATTGAAGACAGATCATCGCGGAAAGGTTCGGCAAGGCGTACCGCAACATCGAATCGCCGGACACCGTCGATCAGGGCGCTGACCGCCTTGCCGCCGATGCCTGCCTGAACCACTTCGAGCACGTCGTCCGCGTTGATGCCGTAGCGTGCCGCTGCTTCCCGATTCACGCGAATGATGATCTGCGGCTTGCCCTTGTTCGCCTCCGCGGAAAGATCGGCGACGCCGGGAACCCGCTCGAGCGACTCTTTCATGGCGGATGCCAGTCTGTCCAAGGTCGATAGATCGGGACCGTAAATTTTCAATGCCAGCGTTGCCCGCACGCCGGAGATCAGCTCCTCCACGCGCATCTGAATCGGCTGGGTGGCACTCACGACGACCGTTGGAATGGCTTCTTCCAAAACCTCTTTCATGCGATCTGAAAGTGCCGGCATCGACATCGACTCCGGCCACTGCTGCGGAGCGGCCACGTCGATCAGCACTTCCATGTAGTTCACATCGGCGGTCTCCCCCTTCTCCGCGCGTCCGATCATGGCCAGAACCGAGGTCGTCTGCGGAAACCTATCGCGCAGGACGCGGTTCATCTGTTCGGATACCCGGATGGACTCCTCCAGGGAACTGGACGGGATACCGGTTACCCGGAACATGATCGCGCCTTCCTGCAGGTTCGGCATGAACTCCTTGCCGAGAAACGGGAACGCGGCGCTCGCGCAGATCAGCAGCAGCAATGCGGAAGCGACCACCTTGCGCTTGTTGTCCAGAGACCAGTCGAGGACGGGCCGGTACAGCCGCTTCGCCGCTGCAACCAACCAGGTGTCGCGCTCTTCCTTCGGGCGCAACATCAATGCCGACACAACCGGAACCACCGTCATCGTCAGCAGCAGGGATCCCGCCATTGCGAACGTGATTGCGTACGCCATCGGTTTGAACAGTTTGCCTTCCAACCCGGTCAGCGAGAACAGCGGGAGGAACACCACGATGATGATCAGAATCGCAAACGCGATCGGATTGATCACTTCGCGCGCGGCTTCCAGAATGACGCGTGTACGGTCGACAGCTTTGCCGGCATGGTGTGACAACAGGCGAAAGCTGTTCTCGACCATTACCACCGCACCGTCGACCATCATGCCGATGCCGATCGCCAGTCCGGCGAGCGACATCAGATTGGCCGAAAGGCCGAAGCGTTCCATCAAAAAGAACGCGATCAGCATCGACAACGGCAGCGTTACGATGACCACCAGCGCCGAACGCAATTCACCGAGAAAAAGGAACAGCACGATGGCGACTAGGATCGAGCCCTCGATCAACGCGCGCTCGGCGGTGGACAGGGCCTTATCCACGATGTCGGTCCGGTCGTACACCGGGTCGATCAAGACGCCGGCGGGCAGCGCCGACCGGGCCAGCGCCAGCTTGCTTTTGACCGAATCGACCACGTTCTTGGCGTTCTCGTGGATGCGCGACAACGCCATGCCGAGCACGACTTCCTCGCCGTCCCGGGTTACCGCGCCGAAGCGGACTTCCGGCGACTCCTGGACTTCGGCGATATCGCGAATATAGATCGGCGTGCCGTCGCGCTCGGTTACCACGATGCTGCCGATGTCCGTCGAATTGCTGACCAGCCCGAGTCCTCGAACCAGATACTGCTCGCGCCCGAGATTCATGTACTGGCCGCCCACCTGGCGATTATTCGATGCCAGCGATTCCATCACGTCGCGGAAGCCAATTTCGTACTTGATCAACCGGACAGGGTCAATCTGCACCTGGTACTGTTTTTCCTGACCACCCCAGCCGAGCACGTCATCTACGCCCGGCGCCGTGCGCAGGATAAGCCGGATGTTCCAGTCGTGAAGCGTGCGCAGATCCATGCCGGTCAGGCGTTCGTCCGCGGAATCGACGGTGTACCAGAACACCTGACCGAGACCGGAACTGTTCGGCCCGAGCTCGGGTTCTCCGTATCCTTCGGGAATGCGGCCTTTCGCTTCCTGCAGGCGCTCGGCGACAAGGCGTCGGGCAAAGTAGATCTCTATGTCGTCGTCAAAGTAAACGGCGACGTAAGACAGACCGAACAGCGACACCGAGCGAATCTGCTGTACGCCGGGCAGCCCCGCCATCGCCGATTCGATGGGAAAGGTCAGGAGTTGCTCGACATCTTCGGCGGCGAGGCCAGGAGACTCGGTGTAGATGTTGACCTGGTTCGGAGTGACGTCGGGAAAGGCATCCACCGGCACTTGAACGAATGCGCGAACGCCGACGAAGACGATAAACGCAAAGCCCACCAAAACTAGCACCTTGTAGCGCAAGGACAGCTCGATGATTCGTTCCAGCATGGCTGTCCCCTCAGTGCGCGTGACCTTCGCCCAGCGCGGACTTCAGCATCCGCGCCTTCAGGGCAAAGGTTCCTTCGGTGACCACCCGGTCCTCCGGGGAAAGTCCGCCCGTGATGACCAGCATTTCTCCAAGACGATCGCCGGTGTTTACCGCACGCACTTCGAACGCGCCGTGCTCCTGCACGAATACCGAGGTTTTGCCCTCGATCAGTGTGATCGCGTGGACCGGCAGCGCGATGACCTCGCGCTGTGTCGTCGTGTTAATCCGCGCGCTGGCGAACATCTGCGGCTTGAGCCTGCGTTCTTCGTTCGGGACCTCGATCCGCGCCTTGACCGTGCGCGTCTTCGCATCCATGACGTCGCTGACATAGGTCAGCTTTCCCCGGAACACTGTGTCCGGATACGCGGCAACCTCGATTTCCGCGGCGCTGCCCGCTTTTACCCGTCCGAGGTCTTTCTCGTACAGGTCCGCTTCGATCCATAGCGTGGACAGGTCGGCGACGGTGAAAAGGGATTTCTCCGGATCCGCAAGTTCTCCGAGAATGGCGTGTTTCTCGATCACCGTGCCGGTAAACGGCGAACGCAACGAAAACATCGAAACCGCTTTGTCATCCGCCGCCGAACTTACGGTGACGCCAAGCATGCGCAAGCGGTCTTCGGCAGCATGGAACGCCGCCTGCGAGCGTTCGAATTCTCCCCGTACGCGCAGAAACTCCTTCTGCGCGATGATCTGTTCGGCATGGAGTTTCTCGGCGCGTTCATAGGCGGCGCGCGCGACACCGAGTTCGCTTCGAGCCTGCAGGTAGGCGGCATGCGCATCGCCGACATCGGAGCTGTCCAGCAGCGCGAGGGATTGACCGGTGCTCACCTGATCGCCCAGATTCGCCGTGACCTTAACGATGCGTGCAGGCACGCGCGGCGCAACATGCGCAAGACGGTCGCGGTTGGCTTCGATTACTGCCGTTAGCGTCACGACCTGGCTGACTTTTCGCGATTGAACGGTCTCGACGCGAATGCCTTCGTCCTGAATTTCCTGCGCGCTCAGCTTTACCGACTTGTCGCCTTCGTCACGCGAGACCTTAGTGAAGTTTTCGTCGTGGTCGGCGTGATTTTCGGTCTCGGACGGACCGGCGTGCCCGGCACGCGATTCGGCCGAGGTGGGCTTGGCATGTTCGCCCGATGGCGCGCCGGCGTCGCAAGCGCCGAGCGCGAGCAGGCACGCCAGTGCGAGCGTCTTGTGAGTCATGTTCGTCAAAGTCATCGTTTCGCTTTCTGAGTTTGTGCTGCGGTCCGGTCGGTCGCGCTCAGCGTGACTGTGCCTCGCCGGACCATCCGGCGATTTCTTCCAATTCGATCCGCGTGATTTCATGATCGAGAATGGCGTCGAGAATGTCGCGCCGGGCATCCACGACCTGGCGGGCGGCGAGGAGCAGCTCGGAGATCGATATCTCGCCGCGTTGATAGGAGACCCGCGCCAATCGCATGTTTTCGTCAAGTCTTGGCAAAACGACCTCGTTCAGGCGCTGCAGTCGGGCGGCCAGCTTCGACAGCTGCTCCCAGCGCGCTGTGATCCCGGCGCGGACGTCTCGCCCGACCGCCTGGCGTTCGATGCGGGTTTTCGACAGATCTGCATAGGCGCGGCCGATGCCTTCCGCATTGCGCCTGAACAACGGTAGCGGCAGCGAAAAAGTCAGCCCGGTGATCGTTTCACGCGTATCCGAAGGACCTTCACGCGTGGTCATCAGCCCGACGGTCAAATCCGGGTAACGCGCAGCGCGTTCCAATTCCAGGCGGCTGCGGTCTGCATCCTCGCGATGGGCGAGCGCCAGCAATGCAGGGCGCGATTGCCCGGATTCGACCAGTTCCTGAAGCGTGTATTGGAGTGGCGCCGCGTCGAGCGCACCCGCGGCCTCGGGCACGACCGGCGCAGGCAACTGAAGCAGCCTCGACAAATCGCTACGGGATCGGACCAGGTCTTCGCGCAGCCGGTCAAGTTGATTGCGCATGCGGCCCACCTCGACTTCCGCCAGGTTGCCGTCGAGCCGGGTTTCTTCGCCCGCGGCGACTCGGCTGTTGACGATGGCGGCCCATCGTTCGATCAGGGCCAGCGCTTCCTGCTCGGCGACAAGCCGGGTTTGCAGCGCCTGGACCTGAACAAACCGCAATTCGACCTCAGCCCGCAGCGTGCGACGAAGCGACAGGATCGATGCGCGCTGGGCTGCCAGATCGCTTTCGGCCGCGGACTGACGCAATCCCTGCTGGCCGGCCAGCTCTATCGGCTGTTCGATGCCCAAAGTCCATTCGCCGTTGGTTGTTCCCGGCGCACGGCGCCGTGACAGCTCTGTGAACAGCGCGGGGTTGTTGTAGAGCAGCGACTTGGCGTCCTGACGACGGCCTTCGATAGCGTCGATCTCCGCCGAGGCTTGCCGTAACTCCGGGTTGTAGTTCTCCGCCAGCGTCTGGGCTTGCTCAAGGGTGAGCGTTAGCGACTCCGCGCGACCAATGGAGGCCGCCGTCAGGAGAAACAGAACAAGCAGGGCAGCCCGGCCGCCTGACCGGCGTCCGGACCCAAAGCAATACAGTGGTTCCATGAGTTGTCCGCATGAACGTGAGTCATAAAGGCTGGCGCACGGCCGCCGCGGCGGCGCGTGCGAACCAAGCTCAAAAGCTCAGGCTGCGGAACTTCTTGGTGGGTGAAGAGGAGGGACGGGGGACAAAGACGAGACCCGGTCTTCCAGTGCAACGGAAGCGATCAGAGCATTCGGCAACAAGTAAGCAAACCTATCGACAAACATGGCCTGAAGATGGCAGTTTGCATGGCATCCTTCATTGCAATGACTGTCCGTTGTCGACTTGCCGTCGCGTTGATCCGGGTTGACGTGCCCGTGCGCTGACGCAGCGAGTCCGACCTCTTCCTGCAAGGCGTCAGCCAAAGCGGCGGCGCTCACGCTCCAACTTATCATGCAAAGCTGGAGCGTGATCAGGATCATCGAAACTAGGCGATTGCACACGCTCATGGGTCGGACTGTACCACAGATGACCTCGCGTGCTGCGTATCGATGACTATTGGCATTCCTTGCTGTCATGCAAGCCGTCGGCGGAACCACAACAGATAGGCGGCCGGCAGCACCAGCATCGATAGCAGCGGCGCGGTGATCATCCCGCCGACCATCGGCGCGGCAATGCGCTGCATCACCTCCGAGCCGGTGCCGCTGCCGAGCATGATCGGCAGCAGGCCGGCCACGATCACCGCCACCGTCATCGCCTTGGGCCTGACCCGCTGCACCGCGCCCTCGACGATTGCCGCGTGCAGGTCTGCGAGGGTCGCAAAGCGGCCTTCCTTCCGGCGCCCGGCGATCGCCTGATCGAGATAGATCAGCATTACCACGCCGAATTCGGCGGCCACACCGGCCAGCGCGATGAACCCGACCGCGCTGGCGATAGACACCTCGTGTCCCAGCAGGAACAGCAGCCACACGCCGCCCACCAGCGCGAACGGAAGCGTCGCCATGATCAGGAGCGGTTCGGCGAAATTGCGGAAGGTCAGGTACAGCAGCACAAAGATGATCGCCAGCGTGAAGGGGACGACGACCCGCATCCGTTTCGCGGCGCGCTCGAGATACTCGAACTGCCCCGACCATGCGACCGAATAACCGGGCGGCAGCTCCACCTGTGCGGCGACCGCGCGCTTCGCCTCGGCAACGAAAGAGCCGAGGTCGCGGTCCCGGATATCCACATACACCCAGCCCGACAGCCGGGCGTTCTCGCTCTTGAGCATCGGCGGGCCGTCGCTCAGCGCGATATCCGCGACCGCCGAGAGCGGAATCTGGGCGCCGGCCGGCGTGACCATCGGCAGGCTCGCCAGCTTTTCCGGGCTGTCGCGCAGCTCGCGCGGATAGCGCACGTTGATCGGGAAGCGCTGCAGGCCCTCCACCGTCTCGCCGATGTTCTCCCCGCCGATCGCGCCGGAGACCAGCGATTGCACGTCGGCGATGCTCAGGCCGTAGCGGGCGGCCCGCGCGCGGTCGATGCGCACGTCGATGTAGCGCCCGCCGGACAATCGTTCGGCCAGCACCGAAGTGGCGCCAGGCACCTCGCGCACCACCTGCTCGATCCGGGTGGCGACGGTCTCGATGATACGAATGTCCGGTCCCGCCACCTTGATGCCGACCGGGCTCT
>CALJLA010000263.1 GCA_937983055.1 uncultured Pseudomonadota bacterium
GCGGTGTGGATCACGTGGATGGTGGCCTCCGCCAGCCTGCTGCTGTGCTGCCTGGCCTGGCGGAAAGCCCTGCTCGCAGCGGAAATTCGTGATCGCAAAGTGCAAATCGCGTGCGGCATCGTCGCGGTGGGTTTGCTGTTCGATTTCGCTGGGGAGATCACGATGATCGTTGCCGGATTTGGGGCCGGAAATGATGTCGATGACTTCGCGCAGCGCGTGCGCCTGCTGCGCCTGCGCGGCCTTGGCCGCGATCGAGCGATCCTGGCGGTTGGTCTGCAGAATCGGCAGGTCGATCTGCACCTGCAGCGTGACCATGTCGCCGAAGGCCGAACCACGGCGGCCGTAGGCGAACTCCAGGCTCCAGTCGGGCCGGGTGGACAGGCCTGCGAGCCGCGCATCGGTCTCCGCCATGCGCGCCTGCGCCTCGGCGACCGCCACTTCGGGATGTTCATGCAGGCCATCGCTTGCGACCGTGACGCTGAACGTGGGTGCATCAGTCGGCAAGGGCGCGTCGGCCAGCTCCCCGATCCAGCGCGTGAGCGCCGCGCGCGCAGCGCGCGTATCGCCGTCGAGTTGCCGCGCCCGGTCATCGAGCAGGGCCAGCGCGACGCGGGCCTGCGCGACGTCCGCCGTCGTCGCCCGGTTGTTGCGCAGCGCGATCGCCAGCGCCTCGACTTCGATGCGCGCTTCGCGTTGCTGCGCCTCGACCAGCGCCCGCGCGCGCTGCGCGGCCCAGGCGTCCAGCCATGCCAGTCCGGCGTCGCGGCGAATCTGCCGGCGCAGTGCTTCCAGTTCGTGCTGGCCGGACTCTCCGGCCAACGCCTTCAACTCGCCCTGCAGCGTGCGCTTGGAGGCCCTGGGGAACTCCTGCATCAGGCCGACCATCGTCATCGTCATCGCCTCGGCGCCGAGCGACAGCGCGTCGGCGCCGCTGACCGGCACGTTGACCAGCCCGAGCCTCAGCTTCGGGTCGGGCAGCTGGCGGGCGGCGACGGACGCCTCCTGCGCGGCGGCGATTCCGGCGCGCTGCGCGGCGAGCCGCGGTTGATCCACTTCGGCGAAGCGCTGGGCGGCGCGCAACGACAGCGCCTGCGCCCAGGCGCTGCCGACGGCGATGCTGAGTGCGAGCGCGCCGAGCGCGCGCTGCGCATACGAGACAGAAAACATGTGAGCCTCCGGAAGACGACGACACAAGACCGCGGCGGTGCCGCGGCCTGGCTACGGTCTTCCAGGGGCTATAACAGGAACGTGCAGAAACGGATCGGCGGCGCCGGGCCGCTTGCCGGAAGCGGTGCGCTGCGCACCGGTCCGGCGATTGCGACGGACTGCAGCACGGGGAGCGTGAGCACTGCCACCGACGGCGGCGCCGGGATGGCGACAACCGGCGAGGCGCTGTTCTGGCTGTCCGCGGAACATTGGGCGACGCAGCTCGCCGGGCTTTTGACCTGCTGCTCGCAATCCGACATTGCCGACATAGCGACCGCTTTCGCGGCCGACGCCTGGGCATGAACGCAGGCCTCGGCAGCGTACACCGCCTGCGCAAATACCAGCGCAGCCGCGGTCACACCCGCCACCAGCTTGTATTTAGCCGCCCCGAACATGAACACCTGTGTACGTCGCTCCGATTTCCCGCGCCCGCAGATTCTAATTCGAACCCCGCCTCCCGTCACGATTCTCTGGCCTGGGACCTTGAGGCGTGCGTTCAGACTGGCCCCGGGGCGCAAACCCTGCATTGATCTGGATCAGTCAAGGTTAACGGCGCGCCGCCCGGTTACCCGGCGGAGGGCGCACCGGATAGACGCATGAGCTTGTCCACGGTCAGGACAAACGGGTCGCCGCCGGTTTCGGCGACACGCCCGGTAATGTCGGCCGTCGCACCAGCAGGGGCGGCAATCAGCGCTTGCCAGTGAGCACTGCCAGGGCCACCAGGCTGCAGCCGGAACGTCGTTCCCGGCGCGATGGCGAGTTCCAGCTTGCCGTCCCTTGACACAAGTTTTCCGGCTGCACGAACGTAGCCATCCATTGGCGTGAAACCGCCATCGAGTATTCGGCGACGGATCTCCTGCAGGGTTACCCGGTTGCCCGGCGCCAGGATTAGCCGGACTTTGCCCTCGTTCAGGCGCACGTTGACGGTGACCACTCCCTGAAGTCGGTTCAGACTTTTCTCGACGCTGTACGCGCAGGGCGCGCAGTCCATGCCGAACACCGTCTGTTCGACTTCCAGCAGGCCGTCCGCAGTGGCAGGCGCCGACAGCACGGCGGCGATGAGAGCGCCCGCGGCGGATGTCAGGCGGGGTTTGGAAGGTCGAGAGGTCCAGTTCACGGTAAAGCCCTCCGTCGATGCGTTCGTCAGAACCAGTAGGTGAGAACGAACTTGGCGCGAAATCGTTCCTCCGGCTGCGCGCCATTGAGTCTCTGCCTGACCGGAAAGAGCACCCCGCCGGAGATTCCCCATTTTCCGTACAGTCCAAGCAACGAAGGACCGACGAGAAGTTTTTCTCCACCGCTGTCGGGATTCTCTGAGCCCGAAATCTGATCGCGCTGCGCACGCTCGCCCAGCGCTTCGATGAAGATTCTCCAGTCCGGGTTCGGATAGTCCCGCCGGAAAAACGGCGGACGATAACCCAGCACCGCGCTTACATAGCCAAGATCTCCCAGGCGGTCGGCGCCGTCCGCGAAATAGCGCTGCAGGCCGCCGCCCAGCCACCAGTAAACACTGCGCGAGGCGTAACCCGTAACCAGTCCGAGGTGCACCGACGGGCCCACCTTGACTCCGGCGCGGCGTTGCTCGGTCGGCGTGGCGGCGCCCAGGATCAGCGTGGTTTCGTAGCGGGTGCCGACTGCGGGTGCCACGCGGTGCGCCCGCCAGAACAATGAGGCCTCGATGTCGCCGAACGAGCCCATCATGGCGCCCAGTCTGGTTCGTGGCGCCCGGGTCAACGCGTCGCCGCCACGCCCGAGCGGAACGCTCAGGTTTGCCTGCACGTCTCCCGTGACCCCGTAGCCGATCGTTTCGCGCGCCATGTAGCGAGTACCCTCTGCTGTCGTAATCTGCATCACTGCGGTGTCGCTGCTCCACTGTCCCTTGCCGAGTGTCGGGGTCGCGAGTCCGAACACAGGCCCATGCCCTTCCGCGTGCGCGGCGCCCGAAAGCACCGCTGCCGCGACAAGAGCTGCCGAGTGAATTGCCCATGTGCATGTCTGCCATGGAGTCATGGCCGGTTCTCGTGCTAGACGTCGAGCCAGATGCGGATCGGCAGCAGCAAATACGCCGCAGAGAAACCAATGCCCCAGATCGTGGCGGCGGCCCAGAAAACCCGCGTGTTCAGTTTGCGCAGCCGGGCGCACAATGCCGCCTGATCCGGGTCGGCAGGGCACAGACGCCGTTCACGGTACACGATCCAACCTGCGGAAACGACCAGCAACCCTGACAGGAGAAAAAACCAGGCCTTGTATTGGGCCAGCGTAACGAAAATGGGCATCGCGCTGGTCACTGCGGCGACGGTTGCGCCCAATCCGACCGTAACGAGAAGTACCGGCAGGGCGCAGCAAATCAGCGTGCCGGAGGAAAGCAGCAGCGCTAATGTGCCCAGCCGCCGGTCCCTGCGCATGGTCGCAATGTCCGCCACGTTGTTCATGCCGGTCGAGTGCTGAAACTATTTAGGGGACTGAGGCAGTCTAAACTCTGGACTCTGCTCCAGAGTCAAGTTTCACGCCTGGACCGTGATCGCTGGTTGACTGACGTCCGGGCATCACGCGTCGAGGGTTCGTATGCAGAAACTTACGGTAGGGAGGGTTGCCAGAGCCGCAGGCGTGTCGATCGATACCGTTCGATTCTATGAGCGGCTCGGGCTCATTGCGGCGAGCACGCGCACCGAGGGCGGATTCAGGGTGTTCGACTCGACCGCCGTCGAGCGCATTCACTTTGTTCGGCAGGCAAAGGCGCTGGGGTTCACCCTGAAGGAAGTCGCTGAGTTGCTGTCGCTCAGCGAAATGCCTGATGCGAGTTGCGCCGACGTCCGGCGGCGGACGGAAGCCAAGCTGGTCGAAATCGACGGGCGCATCGCCCGACTTCAGCGCATACGACAGGCGCTTTCAGCGTTGTCGCGTGCCTGCCCGGCGAAGGGCCCGGTGTCTACCTGCACGATTCTGGACGCTCTGCATACCGAGCGGTTGCAGTGAAGCGTTATCTGGCCGGCTTGCAGCTGCCGGCAGCACTACCTCAGGAAGTACGGCTCTTCGATTTATCTTGCTGCTCGATACCCAGCACCTGTCCGCGCGCGAGCCAAAGTATGCACGGCGGCAGCAGCAGCCACTGCAGCAAGGGCAGCAATCCGGTGCCCAGCCAGGGCAGGGTCGGCATCTTGCCCGCGTACTGCCAGCGGTCGAGCATCCCGGTGGCGAGTGCCTCGAACACCACGGTAACCAGTACGCCGATTGCCAGGAACACAGCCAACTGCATGCCTGTCGGGGCCAGCAGCCAGAATCGGGCGCGGCTGATCGCCGCAACCGTCCAGAAGGCGAACAGGGCGATGGCCACATCGCCGAGCGTGGCCCGCGTGCAGATGATGACGCCCTGCCAGTGGCCGCCAGCGCCGATCCCGTCGAAGAAGGGCACCTGCCACATCTCCCACACGAAGTTCAACAGAAATGCGAACAGGGCGATGAACGGCTCCGGCGCCGGACGCTGGGTCGGCATCACGCGGCCGGTGCGGACGCGGCATGCCGCCCGCGCCCCAGCAGGCGCGCGTTGATGGCGACGATGACGGTGCTGGCCGACATGAACACGGCACCGACGGCCGGCGACATGATCAGCCCGGCGCCGGCGGCGACGCCTGCGGCGAGCGGAATGGCCACCGCGTTGTACCCGGTAGCCCAGATCAGGTTCTGCACCATCTTGGAATAGGTCGCGCGGGACAGCCCGATGATGGCGGGGATGTCCAGCGGATTGCTGCGCACCAGCACGATGTCGGCCGATTCGATGGCGACATTGGTCCCGGCGCCGATCGCGATGCCGAGGTCCGACTGCGTCAGCGCCGGTGCGTCGTTGACGCCGTCGCCGACCATGGCGACGGAAAGCCCGCGTGCCTGCACTTCCTTCACCTTGGCCGCCTTCTCGTGCGGCAGCACCTGGGCGAAAAAATCGTCCAGCCCGAGCTCGGCGCTGACGGCGCGGGCGACTTCGCTGTTGTCCCCGGTGATCATCAGGCACTGCAGGCCCATCGCCTTGAGCTGCGCCACGGCTTCGCGCGATTCGGGCCGCACCACGTCGGCCAGGGCGATCGCGCCCAGCGGCTTCGTTCCGCGCAGCACGAACACAACCGTCTTGGCCTGCGAGGCCAGCGCATCGATTCTCTGCGGGTCGTCGACCGACAGTCCATGCTCGCGAAGATACCCGGGCCCGACCACCGCGATGTCCGCGCCGTTCATGCGGGCGACCGCGCCCTGTCCGGTGAGGTTGCGAAAATCGCTTACCCTGGCGGGCGTGATGCCCAGCTCGCGGGCATGTGCGGTGATGCCGAGCGCGATCGGATGCTCGGACTGGCTTTCCAGCGAGGCGGCCACCTCCATTACCTCGCGCTCGGTGCTGCCGGCGAACGCCACGATGTCGGTGACGCCGAAGCGCCCCTCGGTGAGGGTGCCGGTCTTGTCGAACAGCACCGCTTTCAGGTTGCGCGCCCGCTCGAACGCCGCGCGGTCGCGGATCAGCAGCCCGCTGTTCGCCGCCAGGCTGGTGCTGACCGCGACCACCAGCGGCACTGCCAGGCCGAGCGCATGCGGGCAGGCGATGACCATGACGGTCACCATGCGTTCCATCGCGAAGGGCAGGTCCTGTCCAAGCGCAAGCCAGGCAGCGAAGGTGAGCGTGCCGACCCCGAGCGCAATCACGGTCAGCCAGAAGGCGGCGCGATTGGCGATGTCCTGGCTGCGCGAGCGCGACGCCTGCGCTGCCTCCACCAGCCTGATCACCTGCGACAGATAAGTGTCGGCGCCGGTCTTGCGGATTTCCAGGGTGAGTGCGCCTTCGCCGTTGATCGCGCCGCCGATGACCTCGTCACCCGGGCCGCGGGTGACCGGTTTCGACTCGCCGGTCAGCATCGATTCGTTGAGGCTGGAGCGGCCGTCGGTGATCACGCCGTCGGTCGGCACCTTTTCGCCCGGCTTGACCAGCACCCGGTCGCCGGCGCGGATGTCGGACACCGGCACATCCTCGGTGCTGCCGTCGTCGCGCAGTCGGTGCGCCACCGCCGGCAGCAGTTCGGCGAGCGACTTCAGGGCACGCGAAGCGCCCATCACCGAGCGCATCTCGATCCAGTGGCCGACCAGCATGATGTCGATCAGGGTGGCCAGTTCCCAGAAGAACTGCGTGCCGCCCAGGCCGAGCACCACCGCCGCCGAATAAAAGTACGCCGCGCTGATCGCCACCGCGATCAGCGTCATCATGCCCGGCTGACGTTTGGCCAGCTCGGAGAACAGCCCGGCGAGGAACGGCCAGCCGCCGTAGAAGTAGACAACGCTCGACAGGCCGAGCAGCCAGTAGTCGCTGCCCGCAAACGCGGCGGCCTCGAGACCGAACGCGTGCCGCACCATCGGCGACAGCCATAGCACCGGCAGCGTCAGGGCCACCGACACCCAGAAGCGCCGGCGGAAGTCGGCGATCATCGCCTCATGGTCGTGACCGTCATGCGCATGGCTTCGGTGAGCCTGTTGCCGCAAAGCGCCGTTATCCGCCGGGGAGTGCGAATGTATTTCTGATCCGTGCGTTTCCGACTTCATGTGAGTACCTTTGCAACTAGTTCATCGACCGCAAAGGCCGCAATTTGCTGCAAGACCGTGGCCGCGGATGTCAGTTCACACAGAGGCCGAGACATCCCATGTCACAGTGCGGCCACCCGCGGCCGGTTTGTCTACCCGCTTACCCGAAACGACTTGTATCAGTCTGCCTGCTGTCCGTTTGGGAATCGCGGGACAGACCAGACCGCTGCGCGAAATCGACTTGGCGTTCGCGGCATTTGTCGATCTGACTTGTCGGGCGGTAATCCCGCAATATCGTCTGGCTCGTTCGATGAAAATGAAAAACGAAGTCGGCAAATGCCACCCAACGCGCGGCCGGCTACTGCGTGTTCGCGTTTGGCCATTCGACAAGCTTTGGCAGAAAGCGCGTGGTCCGAGATACATATTGCCGATATTGATCGCCGAACGCCGCGATGGCCATACATTCCTCATGCAGCGCTAGCCGCCAGTACATGTAAACAAGGACCGGAAACATCAGTAACGTCAAAACAGTCGGCCACTGCAGCAGAAAGCCGAACATAATGAGTACGAATCCGACGTATTGCGGGTGGCGAATGCGTGCATAGGGGCCGCTGTCCGCCAGCGTGCCAGCGCGCTGCGCCCGGTACAGCACGGGCCAAGCCGCGCCAAGCAACCAGAACCCGCCGCCAATAAAGACAAAGCTCAGAACGTGAAACGGGCCGAAATGGGGATTCGACTGCCAGCCAAACAGCGTCTCCAAAAGATGACCCGCGTCATGGCTCAGCAGATCCACGCCTGGCAGACGGCTTCCGAGCCAGCCGGAGAACAGGTAGATCGTCAGCGGGAAGCCATACATCTCTACGAACAACGCGACGATGAACGCCGAGAATGCGCCGAACGAGCGCCAGTCTCGAACGCTTTTCGGCTTGGAAAAGCTGAACGCAAAGAAGATGAATATCAGGGAGTTGAGCACCACCAACCCCCATAACCCATAGGCCTGCATATGGTCAGTGCCTGCGCTTTGCATCCTGCTCGCCTTGGCCATGATCGTGGCCATGTCCGCGATGCATGAAGACATGCAGCAGCGGACAAGCCAGCAGGATCAAATACGGCAGCCAGCCCAGCGCGTGAGTCCGGTGTTCCAGGATCAGCAAAAGCAGGCCGATCGCCATGAATACCAGAAGGACCCGGTTCGCCGGCGAACGAAACCAGGATGCGCGGTCTGGGATGTGCTGTTGTCGCTCCACGTCGAGACGCTCCGATCGGGTGTCTGCGATGTACCCGCGTCAGCGAGCTTCGAGCTTGCGTTCCATCGCCTCGTGATCGAGCATCTGCTCCATCATCGATTCCATCATGTCCATCCGCCGCTGCATCATCTTGTGGCGCTTCATCATGCCCATCATCATGTGGCCGCCCATCATATCGTCGCCCATCATGTCGCCGCCTTCGGCGCCGTCGCCCTGCGCATGGCCCTGGCCGTCCTGGGCGGAGTCTTTTCGCTTGCCCCTCATGCCCATGCCGCCGCGCATGCCGCGCATCATCTGCATGCCTTCATGCATCGCCTGCATATGCTCTTCGAGCAGACGCTGGCGCTTGGCCGGATCGGACGCCTGCCGCATCTTGTCCATCAGGTCGCGCATCTTTTTCATCTGACGATCCATTTTCATCATCTGACGGCCGCCATCCGCGTCCTCTGTGGCGGCAGCGTCGTCTTCGGGATGGTGCGCGGCGTGCTCATCTTGTGCCGTCGCTGCAACAGGAAAGGAAAGCGCCGTCGCCAGCGCAAGCGTCATTAGTATCAGCTTCATCTAAGTCTCTCTTAACTAGACCGTAGTCAATAACAAGGCCTCAATCCGTTTCCTACGCCGTTTGTCCGGGAGCGCACAAGATAACAGTGATGGGTACTTGGGGAATTGACCAAGATCAATCGCTCGCTACACGTCGAATGTCGATTTATTTCCCGCGATGGCCTCCGAGGTTATCAAGCCGCGTCAAAATGCCCAGCAGCAAACAAGCAACCTACAAAGGCGCGCCTTTTTGTAGGGGCAGATGGCTCGATCAACTCTCCTGAAAACGAGAACAACTGTTTTCGACAGGTCTTGCCGACGGCACACGAACTGACGCAGTTCGAATGCGGGCGTATCGATACTTGCGCCTCTTACTCAAGGCGTCATACCGTGCGCGGAGCCGCCCTTAAAAAGCACATTTGTATGCCGCCCATCATGGTTCGCTTCTGCCATTCCTCGTTGCGGAGAAACTTGCGGAGCACTTGCCCGGAGACCATCTAAGTGGTGGCCGTTTCGTCTTGATCATTGTCATCGTATTTCAGCGCGCGCTTCGAAATTGCTGCGCAGGTTCGAGCCTACTTAGGGTCGCGAATGACATTTCATTGCAGAATGCAGATCAGGGAAGTACGCCCGCTGTACGGGGCGTCCCGGAATGTGAAGCTCGAGCGATGCCGTTTCTGGACTTCCTATTTCGCTCAAGAACCCCGCCAGAACGCTCTTCCCCGAGGGGTGTAGCGCTACGCCACGACTCTTCTGAGGGTACTTCAATCTGATGCGTGCTGTTGTGCCTTCAACTTCGACGGGAGCGCCGTTATGCAAGTACGCCCCCACGAACAACCGAATCTCGCTACGCTCTACGCATAATTCCAACAAATATTGGCCCGCCCGTGTCACGGCTCCGCCGTAGAAACCGTTGCGAGAACCATCTTGATGGGCGAAGCTCGGTGCAGTTGCCGAAAAGCTCCATAGGGCAACCGCAGCTACGACGGTACCGAATGATCGCGTCACGCAATGACTGGCCATCTCATTGCCTACTGCAGCGAGAGAATGCGGGTGATGTGGAAGTCGTCGCCCATCTTCACGAGGTCGAACTCCACTCGGTCGCCTTCCTTCAGTCCCTTGAGCAACGAGGCGTCGCGCGTCTTGAAGGTCATGGTCATGGCCGGCCATTTCAGGCTGGGCATCGGCTCGTGCCGAAGATCGATTTCGCCCGTGGCGGCATCGACCCATTTCACCAGGCCCTTGCCAGTGTGCGCTTCACCCGAGGCCGGCGCGGCGTGATGCTCGCCGTGCTCCGCTTCCGCGGCATGGCTGAACCACGGGCTTGCCAGAGCCAGTAGGCCGGCGAGAACCAGCGCAGTTCTGAGCATTTTCATCTCTGTTCCTTTCGGTTGAGTGTTTCTAGAAAAACATCTACCTGAAACGCGGCCGTTTGGCCGTGCGCTTGCAATATCTCATTCGTGATGGTTGTGGTGGCCGGTTCCGCCTGCCGCAGCCGCGGTTTCCCGCACCGGCGCCGGCGCGCTGCCGTTGAGCTTCCAGGCCACCGTGCCCGGGGGGTGCTGGTACCATAGCTTGCCGGCGCTTAAGGCGACGTAGTCAAGTGGCATGCCGGCCATGATTCCATTAGTCCACTGAACCTGAGAAGTGCGGGACAGGTCTTGCACCCGCCTCAATTTCGTTCTGGGCCGGACCATTCTCCTTGATGTCCGCTATCAGCCACTCCATTTCCTTGATTTCCCGACGTTGCGCTGAAATGATTGCATCCGCGAGGGCGCGGACTCTGGGATCGGCAATTTGTGCGCGTTCGCTCGTTAGAATCGCGATCGAATGATGCGGAATCATTCCTTCCATGTAGTCCACCTCATCGATGGTCGCTTGGCTGCGCACCAGCCAAATTGCTGAGAAAAAGAGTGCCAAGGCCAAAAGGTAAATGGCAATGTTCATCCCCTTATTCCCGTAGTGACGCGCCATAAACGTCAGCATGATCGCCATCATTGAAGAGCCCATAAGCAGCGTCATGAAAAGACGCGTTTCGCTGAACCATGCATGACCGAGAATCTTCTCGGAATTGAGGTACGTCAGGAAGAACATGGCAAGTGTTGACGTGCCAACCATCGATAAGAAAAGCATGTACGGTGCTAACGATCGCTCAGTTTGTTTCATTACGCAGTGGTCCCCTGAAATTGCGTTTCATGGAAGGTGGCCGATTTTGCGAGCCAATCGATTGGTTGATCCTTCTGGCACGGACAGCTCATTTGGCTTGAATGAGCTTCTTTCTCGCGTCCAAGTGCGTCTGCGACTACGTTGTCAGTCCCTTCGAAGGCGTTGTATGGCGTTGCCGCTCTACAGGGGACGACTCTGCGGCGCGGATCGGCAAAGAGCATTGTGCAGCTTGAAGTGGCATAAGTTGAATGCGCCAAACTTGCCGGCCTAGCGTCGAACGTTGATGGACGCTTTCATTCCTGCCTCATAGTGGCCGGGAACATGGCAGGCGATCTGGAAACGTCCCGCCTTGCTGAAGGTCCAGATCAACTCGCGCGTCTTCCCCGGATCGACGACGATCACATTCGGATCGTCGTGCTTCATTTCCGGCATCTGTTTCATCATCTCTGCGTGTGCCCGCTGCTCCTCCAGCGTGCCGAGGCCGAACTCATGGGCGAGCTGCCCCTTGTTCTGCACCACGAACCGAACCGTCTCGCCTTTTCGCACCGTGATAGAAGACGGCTCGTAGCGCATGGTGTCGAACATCGAGACGGCAACCGTGCGATCGACGTCCGCGGCCTTTCCGGGGCGACCGGCACCGGAAGCATGCGGCGTTTCGCCTTGATGGTCTTGCGCGCCGTGTTGGTGATCATGGTGCGCGCCGTGTCCAGATTCGGCGGCGAGAGCGGCGCCCGCGAAGCCGGCAAAGAAAGCGGCTGCCGCGACGGTGACAAAGCGTTTGAACATGACAGGTACCTCCGATTGTGCCGGCCGCGGCACTGCGCCGCTGCCGGCGGGGTTGAGTTGGATCAGTTCAGGCGGACGATTCGCGTGATGTGATACTCGTCGCCCATTTTCACGATGTCGAATTCCACCCGGTCGCCTTCCTTCAGGCCCTTGAGCAGCGCGGCGTCGTGCGCCTTGAAGGTCATGGTCATCGCCGGCCATTTCAGGCTGGGCATCGGCTCGTGCCGCAGATCGATTTCGCCCGCGGCGGCATCGACCCATTTCACCAGGCCCTTGCCAGTGTGCGTTTCACCGGCGGCCGGCGCGGCGTGGTGCCCGCCATGCTCCGCTTCCGCGGCACGGGCAAACCACGGGCTTGTCAGAGCCAGCAGGCCGGCGAGTACGAGTGCGAATCTGAACGCTTTCATGTCTGTTCCTTTCGGTTGAACGTCACTTGGGTACACATCTGCTTGAAACGCGGCTGCATTGCCGTACGCTTACAGTGAGTCATTCATGGTGGTCGTGATGGCCAGCTCCGCCGCCTGCGGCCGCGGTTTCCCGCACCGGCGGCGGCGCGCTGCCTTCGAGCTTCCAGGCCACGGTGCCCGGCGGGTGCTGGTACCAGCCCGGGTCGCGATAGTCGCCGGGCGCCAGGTCGTCGCGAATCTTCACCACGGTGAACATGCCGCCCATCTCGATCGGGCCGAACGGTCCGTCGCCGGTCATCATCGGCAGCGTGTTCTCTGGCAGCCGCATATGGCCCATCGCGGTATGGGCGGCGTGCTCGGCCATGCCGGTCTCGCCCATCGCCATGTAGCCGGGCACCAGCTTGCGGATGCGCCGTGCGATGTCGTCGTGCGGCACGCCGATCATGTTCGGCACCTCGTGGCCCATGGCATTCATCGTGTGGTGCGACTTGTGGCAATGCAATGCCCAGTCGCCCGGCAGATCGGCGACGAATTCGCCGACGCGGATGTTGCCCACCGGCACCAGCATCGTGGTCTCGCGGTAGCGCGCGGAGGGCGGAATCCAGCCTGAGTCGGTGCCGGTCACCTCGAACGCGGTGCCGTGGATGTGGATCGGATGCTCGTGCATCGACAGGTTGGCGATGCGGATGCGCACCCGTTCTCCGGTGCGCGCGACCAGCGCATCGGTGCCGGGAAACACCCGGCTGTTGAACGACCACATGTTGAAGTCGGTCATCACCGACGGGTCAGGCGTCGCGGTGCCGGCATGCACCGCGAAATTGTGCAGCATGATGCAGTAGTCGCGGTCGATGCGAACGCGCTCCGGCTCGCGCGGATGCACGATGAACATGCCCATCATCCCCATCGCCATCTGCACCATCTCGTCGGCGTGCGGGTGGTACATGAAGCTGCCGTTTTGCCGCAGCGTAAACTCGTACACGTAGGTCTCGCCGGCCGGAATGTGCGGCTGCGTCAGTCCGCCGACGCCGTCCATGCCGTTCGGCAGGAAGATGCCGTGCCAGTGAATCGAGGTGTGCTCGGGCAGGTTGTTGGTGACCAGCAGCCGAACCCGATCGCCTTCAACCGCTTCGATCGTCGGGCCGGGCGAGGAGCCGTTGTAGCCCCAGCAGTTCACCACCATGCCGGGCGCGAATTCGCGCTTCACCGGCTCGGCCACCAGATGAAAGACCTTGACGCCGTTGTCCATCGTCCAGGGCAGGGCCCAGCTGTTGGGGGTGACGACCGGCGTGTAGCGGGCACCGGTCGGGGGTTTCAGCGGCGGCTGGGTGGCGGCGGCGCGGCGCTCGGCGGCGGTGGCCGGCCGGAACACCGCACCGACGGCGCCGCCCGCAAGCAGCGCGGCGCCAGTCTTCAGCAGATTGCGTCGGGACATCATGTCAGTGCTCTCCATGCGAAGGTTCGGAAGCCGCCGGTTCGGAGTCGGGCTGCTCGGGGAGCGGAAGATCGCCTCCGACGGCGTGCTCGAGGTCGGCCCAAGCGATCCAGAAGTCGCGCCAGGCGGCGATGTAGTCGCGCGCGGCGTTGACCTGCGATTGTTTGGCGGTTAGCAGTTCGTACACGCCGACCAGCATGCCGTTGTAGAACTTGAGCGTTTCGTCGACCACCCGGTCGGCGAGCGGCAGCACGGCGCTGCGGTAGTGCTCCACCGCGCCGTGCGCCACCCGGGCGCGCACCGCGGCTTCGCGCACCTCGGCGCGCACCTCGATGGCGCGCTGCGCGTAGTGGGCCTCCGCCTGCTTCACCTCCGATTCGAGCCGCGCGATTCTTCCCTGGCCGCGGTCGAACAGCGGCAGGCCCAGTACGAGTTCCGGCCCGCGCGCGTAGCTGCCGTCCATGTCGCGCTTGACGGTGAAGCCGATGCCGAGCGCGGATAGCCAGCGCGTCTGACGCGTGTAGTCGAGCGCCAGGTTGACGGTTTCGACGCCCTTGCGTTCGGCGGCGAGATCCAGCCGCGACGATACCGCCTGCCGCTCCAGCACCGCGGCATCGGGCAGCGTCGCCGGCACGGCCGGCAGCCGATCCGGCAGGGTCCAGCCGGTGTCATCGCCCCACAGGCCGAGCAGCCGGTTCAGCCGTTCGCGGTCCACCCCGAAGCGCGCTTCGGCGCGCGCGGCATCCAGCGCCGACTGCGCGTGGAAGGATTGCTGAAGCGCCTGCTCGCGCAGGCTGAGATTGCCGGCGCGGTATTGGCGACTGGCCAGCTCGGCGGCGGCTTCGGTGGCGTCGATCACCTGCGTGTACAGCTCGATCGCCTGGCGATCGGCGACCAGCGCGTAGTAGCTGCGCTTGACCTCCGCGATCAGCGTCAGCGCGTGCTGGGCGACCTCCAGGCGGGTGCGCTCCAGTTCATGGCGAGCCAGATTGCGCCGCGCGGCGAGGGTGAATACGCCGAGAAAATCCTGGAACACGGTGTACTCGCGTTCCACGCCCCCATCGCCGTCGAGCAGCGAGAAACCGAAGGACGGATTCTCCAGCAGGCCGGCCTGCACCAGGTCGGCGCGGGCGATGCCGGCGCGCGCCAGCTGCGCGCGCAGCTCGCGATTGTTGACCAGCGCGACGGCGATCGCCTCGTCGCGCTCCAGGCCGTCGGCGAGCAACGTCTGCACACGCGCTTGCACGGCTGCGTCCTCCGGCGTGCCCGTTGCCCACGCGGGCTGGGCGGCGCGCTCGGCAACCTGCTGCGCGATGTCCTGCTGCACACGATCGGTCGACACGGTCGCGCAGGCGCCGAGCAGCAGCGATGCGGCCGCGGCCATCAGTCGAAGCATCCCGCTCATGGCTGCGCCTCCTGATGATCGTGGGGGTGATGACCGCGGTCGTCCTCCATGGTGGCCGGCGGCGCGGTTTCTGCGGGCATGCTGCCGCTGCGATAGCGATCCAGCGCGGTGATCGGCACGCTGGCGCCGGTCGGCGCGCCGGGATCGGCAGGGTGTCGGGCGGGCGGCTGCCAGGCGGTGCCGGCGCAGCCCGATAGCGTCAGGGCGCTCGCCAGCGCGAGCGCAAATACGGTGTTCGTGGACATAAGCTCCTCACGGTGGCGCGGATCGCAGATCCGCGACGGTGAACATCCGGAAACGAGAGCGCGCCTCGGGCGCGCGGTCGCTCAGGCGAGGAGCGGAGGTCGGTTCAGCAGTGCGGGAACGACGCCGGCGATGACCGGCTCGAGGCCGGCGGGCAGGATTGCAGTGCGCGACGGCGAGGCCGGCAACCCGGCCACCGGCAGCGTGGACGCCGCGCTCAGATGGCAGTGCCCGCAATCGTCGCAGGGTTGCAGCGGCGCGAGCGACGAATCATCGGCGTGTGCTGCATGCAGTGCGTGATCGCCCCCGGCGTGGTCGTCGGCGACGGCATGCGACATGTCGTGGCCGACATGCAGCGTCTGCGCGCCGGCGTCCAGGCTGTGCTTGCAGAACGGCATGACGATCGCGGCCACGCCCTGCAGCGGCAGCCACAGCGACATCAGCAGCACGATCAGTGTTCTCCAGCGAAGCATGCGCACAGTATAAACCCGCGTTGGACTCTGGTCAGACGCGGCCGGGGTGCTTAGGTTCCCGGCCCTGCGGCTCGCAGTCTACCGAAACCGGCCGCGCGGCGCGGCGCGACGACCCGCCGACAGTTTTGCCGGCGGTCGGGACGGTTCTGCCAGGCCATCGAGAATCGGACAGTCCGGCCGGTCGTCGCCGTGGCAGCGCTGCGCCAGCAGTTCCAGGCTGCGCTTCATCTCGAGCATTTCCTCGATCCGCGTCGCCAGTTCGGCGGCATGCATCAGCGCCAGGCGTTTGACCTCGCTGCTCGATCGGCGGCGGTTCTGCCACAGACCGAGCAGCGTACCGATTTCGGACATGCCGAAGCCGAGATCGCGCGCGCGCCGGATGAAGCGCAGGCTGTGCACTTCGGCCGGCGTGTACTGCCGGTAACCGGAACCGCTGCGGCGCACGCCCGGCAGCAGGCCGAGCGCTTCGTAATGCCGGATCATCTTCACCGAAACGCCGGAGGCGCTTGCCGCTTCGCCTATCGTGTAGTGCCGCTGCGGTTCCACCGTCGCCTCCTAGTGATGGGCGTGCACCAGCGCATGGCCGCGCCCGCGCGCGAGCAGCCAGCGGTTGACCGGATACGCGGCGATGCCGGCTACCAGCAGCGCGAACCCGAGGCTGCCCCAGAACAGCGCCGAGTCCAGCGGCGCGCTCATCGCGCCGGGAATCGCCAGCATGATGGCATTGTCGACGATCTCCATGGTGGTGATCGACGCGGTATCCGCCGCCAGCGCCAGGGTGAGCGCGCGCCGGACCGGGAGGCCGGCGCGCAGCAGCGGCACCGTGGTGAACAGGTAGCCGCGGGCAAACGCCACCGCCACCGCGAGCGCGAGCGTGACGGCGGTACCCAGGCCGAGCGCATTGCCGAGCACCATGCCGAGAATTTCGCCGATGCTACAACCCGTCAAACAGTGAACGGTGGCCGACAGCGCCAACCGGTTGAGCGAGCCGGCCTGCCCGTGGGATTCGCCCGGCCGCTGTTCGTGCCGTTCGTGGGCGCCGGCTGAATGGTCGTGATGCATCTGCAAGTCGTTGAGATTCATGACCCTGTCCTCCGTGGGTTGAGATCGAGCCCGCAGTCTCGGGCTTCCCACGATGGGAAGGTCAAGCGGATTTTTTGCGGCCGCGATGCAGCGCCGCCGCTCAGAGCGCTGCCTCGATGCGCTCGCTCAGTGTGCGCAGCACCTTGATGCGCGCGTGATGCTTGTCGTCGGCCTCGACCACGGTCCAGGGTGCGTGATCGGTCGAGGTGCGCCCGATCATGTCGGCGGCGGCACGCTGGTAGGCGTTCCAGCGGCGGCGATTGCGCCAGTCGTCGTCGGTGAGCTTGTGGCGCTTGAAGCTGACCTGCTCGCGCGCCTTGAAGCGACGCAACTGCTCCTCCGGGCTGATCGCCAGCCAGAACTTCGCCAGTACGATGCCGGCTTCGCT
Organism: uncultured Pseudomonadota bacterium; assembly: GCA_937983055.1. Lineage (GTDB taxonomy): Bacteria > Pseudomonadota > Gammaproteobacteria > Burkholderiales > Eutrophovitaceae > CALJLA01. The sequence continues at coordinate 16,927 of CALJLA010000263.1, forward strand.
GAGCTCTTCCTCGAAATCGTTGATCTCGCCGTACGCCCGCATCCAGTCCGACCGGCTGCAGTACCCCTCGACCCGCTCGACCAGCACCCGCCCGTACCAGGAGCGGTCGAACAGCGTGAAGCGCCCGGCGCGCGGAATACGGCGCCAGAATCGCCAGAGATAGGGTTGGGCGAGTTCCTCGTCGGTCGGCGCAGACACCGGCACCACCTGGTAGAAGCGCGCGTCCAGCGCCCGGGTCACGCGGCGGATCGCGCCGCCTTTGCCGGCGGCGTCCAGGCCCTCGAACACCGCCACCACGCCGCGGCCGCGAAAGCGCTTGTCGCGCGACAGGCGATTCAGCCGGCCCTGTTCCTTCGGCAGCAGCTTGTCGTAGCGCCGCTTGTCGAGATCGACGCGGGGGCCTGTCTCGGCCAGCCGTTTCTTGCCGTCGTCGCGCATCGGGGGCGCGGAGCGCCGGGCCGGCGCCGGCTCGCTGGCGCCGATGCGCGCGCGCATTGCTTCGAGCAGCGTGCGGCCCACGGCGAGAGCGCGGTAATTGGCATCGGTGCCGTCGACGAGATACCAGGGCGCGGCCGCGGTGCTGGTCGCCCGCAGCATGCCTTCGGCGGCTCTGATCAGACGCTTGTAGCGCGCGTGCTGGGCCCAGTCCTCGGCGGTAACGCGCCAGCGGGTGTGCGGGTCGCTTTCCAGTTGCTTGAAAGCCCGGCGCTGCCCTTTGCGCGACAGGTGCAGCCACAGCTTGAGCAGCAGGGCGCCCTCATCGGCAAGCATGCGTTCGAAGCGCACAATACCCTCTATCCTGCGCTCGAAATCGGTTTTGCCCAGATCGCCGCTCACCCGGTCGTGCATCGGCCCGGCGTACCAGGAGCCGAGATAGATGCCGAGGCGGCCCTTGGGTGGCAGCGTGCGCCAGTAGCGTGCCATGCGTGGATGCGCGAGGTCCTCGCCGGCGGGCAGGCCGAAGGCGTGGGTGTGGATGTGGCGCGGGTCCATCCACTCGTTCAGCAGAGTAAGGATTTCGCCCTTGCCGGCGCCCTCGACGCCGGCAATTACCAGAATGACCGGAAAGCGCGCCTGCTCCAGCACTGCGTACTGCGTTTCCAGCAGCGCGGTTCGCAGGCCGGGCAGGCTCTGCCCGTAGGTTTCGTCGTCGATGCGGTGGCCGGTTTCAGCGGTGTCGAACATCAGGGCGCAAGCTCGGTGAGGGATCAGAGCATTTCCGGTGACACTACCGCGCGCAGCACGATCTGGGATTCCGTGTGGCGCACGCGATGAGTGAGCCACCAGATCGAACCCTTGCGTACGCTCCATGGCAGTTCCTGCCCCGACAGCAGCATCGCGGCGGTTTCGCCGAGCGTCGGCTGGTGGCCGACCAGCACCACGGTGTCACCGGCGTCCGGCCACCCGGCCGCCGCCAGCACCGATGTGTAGCCAGCACCCGGGGCGATCTCGCGCACGATCTCGAACTCTTCCGACAGGGCGAGTGCCGTCTGGCGACAACGCGTCGCCGGGCTCGACAGCAGCCGCCAGTGCTTTGGCAAACGCGGCTTGAGCCACAGTGCCATCGCGTCGGCTTGCTTGCTGCCCTTGTCGGTGAGCCTGCGGTCGAGATCGGGTGCGCCGTCTTCGGCCTCCGCATGTCTCCACAAAATCAGGTGCATCGAACGTCCTCCGCTGCCGACCGTTACCAGAATGCCTTTGCCTTGCGGGCACGCTTCCAGGCGGCATCGAAGCGCGCGAGCGTGGCATGTGCGTCGCCGGCAAAAAAACCTCTCAGGTACGAGACCACCTCCTGTGCGCCCGGTTCGCGCAGCTTCGGCGCAAGTTCATCCAGCCTTTGCTGCGCGGCGGCATCGTCGTTCAGGCGGCCTAGCACGGCCTGCAGTGTCTCCAGTCGCTTGAGAAACGCCGCCGCAGGCTTCCGGCTGTATAGCGCCGAAAGGAACTCGCAGCAGTAGCGCAATTTCTTGACCTGGATGCGCAGCGCATGCAAGTGGGCCGCGTTGCCGCGGTCGGCGTGCCGACCGCGCTTGCGCATCTTTTTTGCGCGCGCCGTGAGCACTGTATCGGCAAACGACTTCAGCGGCAGCGCCGCGGCCTCGGCGCAGGATTGCGCACGCTGCGCCTGCCAGGACATGACCGCGAGCGCCCGCGCAAAGCGCAGCACCGCAAGCGAATAGCTGCTTGAGGCAAGCAGCGCGCGCGCCTCGCGACGTGCGCGACCGCGCAGGGCTGACGTCCGCCGGCGCAGGCCCTGCGCGGCGTCGGCCGGCAATCCCGCCAGCGCGGGCGGCAGGACTTCGGCCGCGAACACATCCCAGTCCCGCGCCGTGCCAAGCGCGCCGGCAATGTCGCGCAGGCGCGTAAGGTGCTCGGACAGCGCCGACTTTGGCACTGCATCGGCGAACACGTTGAACGCCGAGCGCAGGCGGCGAATGGCAACGCGCGCTTGATGCACATATTCCGGATCGCTGCGCTCCAGCACGCCGGTCTCGTTGGCCTGCAACTGCTGCAGGCAAGCCCCGGCGATCGTCTGAAAGGCAGCGTCGACGCTCATCTCCGGATACAGCGCTACGGCCGCGGCTTTCACCGGCTGTATGCCCTGGCCGGCGGCCAGGCGGTAGCCGCGCTCGGCCTTGGATACATTGTCCAGGCGCAGCGGCAGGGCGTGCATCAGCGCCTCGGCCAGGTCGAACAAGGCATCCGGCTCGCCCTGCTTCAGTTCGAGCTCGACTTCGCACAGCGTGTCGCGCCGGCGTCCGCTAACGACCGCGCCCCGGTCGACGCTCACCTCAATGATTGTTCCGGGTGCAGGCTCAACCACACTCGAGGTGCGTGAAAAATCGGTCACGAACACGACGGTAATGGCGCGCCGGATCGCATCGTCTTCGATCAGATCGCCGGCGCCGGCCTCGATCATGGCGGTGAAGCTCACCAGCTGGGCGGCGACCGGCGTCTCGTGCTCCTGGCGGCTGTGCAGCCCGCCGACGGCGCCGCCGCCGCGTTTCAGGGTCTGTATCCACTGCTCGCCCTGTCGGCGCAGGCGCAGCGCCGCACCGTGGCGACGAAGATGCTGATCCGGCGTGTCGTAGTACGCCGAATACAGATGCTGCCCAACCGGCGACGCGTGCGGCAGCGTCGCCAGTGCGGGGCACTGCCAGAAGGCGTGCACCGCTTGGGGGGGAAGCTTCAGCTTGAGTTAGATTTCCTGGGGCAATCGGCGGTCCGGTAATTCGAGTTATACGCGAGGTATACCGGCCCGCGCGAGCTGGTCTTCGCGCCCAGTAACTCGAGCAGACTGCCTTGCGCCGATACCGGCTTGCCGCGGCTTGGCCGAACCGGATGATACTGGCCGTTGCTGTCCATCTCCCAGGCCTGCGCGGTATCGGCCAGCGCGGCGCGCAGCCCTTCGTCGACAATTCGCTTCTTGAGCCTTGAATCGAGTACCGGGAAGCACACCTCGATTCGGCGGAAGAAATTGCGGTCCATCCAGTCGGCGCTGGACAGGTAGATCGAATCCGCCGCCACAAAGTAGAAGACCCGGTGATGTTCGAGGAAGCGGCCGATGATCGAGCGCACCCTGATGTTGTCGGAAACACCAGGAATGCCAGGCCGCAGCGCGCAGACCCCGCGCACGATGAGGTCGATCGGCACCCCCGCCTTCGACGCCTCGTACAGCGCAGCAATGATCTCCGGTTCGAGCAGGGCATTCATCTTGGCCATGATGCCGGCCGGTCGCCCTTCGCGCGCCGCCGCGAT
>CALJLA010000264.1 GCA_937983055.1 uncultured Pseudomonadota bacterium
CGGGCTGGATTCTGGACTTGCGCGACAACGCCGGCGGCAGCCTCAACACCGCCATCTGCCTGACTGGCATCCTGCTCGAGGCGGGGCAGGTGGTGTTCTACGAGCAGCAGCCGGGCGGCGAATACGTCGCCAAGCGGCATACGCCGGGCGTACGCGAGCCGGACCCCCTGGAGGCCGTCGGCGCGCCGGAGCGGCCGCTCAATCCCGCGCTGCAGGTGCCGCCGCTTGCGCTGCAGAAGCCGATGGCGGTGCTGATCAATGCGCGCAGCGCAAGCGCTTCGGAGCTGATGGCTGCCTCGCTGCAGGACCACGACCGCGCCTGGATCGTCGGCGAGCGCTCGTTCGGCAAGGGCACCGAGCAGATCGGCGAAGTCACGGCCTCCAATCCGCACATCTGGAGCTGGCGCGACATCCGCACCTTCTATCGCCCGATGCGTGCCACGATCCAGTTGAACGGGGTGCACCCCGACTTCGCGGTGTTTCCCGAAGCCGGCATGACCGAGGAGACCGCCGACCGCGTGCGCGAAGAGGATCTGTTCTTCAACCCGGTGACGCCCGAGGACAATCCGCCCTGGAGCAACCCGCGCACCGACCGCATTACCGAGATTGCCCGCTGCCTGGAAACCCGCCGGCCGATCGATGAGGGCGAGGACCTCCAGCTGGAGGTGGCGGTGGGGGTGCTGGAATGTGGTGATGCGGTAACCAGGTGACCAGGTGGCCTGGTCACTAGGTGACTTGCTGAGTGACGCGTTGAGTGAGAGCGGAGGCTTTCTTGGGTCAACACTGAAGCGCGAAGGAAGGCTTCTCCTTGCGTCGTGACGACTTAAGCCCGCATTCCCGTCCTGGTCCTTCTTGGTGTCTTTGGTGACTTGGTGGTTCGATGTGGTTTTCTTCGATTTACCTAGTCACCGAGTCACCGAATCACCAAAGATTCTCCACCGCCAGATGCCCCGGGTGGCCGCGGCGGCTGACCTGGTAACCGTGAATGGTGAGCCAGTCGCGGGTTTCGTCGACCATTTCCGGGTTGCCGCAGATCATCACGCGTGAGCGCTCCTGGCTGAGCTTGATGCCGACCCTGGTTTCCAGCTCGCCGCTCTGCAGCAGGGCGGGAATGCGCTTGCCGAGTGCGCCAGGCACCTGTTCGCGGGTGACCACCTTGACGTACTTCAGTTTGTCGCCGAATTCGGAGAACAGCTCGTGGCTGCGGAAGGCCTCGATCTCTTCCTGATAGGCGAGCTCGGAGGCATAGCGCACGCTGTAGACCAGGATCAGGTTTTCATACTGCTCCCAGGTCTTGAAATCGTTCAGGATCGAGATGAAAGGCGCCAGCCCGGTACCGGTGGACAACATCCACAGGTCGTGGCCGGACTCGAAGCGGTCGGTGGTCAGAAAGCCGTAGTTCTTTTTCTCGACGTACAGCTCGTCGCCGACCTGGAGCTTCGACAGCTCGGAGGTGAATTCGCCGCCCGGCACCACGATGGAAAAGAACTCCAGGTGCTCGTCGTAGTCGGCCGATACGATGGAGTAGGCGCGCCAGACGATCTTGCCGTTCTTCTTCACGCCGAGGCGGGCGAACTGCCCGGGCACGAAGCGGTAGCTGCGGTAGCGGGTGGTCTTGAAGGAAAACAGGCTGGGGGTCCAGGCCTTGATCTCGATGATCTTCTCGGTGGTGTATTTGTCTTCGGTGGTCATTTCAGGCGTCTGTATTTTTCAGGCAACAACATCTCTGGCGCGGCGGTTTCGACCGCCGCGCATCGAAACTCTCCAGTCAGGGTCAGGCGGGCAGCGCGATCGCTTCGGCGAAGGCCGCCGCTTCGAGCGGCGCGTGCGCACAAAGTTCGCGAAACGGCTCGCCCAGCAGGATCACAGCCGGCCCGCTGAGCTGCGCGGCGGCGAAGCCTGGCAGCTCGGCCAGCGTCATCGCCCAGTTGCGGCGCTCGGGCAACGATGCGTTCTCGACAATGACCACCGGCGTCGCCGCCGCGCGCCCGCCCGCGATCAGGGTGGCGGCAAGGCGTCCGGCCTGGCCGGCGGCCATGTACAGCACAGCAGTGTCTGCGCCCAGCGCAGCCGCGGCCCAATCGCTTTCCGATTCGTCGGCGCCGACACGCGGCGTCACGAAGGCAACGCTGCGGCTCACGCCGCGCATGGTGAGCGGCACCTTGAGGTCGGCGCTTGCCGCGGTGGCGGCGGTCACCCCCGGCACCACTTCGAAGTCGATGCCGTGGGCGCGCAGGGCGTCGATTTCTTCCTGCGCGCGGCCGAACAGCATCGGATCGCCGCACTTGAGGCGCACCACGACATCGCTGGCGCGGGCGGCGTTGATCAGGCTGCGGTTGATGAATGGCTGCGCGGTGGAAGCGCGGCCGCAGCGCTTGCCGACCGGGATCTTGCGCGCCTGCGGCGCGAGCGCCAGCAGTTCTTCGGTGACCAGCGCGTCGTGCAGCACCACGTCGGCCTGCGCCAGCAGGCGCGCGCCACGCAGGGTGATGAGATCGGCGGCGCCCGGGCCGGCGCCGACCAGATAGACCTTACCCATGCTCGACCATCCCCGCGGCCACCGTGTTGTTGGTGGTTTCGTCGATGAGGATGAAGCTGCCGGTGGCGCGGTTCGCTTCATACGGGTCCAGCGCCAGCGGGTGCTGTACCTTGAGCCGCACCCGGCCGATGTCGTTGACCGCAAGGCGGTCGGGACCGGGCTCTTTCGCCAGCGTGTGGATGTCGACCCGGTGGTCGATGCCGGTGATCAGCGTCTTGACCGTGCGGGTGGTGTGCTTAAGCAGATACTTGCGCGCCGGATCGAGAGGCGTTGCCGACAGCCAGCACAGGTTGGCCGCGAACTCCCGTGCGAGCGTAGGCTGCGCGTCGCCCTTCACGATCAGGTCGCCGCGCGATATGTCGATCTGGTCTTCCAGCAGCAGGGCCACCGACTGCGGGGCCACGGCCGCTTCCAGGTTACGGCCGTGAGTGTGAATCGCCTTGACCCGGGTGGTTGCGCCGGAAGGCAGCACCGTCACCTTGTCGCCCACGGCCACCACGCCCGATTCGACCCGCCCGGCGTAGCCGCGGAAATCGGCCAGGCTGCGGTCGGCACCGGCGGCGGGGCGCAGCACGCCCTGCACGGGAAAGCGCAACGGCAGCTCGGTGAGGTCGCGCTCGACCTCGATGTCTTCCAGCAACTCGAGCAGCGTCGGGCCGTCGTACCAGGGCATGCGCTCGGTCTGGTCCACCACGTTGTCGCCCTGCAGCGCCGAGATCGGCACGTAGTAAGCGTCGGCGATGCCGGCGCGCTCGGCGAACTCGGCGAGCTCGCGCTGCAGCCGGTGGAACACCGCCTCGCTGTAATCGACCAGGTCCATCTTGTTGATGGCGAAAACCAGGTGCGGGATGCCCAGCAGCCGCGCGATATAGGCATGCCGCCGGGTCTGGGTGACGATGCCGTTGCGGGCGTCGATCAGGATCACCGCCAGGCTCGCGGTGCTGGCCGCGGTGACCATGTTGCGGGTGTACTGCTCGTGGCCGGGGCTGTCGGCAATGATGAACTTGCGGCGCGGCGTGGAGAAGTAACGGTAGGCCACGTCGATGGTGATGCCCTGCTCGCGCTCGGCCTGCAGACCGTCGGTGAGCAGGGACAGATCCATCTCGCCCTTGCCACGGCGCAGCGACGCGCGCTCGATCGCCGAGAGCTGGTCCTCGAAGATGCCCTTGGAATCGAACAGCAGCCGCCCGATGAGCGTGCTCTTGCCGTCGTCGACGCTGCCGGCGGTGATGAAGCGCAGCAGCCCGACTTCGCGCGCAAGGAAAGTGTCGTTGGCGCCCATCAGAAGTAGCCTTCCTTCTTTCTCAGTTCCATCGATGCTTCGGAGGTCTGGTCGTCCATGCGCGTGGCGCCACGCTCGGTGATGCGGGTGACCGCGGTCTCGCGCACTATCTCTTCGTAGCTCGCCGCAAGCGATTCGACCGGGCAGGTGCAGGTCATGTCGCCGACGGTGCGGAAACGCACCGGCACGGTCTCGATCGTCTCGCCTTCGCGGGCCGCGACCAATTCGGAGAGCGGTACCAGCTGGCCGTTTCTGCGCACGATCGGACGCGCGTGCGAAAAGTAGATCGACGGCACCGACAGCTCCTCACGGGCGATGTACTGCCAGATGTCCAGCTCGGTCCAGTTGCTGATCGGGAATACCCGCATGTGCTCGCCCGCATTGACGCGCGTGTTGTACAGGTCCCACAGCTCGGGCCGCTGGTCCTTCGGGTCCCACTGGCCGAATTCGTCGCGGAAGGAAAAGATGCGTTCCTTGGCGCGTGCCTTTTCCTCGTCCCGCCGCGCGCCGCCGATGCAGGCGTCGAAGCCGAACTCCTCGATTGCGTCGAGCAGGGTGATCGACTGGTAGGGGTTGCGCGTTTCGTCCGCGTGCTTCAGGCGGATGCGGCCCTTCGCGATGGACTGGTCCAGCGTGCGCACGATCAGCGTCTCGCCCAGCTCGGCCGCGCGCCGGTCGCGGAACTCGATCACCTCGGGGAAGTTGTGTCCGGTGTCGATATGCAGCAGCGGGAACGGAAAGCCGGCCGGGCGGAACGCTTTCTCGGCCAGCCGCAGCAGCACGATCGAATCCTTGCCGCCGGAGAACAGCAGGGCGGGGCGCTGGCACTCGTTGGCGACTTCGCGAAGGATGTGGATGGCTTCGGCCTCGAGCACGTCCAGGTGCGACAGTTTCGGCCGCGCCACGGTGGCCAGGTCGACGACTTGGTTCATGATTGGATTGCTTCCTCTTTCTTGCTTTTTGCGGGATGCAGGCCGCATTCTTTCGCGCTCTGATCCTCCCACCACCATCTGCCGGCCCGCACGTCTTCGCCGGGCTTCACCGCGCGGGTGCAGGGCGCGCAGCCGATGCTCGGGTAGCCGCGATCGTGCAGCGCGTTGAACGGCACGTCGAAGCGCCTGATGTACGCCCAAACGTCGTCGGGCGACAGGTCCGCCAGAGGATTCAACTTGGTGCGCTGATGCGCCGGGTCGAATTCCGAGGGCGCCAGCGCGGCGCGCGCAGCCGGCTGCTGGAGGAGCAGGCGGCGGACTCAGCCCGTCCTGCCGGCG
>CALJLA010000265.1 GCA_937983055.1 uncultured Pseudomonadota bacterium
ACCTCAACAAAAACAAACACCAACAAATACTAACGGTAGTCGCGGCGGAAAAAAGCGATGAAGTTTTGCGCGAGGTACTGCTTGTCGAGCTCGGTGAGCGTGCCCATGATGCCGAAATCCAGCGCGACATACCGTCCGTCCGGCGCCACCAGGATGTTGCCGGGGTGCATGTCGGCATGAAAGAAGCCGTCGCGGAAGACCTGGGTGAAAAAGATACCGACGCCGGCGCGCGAGAGCTGCTTGAGGTCGATGCCCTGCTCGCGCAGCCGCCCGACCTGGCTGATCGGCACGCCGTGCATGCGTTCCATCACCATCACCTGCGAGGAGCAGTAGTCCCAGAAAACTTCGGGCACCCGCAGCAGCGCTGAGCCCTCGAAGTTGCGCCGAAGCTGGCTGGCATTGGCCGCCTCGCGCAGCAGGTCGAGCTCGTCGTTCAGATGGCGTTCGAATTCGGCAACGACTTCGCGCGGCTTGAGGCGCCTGCCGTCCGCCCACAGCTTCTCGATCAAGCCGGCGGCGGCATCGAGCAGCGCCAGATCCCCCTCGATCACGGCGCGGATGCCCGGTCGCAAAATCTTCACCGCGACCTCGCGCCCGTCGGGCAGCTCCGCAAGGTGCACCTGCGCCACCGAGGCGCTGGCGATGGCCACCGGATCGAAACGTTTGAACACCGCGGACGCCGGTGCTGCGAACGCACGTTCGAGCACCCGGTACACGAGCTGGGTCTGAAACGGCGGCACCCGGTCCTGCAGCCGCGCCAGCTCGTCGGCGATATCGGGCGGAATCAGATCACGCCGGGTGGACAGTACCTGGCCGAACTTGACGAAGATCGGGCCCAGCGCTTCCAGCGCGAGCCGCAGGCGCTCGCCGCGGGGACGCTCCAGCCGGCGCCAGAACAGTAGAAACCTGACCAGCACGCTCAGCGCGCTCACTCGCTCATTTTCGAGAATGAATTCGTCCAGCCCGAAGCTCAGCGCAACTCTGAAGATCCTGAACAGTCTCAGCAGGTGCATCGGTCGGGCGCGGCGTCAGCGGTGTGTGCGCCCGGCCAGCGCCCGTTCGAGTCGTCCAAGGCGTTTGTCCAGCCGCTCGGCGGCGTCGCGCAGGTCGTCGACCGCCTGGGTAAAGGTGTCGGCCTCCAGCCGGGTCGCGAGCAGATGCGTTTCCTCGCTCAGATACTCGGCCGCGTTGCGGGCGCCGGCCTGCGCCGCGCGGCGCGGCAGCCGGGCCGCCGCGCGCAGGCCCACGCCCACCCGGTGCGCGGCAATGTCGCCGATGAAAGGACTCAGGTCTTCCTCGAAGTCCCACTGCAGGTGCACGGCGACGAAGGCGATCGCCTGCGCAAACTCGTCGTCGCCGCTCACCCGCGCACGGCGCCAGGCCTGGTCGCGGTCGACCAGCCAGTCGGCCAGCACCGCCGGCGGCAGCTCGATGCTGACATCGGGCAGGCCCTCGGCGTGCGCCGGGGTCAGGCGCCCGCCGGCATCCACGTCCAGCGATACCACCGCCAGCGGCAGCGCGATGCGCATGCGCTTGCCGGCGTGCTCGGCGAGCCGCGCGCGGGCCCAATCGGCCTGGCCGAGCAGGTGATTGACGGCGGCGGCGATCGCTTCGGGCAGCAGCGGCATCAGGGCTTGAAGCCGCGGTGCACGGCGACCACACCGAAGCTCAGATTGAAGAAGTCTACGCGGGCGAACCCGGCGGCCTCCATCATTTGCTTGAGCTCGCCCTGGGAAGGATGCATGCGAATCGACTCGGCGAGGTAGCGGTAGCTGTCGGCGTCCCTGGCGACCAGACGGCCGAGCAGAGGCAGCACACGGAACGAATACGCGTCGTAAAGCGGCGCGAGCGGCTGCCACACCCGGGAAAATTCCAGGATCACCACCCGGCCGCCCGGGCGCAGCACGCGCAACATCTCGGCCAGCGCGGTTTCCTTGTGCGTCATGTTGCGCAGGCCGAAGGCGACGGTCACGCAATCGAAGCTGTCGTCGCGGAACGGCAGCCGCTCCGCGTCGCAGCGCAGCGCCGGCAGCGTGAGCCCGCCGTCGAGCAGCCGGTCGCGGCCGCGCGCCAGCATCTGCGCGTTGATGTCGGTCAGCCAGACCCGGCCGCCCGGGCCGGCACGGCGCGCGAGCAGGCGCGCCAGATCGCCGGTGCCGCCGGCGATATCGAGCACCTGGGCACCGGGCCGCACGCCGCACAGTTCGACCGCCACCCGCTTCCACAGCCGGTGCATGCCGCCCGACATCAGGTCGTTCATCAGGTCGTAGCGGCCGGCCACCGACGAGAACACGCCGTCGACCCTGGCCGCCTTCTCGTCTTCGTCCACCCGCTGATAGCCGAAATCGGTCCACTTGCTCATGTCGAATCCCCGCTCATGCGTCCCGGCTGGCGCCGGCCTTGTCCAGACGCTCGAGGTAGCGGCCCCACAACTCTTCCTGCGAACTGCCCAGGGAATGCAGGTACTCCCAGGAATACAGGCCGCTGTCATGGCCGTCGCTGAACACCAGTTTCACCGCATAGTGTCCGACCGGCTCGATCGACTCGATGTTCACCGCGCGCTTGCCGGTCTGCAGCACATCCTGGCCGGGCCCGTGCCCGCGTACCTCGGCGGACGGCGAGTACACCCGGAGGAACTCGCAGGGCAGGCGGAAACGCTGCCCGTCGGCAAAGGCGATTTCAAGCACCCGCGACTGCCGGTGCAGGATGATTTCAGTCGGCCGGAGGGCTGCTGCGTCTGGAGGGACCACGGAAAAACTTTCGGAAAGAGGGACTTTGCGCTGACTGCCGGAGGCGGGATCATAGCCTTCGCCGGGGCGGGCCACCAAGCGCCGCGCCGCCTGCACGCTTCACCGACTGTCACGGTAGCGTCACAATTCATTCATAGTATTGCAGATGCACTGTCCGCCCCGACGACATAGTCCATGCCAGCCACCATTCTCGTGGTCGAAGACGAGCCGGCGATCCAGGAACTGATCGCCTACAACCTGAAGCAGGCGGGCCACCAGCCGCTGCGCGCCGACAACGCCGAGCAGGCGGTCAATCTGGTCTCCAATGCGCTGCCCGACCTGATCCTGGTCGACTGGATGCTGCCGGGCATGAGCGGCATCGACCTTGCCCGGCGACTGCGCGGCGACCGGCGCACCCGTGCAGTGCCGATCATCATGCTCACCGCCCGCTCCGAAGAGCAGGACAAGCTGCTCGGGCTGGATACCGGCGCCGACGACTACATCACCAAGCCGTTCTCGCCGCGCGAACTCAACGCGCGGATCAAGGCGGTGCTGCGCCGGCGCGCGCCACAGATGACCGACGACGTGAGCCAGCTCGGTGCCCTCAGGCTGGACCCGGCGAGCCACCGCGTCACCGGCAACGACGAGCCCATCGATCTCGGGCCGACCGAGTTCCGCTTGCTGCATTTCCTGATGACGCACGCGGAGCGGGTGCATACCCGCACCCAGCTGCTCGACCAGGTGTGGGGCGACCATGTGTTCGTCGAAGAGCGCACGGTCGACGTGCACATTCGCCGGTTGCGTAAGGCGCTGGAGCCCAGCGGACTGGACCGCATGATCCAGACGGTGCGCGGCACCGGTTACCGCCTGTCGGCTGGCTGAACGCCGGCCGCACCGCCGGTTAGGGGTGCGGCGCCCGGCTTTGCGATAATCTGGGCGCCTTCCCGCCCGCGCCGGGGTCTTGATGCCGTCCTGGGGAAAACCGATCTACACCCTGCTGCTGTTGCTGTTGCTCGGGCTGATCGCGTGGCCGGTGGCCGGCGGCCAGGCAGCGCTGCTGCTCACCTGCGCCCTGCTGCTCGGGCTGCTGATCCATCACCTGCACCACCTCCAGGCGCTCTACCGCTGGCTGCAGGCGCCGCGCCGCGACAATGTGCCCTCCGGCGTCGGCGCCTGGGAAGACGTGTTCGCCTACGTCGACCGGATGATGCGGCGCCAGCGCCAGAGCGAGGTGCGGCTGACCGACGCGCTGTATCGCTTTCAGCTGGCGGGGGCGGCGCTGCCCGACGCAGTGGTGCTGCTCGACGCCGAGTACCGCGTCGTGTGGTGCAACCCCACCGCCGAGCGGCTGTTCGGCCTGCGGCTGGCCGGCGACCGCGGCAAGCAGATCACCTACATCGTCCGGCAGCCCCGGTTTGCCGATTATCTCGCCAGCCCCAGCATTGCCGAACCGCTGGTGCTGCGCTCGAACGCGCTTGCCGGCGAACTGGTGGTGTCGGTGCAGATGGTGCCTTACGGCGATTCCCAGAAGCTGCTGCTCGCCCGGGACATCACCCGCTGGGATCGCCTGGAGCGCACCCGCCGCGATTTCATCGCCAACGTTTCGCACGAACTGCGCACGCCCCTGACCGTGGTGCGCGGTTTTCTGGAGACGCTGGAGAGCATGGAGCGGCCCGACCCGGAACTGCTGGCGCGCTCGGTCGAGCTGATGTCGGAGCAGACTCACCGGATGACCCGCCTCGTGGAGGACCTGCTGACGCTGTCGCGCCTGGAAACCGCGCCCTCCTCGCTGCGCGAGGAAGATGTCGACGTGCCCGAACTCATCAGGATGCTGGCGCAGGAGGCGGAAGCGCTGTCGGGCAACAAGCACCATCTGGTCACCCGCATCGAAACCGGCGACTGGCTGCGCGCCAGCGGCGACGAACTGCGTAGCGCCTTCGGCAACCTGGTGAGCAACGCGGTGCGATACACGCCGGAGCGCGGCCGTATCGAGCTGTGCTGGCAGATCGCCGACGGGCTTCCGGCGTTCTCGGTGCGCGACACCGGTATCGGCATCGAGTCGCATCACCTCGACCGCCTGACCGAACGCTTTTACCGGGTGGACAAGAGCCGCTCCCGCGAGACCGGCGGCACCGGCCTGGGGCTGGCCATCGTCAAGCACGTGGCCAACCGGCACCAGGCACGGCTGGAAATCGACAGCGAACCGGGCAAGGGCAGCGTGTTCCGGATGGTGTTTCCGGGCGCGCGCCGCCTGCAGCCGAAGCGGCGGCCGGCGCCGGCGCGGGTCTCCGCCGGTTAAGGCTCGCGCCCCGGGTCGGCGCCGAGGTGCGCCGCCAGACGCGCCCGGTAGTCGACCGGCACCGGGTGCGGCCTGCCGCCGCGGCGCACGGCGAAGATCGCGTCAGGGTAATGCGGGTCGTCGGCAAAGCGCGGGACCACGTGCCAGTGCAGATGCGGCACCTGGTTGCCGAAGCTCGCCAGATTGATCTTGACCGGTTCGAGCACGGCGCGCTGCGCCGACTCCAGCGCGAGCACCAGCCTCATCAGCCGCGACTGCTCCTGTGCCGGCAGGTCCGTCATCTCCTTCACATGCCGGTTCAGCACCACCCGGCACAAGCCGGGATGATCGGCGTCGGCGGCGACGATGATGCGGGCGAACGCGTCCTGCCAGACGATTTCGCCGCCGGCCTGGTCGCAAAAGAAACAGCCGCTGGGCATCGCCGCAGGCCGGTCGCCTAGAGCAGCACGCGCTCGATGCCGCCGCGGTTCGCCTGCTCGACGTAGCGCTGCATCCAGTCGGGACCGAGCAAGTGCTTCGCCATCTCGACCACGATGTAATCGGCGTCGACCCCGGTGTCGTCCTGGTAACGCGACAGTCCCTGCAGGCACGACGGGCACGACGTCAGGATCTTGACCGCGCCCTGGTGGCCCTGGGCGCGGATGTCGCCGATGCCGCGCTCCATTTCCTGCTGCTTGCGAAAGCGCACCTGGGTCGAGATGTCGGGACGGGTGGTGGCCAGCGTGCCAGATTCGCCGCAACAGCGGTCGTTGGCCGCCACGCCGGTGCCCATCAGCTCGTTGACCACCTTCAGCGGCTGGTAGGTCTTCATCGGCGTGTGGCAGGGGTCGTGGTACATGTAGCGCACGCCGCTCACGCCCTCGAGCCGCAGATCCTTTTCCAGCAGATATTCATGGATGTCGAGCAGCCGGCAGCCGGGAAAAATCTTGTCGAATTCGTAGTGCTGCAGTTGATCCATGCAGGTGCCGCAGGACACCACCACGGTCTTGATGTCCAGGTAGTTGAGCGTGTTCGCAACCCGGTGCAGCAGCACCCGGTTGTCGGTGATGATCTTCTGCCCCTTGTCCTGTTCGCCGGCCGAGGTCTGCGGGTAGCCGCAGCACAGGTAGCCGGGCGGCAGCACGGTGATCGCGCCAACCTCGAACAACATCGCCTGCGTGGCGAGCCCCACCTGGGAGAACAGCCGCTCGCTGCCGCAGCCGGGAAAGTAGAACACCGCGTCGGAATCGTCGTTCGCCTTGGCCGGGTTGCGGATGACCGGCACGATAGCCTTGTCCTCGATGTCGAGCAGCGCGCGCGAGGTTTTCTTCGGCAGCCCGCCCGGCATCGGCTTGTTGATGAAATGGATGACCTGCGCCTTTACCGGCGGACGGCCCAGGGTGGCGGGCGGACGCCGCACCTGCCCCTGCACCAGTCCGAGGGCGCGCGCCGCTCGGTAGGCCAGGCGCTGGGCCCGGTAGCCCCAGTCGATCATCAGCTTGCGGGTGAGCTTGACGGTGGCAGGATCGCTCGCATTGAGGAAGAACATCGCCGCTGCCGTGCCGGCATTGAATTTCTTCTTGCCGTGCTTGCGCAGGAAGTTGCGCATGGCGACCGATACGTCGCCATAGTCGATGTCGACCGGACAGGGGTTCGCGCACTTGTGGCACACGGTGCAGTGATCCGCCACGTCGCCGAATTCGTCGAAATGCTTGAGCGAGACGCCGCGCCGGGTCTGCTCCTCGTACAGGAAGGCCTCGATCAGCAGCGAGGTGGCGAGGATCTTGTTGCGCGGGGAATACAACAGATTGGCACGCGGCACGTGGGTGGCGCACACCGGCTTGCACTTGCCGCAACGCAGGCAGTCCTTGATCGAATCGGAGATCTCGCCGATTTCGCTCTGCTCGAGGATCAGGCTTTCCAGCTCCAGCAGGTTGAAGCTGGGCGTGTAGGCGCGCTCGAGGTTGCCGCCATCGAGCAGCTTGCCCTTGTTGAAGCGCTGCTCGGGATCGATCTCGTGCTTGTAGCGGCGGAACGCCTCGATCTCGCCGGCGTCGAGATAATCGAGCTTGGTGATGCCGATGCCATGCTCGCCCGAGATCACGCCCCCCAGCGAGCGCGCCAGCTTCATGATGCGCGCCACTGCGGCATTGGCTTCCTGCAGCATGCCGTAGTCGTCGGAGTTGACCGGAATATTGGTGTGCACGTTGCCGTCGCCGGCGTGCATGTGCAGCGCCACGAAAATCCGGCTCTTCAGCACGCGCTTGTGCACGGCATCGATCTCGGCGCGCAGCGGCTCGAACGCCCGCCCGTCAAACACCTGCATCAGCGCCTCGCGCACCTCCAGCTTCCAGGACACCCGCAGCACGTAATCGCGCAGCGCCTCGAACACCGTGACCGGCGCGCGGCCGCCGGTGTCCGCCGCGCCGTAGCGCGCAGTGTAGTCGGCGAAAGGCGCGTCGAGATGGTCGGCCAGCCACTGCCAGCGCCCGCGCGCCGTGCGCACCGTCTCGAGCGCGGCGAGCGGCAGCTCGCCGAGCACGCCGGCGCGCGCCTCGCGGTCGACTTCCGGATGCAGCGGCAGCTCGCCCGAGAGAAACTGCTCCAGCGCGTCCATCAGCCGCAGCTTGTTGGCGAGCGAGAGTTCGATGTTGATACGCTCGATCCCGTCCGAGTAATCGCCAAGGCGCTCGAGCGGGATCACCACGTCTTCGTTGATCTTGAAGGCGTTGGTGTGGCGGGCGATGGCGGCGGTGCGCGCCCGGTCGAGCCAGAATTTCTTGCGCGTCTCGGCGCTGACCGCGACGAAGCCCTCGCCATGTCGCGCGTTGGCGATCTGCACCACGCGCGACGCCGCCTTGCCGACGGCGTCCTCGTCGTCGCCCACCACGTCGGCCAGCAGCACCATCTTCGGCCGACCGCCGCGCTTCGCCTTGGCGGCATAGCCCACCGCGCGCAGGTAGCGCTCGTCGAGGTGCTCGAGGCCCGCGAGAATGGCGCCGCCGGGCCGTTCGTCGAGGAAGCGCTTGATTTCGACAATGGAGGGCACCGCCTCGGCCACCGTGCCGTAGAACTCGAGACACACCGTGCGGGTGAACGCCGGCATGCGGTGCAGGATGAAGCGCGCCGAGGTAATGATGCCATCGCAGCCTTCCTTCTGCACCCCGGGGAGGCCGGAGAGGAACTTGTCGGTCACGTCCTTGCCCAGCCCTTCCTTGCGGAACGACCTGCCGGCGATCTCCAGGATCTCGGGCTCGCCCACCGGCGTGCGCCCGTCGGGGAGAAAGCGCGACAGCCGGAACTGCGTCTTGTCGGCATCATGGATCTTGCCGAGGTTGTGCCCGACGCGCTCGACCAGAAGAATGTTGCCGTCCGGCATGACCATGCGCCACCAGGCGAGGTTGTCGACTGCGGTGCCCCACAGCACTGCTTTCTTGCCGCCGGCGTTCATCGCGATGTTGCCGCCGATGCACGAGGCGTCGGCCGAGGTCGGGTCCACCGCGAACACCAGGCCGGCCGCTTCCGCGGCTTCCATCACGCGCTTGGTCACCACGCCGGCGCCGCAGTCGATGGTGGGCACATCGCGGTCGAGCCCCGGCAGGCGAACGCGCTCGACGCGGCCGAGGCGATCGAGCTTCTCGGTATTGATCACCGCCGAATGCCGGTCCAGCGGCACCGCGCCGCCGGTGTAGCCGGTGCCGCCGCCACGCGGAATGATGGTCAGGCCGAGGTCGATACAGGCCCTGACCAGACCCGCCACCTCTTCCTCGGTGTCGGGATACAGCACCACGAACGGATACTCCACCCGCCAGTCGGTGGCATCGGTCACATGCGATACGCGGGCAAGGCCGTCGAAGGCCACGTTGTCGCGC
>CALJLA010000266.1 GCA_937983055.1 uncultured Pseudomonadota bacterium
TGTGGGCGATCGGCGTGATCGCCGAGATCGCGCTGTTCATCGCGCTGCCCCAGGTCATGAAGCGCTGGAGCATCGAGCGCATCCTGCTGGCGAGCTTCGCCTGCGCCGCGCTGCGCTTTGCCCTGATCGCCTGGGGCATCGGGTCGCTCACGTTGCTTGCGGTTGCGCAGTTGATGCATGCGATCACGTTCGGCGCCTTTCACGCGGCCGGCGTGGCGGCGATGCACCGGATCTTCCGTGGTCCCAGCCAGGCCAGGGGGCAGGCCCTGTATACGAGCCTCGGCTACGGCGCCGGTGGAACGCTCGGCACGCTGGCCGCCGGCGCCCTCTGGGAGCCGGCCGGCGGCGCCGTCACTTTCACGCTGGCGGGCGCGATGGCCGGCGTCGGCTGGCTGCTGCTGCGCCGAAGCCCCGCGCACGCCGGCGGGCAGGGTACGGCGTAGTGCCGGGTGCCGCGCTCAGCGTGTAATAATTTCGGTTTCTGGACGAGCAAGCAATGACGCCGCAAACGCTTTACGACAAGCTCTGGTCGAGTCACGTGGTCCGGCAGGAGCCGGATGGCACGGCGCTCATCTACATCGACCGGCACCTTGTGCACGAGGTGACCAGCCCGCAGGCGTACGAGGGTCTCAAGCTGGCCGGGCGCAAGCCCTGGCGGGTGGACTCGGTGGTCGCAACCGCCGACCACAACACGCCGACGCAGCACTGGGACAGCGGCATCAAGGACCCGATTTCCCGCCTGCAGGTGGAAACCCTGGATGCCAACATGCGCGAGTTCGGTGCCAAGGTGTACTTTCCGTTCCGCGATCAGCGGCAGGGCATCGTGCATGTCATCGGGCCTGAGAACGGCGCCACGCTGCCCGGGATGACCGTGGTCTGCGGCGATTCGCACACCTCCACCCATGGGGCGTTCGGCTGTCTCGCCGTGGGCATCGGCACCTCGGAAGTGGAGCACGTGCTCGCCACCCAGTGCCTGGTGCAGAAGAAGGCCAGGGCCATGCTGGTGCGCGTCGACGGCAGGCTTGGCCGCGGGGTGACCGCAAAGGACATCATTCTTGCCGTGATCGGCAAGATCGGCACCGCCGGTGGCACCGGCTACGCGATCGAGTTCGGCGGCGAGGCGATTTGCGCGCTGTCGATGGAAGGGCGCATGACGATTTGCAACATGGCGATCGAGGCCGGTGCCCGCGCCGGGATGGTTGCGCCGGACGAGACCACCTTCGAATACCTGCGCGGGCGTCCCTTTGCCCCGAAGGGCGAGCTGTGGGACCGCGCGGTCGCGTATTGGCGCACCCTGAACAGCGACCCGGGCGCGCGCTTCGATCGCGTGGTGGAGCTGAACGGGGCCGACATCCAGCCGCAGGTCACTTGGGGCACCTCGCCGGAGATGGTCGATACCATCGGCGGCCGCGTGCCCGACCCGGCCGCGATTGCCGATCCGGTCCGGCGCGGTTCAGTCGAGCGGGCGCTGAAGTACATGGGGCTGGAACCCAACACGCCGATCGGGCAGATCCGCGTCGACAAGGTGTTCATCGGGTCGTGCACCAATTCCCGCATCGAGGATTTGCGCGCCGCGGCCGCCATCGTCAACGGCCGGCAGGTGGCGAAGAACGTCAAGCTCGCCATGGTGGTGCCGGGATCCGGGCTGGTGAAGCGCCAGGCCGAGCAGGAGGGGCTCGACAAGGTCTTTCGCGCCGCTGGTTTTGAATGGCGCGAGCCGGGCTGTTCGATGTGCCTCGCCATGAACGACGACCGGCTGGAGCCGGGCGAACGCTGTGCGTCGACGTCGAACCGCAACTTCGAGGGGCGCCAGGGCACCGGCGGCCGCACCCACCTGGTGAGTCCGGCGATGGCGGCGGGCGCGGCGATTGCCGGCCATTTCGTGGACGTACGCAAGGATTTCTAGCCGATGAAAAGACATCTGCTGCTGGTGCTTGCCGCAGCGACCGTGCTGCTGGCGGGCTGCAACACGGCGCAGGGCCTGGGCAAGGATCTGCAGATTCTCGGCGACAAGATCGAAAGCAAGGCTAAGGAAAAAGACTAGCCATGGAGAAATTCACCCGTCTGGACGGGCTGGTGGCGCCGCTGGACCGCGCCAATGTCGATACCGACGCGATCATTCCCAAGCAGTTCCTGAAGTCGATCAAGCGCACCGGCTTCGGGCCGAATCTGTTCGACGCCTGGCGCTACCTGGATCAGGGCGAGCCGGGCATGGACAACTCGAAGCGCCCGCTGAACCCGGATTTCGTGCTCAATCAGCCACGTTACCGCGATGCGCGGATCCTGCTGGCGCGCGAGAATTTCGGCTGCGGCTCATCGCGCGAACATGCGCCGTGGGCGCTGATGGACTACGGCTTCCGCGCGGTCATCGCGCCGAGCTATGCCGACATCTTCTTCAACAACAGCTTCAAGAACGGATTGCTGCCGGTCGTGCTGCCGGTGCAGGCGGTCGAACGCCTGTTCGCCGAAGTGGCCGCGGCGCCGGGCTACCGGCTGGTGATTGACCTGGAAGCGCAGACGGTCACCTCGCCGCAGGGCCAGGTCGACCGCTTCGACATCGACCCTTTCCGCAAGCACTGCCTGCTGAACGGGTTGGACGAGATCGGCCTGACTCTGCAGCGTGCCGGCGAGATCCGCGCATACGAGGCGAAGCACAAGTCGACGCAGCCCTGGCTGTTCGCCTAGCCATTCGCTCGTCGCCGCGCCCGCGCGCGCGGAGCATATTCAGCCATACAGGAAACCTATGAAGATTGCGGTGTTGCCCGGCGACGGGATCGGGCCGGAAATCGTCGCGCAGGCTGTCAGAGTACTGGAGGCGCTGCGCAGCGATGGTTTGAAGATCGAGACCGAGCAGGCGCCGATCGGCGGCGCCGGCTACGATGTCCACAAGGACCCGCTGCCGGAGCCAACCCTGGCGCTGGCGCGGTCGGCGGACGCAATTCTGCTCGGCGCGGTGGGCGGACCAAAGTACGACCAGTTGCCGCGCGCGATGCGACCCGAGCAGGGGCTTTTGCGCATCCGCAAGGCGCTCGGCCTGTTCGCGAACCTGCGGCCGGCGATGCTCTACGACGAGCTTGCGGAAGCATCGACGCTGCGCGCGGAGGTGGTGGCAGGGCTCGACATCATGATCCTTCGCGAGCTGACCGGCGACATCTACTTCGGCCAGCCGCGCGGCCAGGGCACGAACGAGGCCGGCGAACGCGAAGGCTTCGACACCATGCGCTACAGCGAGCCGGAGATCCGCCGCATCGCCGCGGTTGGCTTCGACATCGCGCGCAAGCGCGCGCGCAGGCTGTGCTCGGTGGACAAGGCAAACGTGCTCGATACCAGCATCTTCTGGCGGGAAGTGGTGACCGACGTCGCGCGCAACTATCCCGACGTCGAGCTTTCGCACATGTATGTCGATAACGCCGCCATGCAGCTGGTGCGCGCGCCGAAACAGTTCGACGTAATCCTCACCGGCAACATGTTCGGCGATATCCTGTCGGACGAGGCATCGATGCTGACCGGTTCTATCGGCATGCTGCCGTCGGCTTCGCTGAACGCGGAAAAGCGCGGGCTGTACGAGCCGATTCACGGTTCGGCGCCCGACATCGCCGGGAAAGACGTGGCCAATCCGCTGGCGACGATTCTGTCGGTGGCGATGATGATGCGCTACAGCCTCGGGCAGGAGGCCGCCGCCGCGCGCATCGAGGCGGCGGTCAGAAACGTGCTGCGGCAGGGGCTGCGAACCGCGGACATTCACGCGCCCGGCAAGCGCAAGGTGTCGACGCGGGAAATGGGCAGTGCCGTGATCGCGGCGCTGGGCAATACTTGAATCGAATCCGCCGGCGCGTGCGCCGGGACAATCGGGAACAGGCCTTATGAGAGTCGGAATGGTGGGATGGCGCGGCATGGTGGGCTCGGTGCTCATGCAGCGCATGCGAGAGGAGCGGGATTTCGACCGCATCGATCCAGTGTTCTTCAGCACCTCGCAGGCGGGGGGTGCGGCGCCGGATGTCGGCAAAAAGACGTCCGCGCTCAAGGATGCCAACGATTTCAAAGAGCTCAAGGCAATGGATGCGATCGTGTCCTGCCAGGGCGGCGATTACACCAATGCGGTGTACCCGAAGCTGCGCGACGCCGGCTGGGCGGGATACTGGATCGATGCTGCGTCGGCACTGAGGATGCAGCCCGAGTCGGTGATCATTCTCGACCCGGTGAACATGGAAGTGATCCGCGGCGCCCTGTCGAGCGGTGTCAAGAACTTCATCGGCGGCAACTGCACCGTGAGTCTGATGCTGCTGGCGATGCACGGCCTGTTCAAGGCCGGTGCGGTCGAGTGGATCACTGCCATGACCTACCAGGCCGCCTCCGGCGCCGGCGCGCAGACCATGCGCGAACTGGTCGCGCAGATGGGGCGCGTGCACGCGGCCGCCGGCCGGCTGATGGACGATCCCGCGTCGTCGATTCTGGACCTCGACCGCCAGGTGGCCGAGGCGCTGCGCAGTGACGCTTTCCCGACTGAACACTTCGGCGTGCCGCTCGCGGGCAGCCTGATCCCATGGATCGACAAGGACCTCGGCAACGGCCAGAGCCGCGAGGAATGGAAGGCCGCGGCCGAGGGCAACAAGATTCTCGGGCGCGCGCAGCGGCCGATTCCAATCGACGGCATTTGTGTCAGGATTGGCTCGATGCGTTGCCACAGCCAGGCGCTCACGATCAAGCTCAACCGCGACCTTGCACTCGAGGAAATAGAACGCCTGCTCGGCGAGGCGAACGAGTGGGTGAAGGTCGTGCCCAACCGGCGCGACGAGAGCATCGCCGAACTGTCGCCGGCGCGGGTGACCGGCACGTTGTCGATCCCGATCGGGCGAGTGCGCAAGCTGCCGATGGGCGGGCAGTATCTCACCGCGTTCACTGTGGGGGATCAGTTGCTGTGGGGAGCGGCCGAGCCGCTGCGCAGGATGTTGCGCATCCTTCAGCATCGCTAGGGGTCTGCTGCGATCGGCCGGGTGCGGGGATTGCAGCCTGTGGTTGGCGGGTTAACCGCCATAACTGACAATAAACATCAGCTTGCATATATAACTCCATGATGTTACTTTAAATGCTCGGCTTAAGAATAACTTCCAGGGTGGGCGCTTTGGGCAGCAAGTCTCTTCGCGCGGGCATCATTGCTGTCTTCATGGCAGTCACGGGCATCCAGGTGCACGCGGCGGGCTTGGGTCGTCTCGAAGTCAAGTCCGCGCTCGGCGATCCCTTCCGCGCCGAAATTGCCGTCATTGCAGAACCGAACGAGCTGCCCTCGCTGACGGCGCGCCTCGCCACCGCGGAGGCCTTCCAGCGTGCCGGCCTGATCTACAGTTCCAATGTCGCGAGCATGCGCGTGGTGGTCGAGCGGCGCACGGACGGTCAACCGTATGTGCTGGTGACGACGCCCGAACCGGTGAACGAGCCGGTCGTCGACCTGCTGGTGGAACTGGCATGGGCGTCGGGACGCATCACCCGCGAGTACACCGCCTTCGTCGATCCTCCCTTCCTGATTGCCGAGCGCGAGAAGCGCCGCGCGGCTGCGGCTGCGGCCGCCGCCGCAACGCAGGCGGCGCCGAGCCAGCCGATGCCGCAACCGGAGCCCCTGCCTTAACCCACCCCGCCTGCCCCGGCTGAAGTGGCGGAACCGGCGGCGCCCACCGCACCGGTGGCCGAGGCGCCGGCTGAACCCGCGGCGCCCGGGCTGCCGGAGGGGCCGGTCGAGACCATCGGCGGCACGGCGCCGACGCTGCTGGGTCCCGCGCCCGGCGTGACGGCGGCACCGGCGCCGGCCGACAGCTACGGGCCGGTCAAGCGCGGCGACACGCTCAGCAAGATCGCGCTCGCCTCCAAGCCGGCCGAGGTCACGCTCGA
>CALJLA010000267.1 GCA_937983055.1 uncultured Pseudomonadota bacterium
GTCGGGATTGAGCACCTGCACTTTCTTGACGCCGCTCGCGGCAAGCTCCCGGTGCAGATACTGGTTGAGTTCGCGCAGCGGCCGCTCGGCGAGATCGAACTCGAGCGTGTCCGCGGCCGCGCGCGCGCTGTTCACGACGCTCGCCATACGTAGATCTCCTCTGGCACCGGTT
This sequence comes from uncultured Pseudomonadota bacterium, assembly GCA_937983055.1. Taxonomy (GTDB): domain Bacteria; phylum Pseudomonadota; class Gammaproteobacteria; order Burkholderiales; family Eutrophovitaceae; genus CALJLA01. The sequence goes on from CALJLA010000267.1 coordinate 173, forward strand.
CAAACACATTTGCATGCTTGACGTCCGGCAGCTTCGCCAGCGAGCGGTACTCGGACGAGATGGCAACGTAGTCGTCGGTCTCGGCGACGATCGCCGGCTTGCAGGCGAAGGCATCGCGCACCAGCGCCAGCTCGTCTTGCGTGCCCATCAGGAAGGTATAGAAACCGTCCAGCTCGTCGAAGCCGCTGCGGATCGCGTCTTCCAGACTGTCGCCTTCGCGCATGCGCCACTCGAAGTAGCGGCAGGCGGCCTCGGTGTCGTTGTCGGTGTCGAAGCCGATGCCCAGCGGCTCGAGCTTGCGGCGGATCTGGTAGGGATTGGACAGCGAGCCGTTGTGCACCAGGCAGAAGTCTTCGCCCGCGGTGAACGGATGAGCACGGTCCGGCGTGACCGCCGACTCCGTGGCCATGCGCGTATGGCCGACCAGGTGCGTACCGGCGAGCCGCTCGAACCCGTAACGCGCCGCCACGTCCTTCGGATTGCCGATGTCCTTGTAGATGTCGATCTGGCGTCCCGCCGACAGCAGATGCAGCGACGGAAAGGCTTTCCTGACCCACGGCCGGACCTTCTCGGGCGGTTCGTCGCAGGTCAGCACCGCATGGTTGCCCTTGGCCTCGATCGCCGCCTCGGTGCCGAAGCGCCTGATGAACTCCGCCTCAAACCCCGCCCAGTCGTACTCCCACACCGGCGCGTACAGGCTGTACTTGTGCTGGCCTTTGGGCAGCGCTTCGGTGAATACCGCCAACCCGGCGGAGTCCGGTCCGCGCTCGATCATGCCGATCAGCATCGGCATCATGAGCGCGCCGAGCTGCTCGCGCAGCGCTGGCTTCTTCACCAGCAATCCAACGATTCCACACATGTTTCTTGCTCCTTGATTCTTAACACAGAGACACAGAGGCACAGAGAAAGACGAATGACTTCTTCAGGATGCACGCTTCGACCACATCAGCGAAACCTGCCAAAGTCTTTTCGGTCGTCTCCGCCCTTCAAATCGATTCAGGTTTTCTCTGTGTCTCTGTGTCTCTGTGGTGAATCCTCCTGTCAGAAAAACTCCAGATAGCGGTCGCGTTCCCAGTCGGAGACATGGCGGGAGTACTCGACCCATTCCATGCGCTTGAGCGACAGGAACTCCTGCGACAGGTCTTCGCCCAGCGCGGCGCGCAGCACCTTGTCTTTCTCGAACTCGTCCAGCGCCTCGGCCAGGTTCTGCGGCAGCAGCTTGATGCCGGCCTTCTTCAGCTTTTCCGGCGACCACTCATACAGGTTCTCGTTGACCGGCTTGCCGGGATCGAGCTTGCGCTCGACGCCGTCCATGCCCGCCGCCAGGATGGCCGCGGTGGCCAGGTAGGGATTGCACGAACCGTCCGGCAGCCGCAGCTCGAGGCGCCCGTAAGGAATGCGCACGCAGGCGGTGCGGTTGTTGTCGCCATAGGCGATGTAGGCCGGCGCCCAGGTGGCGCCGGACAGGGCACGCCCGACCACCAGCCGTTTGTAGGAATTGATCGTGGGCGCCACCACCGCCGTCAGGGCGCGGGCATGCGCCAGCACCCCGCCGAGGAAGTGATAGGCCATCTGCGACAGGCCCAAACCCTGCGGGTCCTTGTCGTCGTGAAACAGGTTCTTGGTCTTGCTGTTGCCGATGGACAAATGGAAGTGCGCGCCGGTGCCGGTGCGGTTCGAGAACGGCTTGGGCATGAAGCTCGCGATCATGCCCATCGATTTCGCGATCTCCGAGGCCGCCATCTTGAAGAAGACGTAACGGTCGGCATTAGTCAGCGCGTCGTCGTAGGTGAAATTGACCTCGAACTGACCATTCGCATCCTCGTGGTCGATCTGGTAGGCATCCAGGCCCACCGCACGCACCGCGGTCGTCAAGGCGTCGAGAAACGCGCTCGAGCGCGCCAGCCCTTTGTAGTCGTAGCAGGGCTTTTCCAGCAGGTCGGTGTCGTCCACCGGCGCCAGCGAACCGTCGTCGCGGCGCTTGAGCAGCATGAATTCCGGCTCGACGCCGGTATAGAGGGTCAGTCCGCGCTTCTTCAGCGCGTCGAGCTGCTGCTTCAGCACCACCCGCGAGCAGTAGCGATAGGGCTTGCCGTGAACATAGCCGTCGCACGCGATGCGGGCAAAGCCCGGCATCCAGGGAATCGGCGACAGCGTGGCGAGGTCGCCCCGCGCCATGTAATCCGGGCCGTGCGGCCCCATGCCAAAGCCCCACAGCGCGAAGCCGGCGAATCCCGCGCCGTCGGTCAGGATCATGTCCAGATGCTCGGCCGGCACCGCCTTGGCCTTGGCAGCGCCGTGGATGTCGACGAACTGCGCGAGGATGTACTTGATGCCGTTGTCCTTGAGGAATTTCTTCGCTGCCTGCGGCGTCATGCGCGTCTCCCTATTTTCTTAACGACAGTCTCAGACCTGCGGCAACGCCACAGGCAACACATCGATGCCCACCGGCCCGCCGCCCAGTTCACGGGCGATGCCGGCGAGGGTGTCCCACAGATACGGCGCCATGGTCGGGTCGCACCAGAGGCGCAGTAGCGAAGCCGCTTCGCGCTCAACGCGAATGGCCAGCACCGAGACCCCGACCATCAGCGTCATCACCACCTGCCCCGGCGGCACTGCGCGGAAATTCACGTTACAGGTTTCGGCGAGCAGTTCGTCCAGCCGCTCGCCCACCAGCACCAGGCCGGCATCCTGGCGCAGCACCGGGTACACCCCGGCCGGCCGCGCGCGCAGCGCCGCCTGCAGCCGAGAGACCCCGGCGCCCTCGACAAAGAATTCGGTCATCGCCAGCCGTGCCAGCAGCCCGCCACCCTCGAGCGGCGTCCAGCCGTTCGGCTGCGGCAGGGCGAGGCCGTGCTGCTGCACCCAGGCGGGCGCCTCAGGCCCCTTGAACCCGATGCGCGGCAAATGACTGAGGTCGCCCAGCCCAAGGACGCGCGCGCGCGCGCCGTCGTGCCCGCCCAGGCTTGCCGCCGTGGGCATGCCGTCGCGCTCGAAGAACCGGGCCCCGTTCGATTCGAGCCGATCGTGCAGCGGACTGCGTCGAAGCGCGCTCATGCCGCGACCTCCCGCGCGCGCGGCGCCCCGCCGCCTTCACGCGCATCATCCAATGGCTTCTGGCGCTCGCCGTCGGGGTCGTAGAACGGCGTCGGCGCCACCTCGGCCTGCAGCATGCGGCCGCCGTCCGCGCGAATGAAAAAGCGCGTGCCCAACTCGGTAAGGTCGGGCGCGAGCAGCGCCAGCCCGACATGCCGGCCGAGCGCCGGGCTGTGGGCGACGCTGGTCACCCGGCCGGCGATGCGCCCGTTGCGGATGACCAGGTGGCATTCCTTCGGCGCGACGCCGTCGTCGCCCGCGCTGAACACGAAGCCGGCCAGTTTCTGCCGCAGCGGCCGGCCCTGCACGATCTTCAGGCTGCGCTGGCCGACGAAGAAGGGCTTGTCGAGTTTCAGCGCCCAGTCCATGCCGGCCTCCATCGGGGTGGTGAGCCCGTCGGTATCCTGGCCGATGATGATGTGGCCTTTCTCCAGCCGCAGCAGGCGCTGGGCCTCGACGCCGAACGGGCGGATGCCGTGCGACTTCCCGGCCTCGACCAGCGCGCGCCACGCCCGCACCGCGCCGTCCGCCGGCACATGGATCTCGAATCCGAGTTCGCCGACGAAGCCCACCCGCAGCAGCCGCGCCGGCACGCCGGCGACCGTGCCCTCGCGCACGCCAAGATATGGAAACGCGTCGGCGGACAGATCGACGTCGGTCAACCCGGCCAGCGCCTGCCGCGAGCGCGGCCCGGCAAGATTCATCGCGCCATAGTGCCCGGTCACGTTGACGATGCCGACTTTCAGTTTCCACATCGTGTTGAGCCGGGTGAGTTCCCGGTACACGTTCGCCGAGCCGGTGGTCGTGGTGGTGAAGTAGAAGCACTCGTCCGACAGCCGCGCGACCACGCCGTCGTCGATGATCACGCCGGCCTCGTCGACCATCAGCGCGTAGCGCGTCATACCCACCTTGAGCTTGGCGAAGCGGCCGGTGTAGACGCGCTCCAGCAGCTCGGCGGCATCGGGTCCGTGCACTTCGATCTTGCCCAGCGTGCCCACGTCGATCAGGCCGACCGCGCTGCGCACCGCGGCCGCTTCTTCCCGGACCGCGTCGAGCTTGCTGCGGCCCGGCACCGCGTAATACTCCGGGCGCAGCCAGAGGCCGGCCTGCATGAACACCGCGCCGGCGTGCTCGTGCAGGTGGTGCAGCGGCGTGACCCGCTCTGGATGAAAGCCGCGCCCGGCAAGGTGCGACATCGGCACCGGGTGATAGAACGGCCGCGCGGTGGTGGTACCGACGTCTCCCGGCAGGCGGCCCAGCCGCCGCGCCAGGATGCGGATCGCGTTCATGTTCGAATGCTTGCCCTGGCTCGGGCCCATGCCCACGGTCGAGTAGCGCTTGAGCAGCTCGATGTTGTCGAAGCCTTCCTGAATGGCGTTCTCGAAGTCCTTCAGCTGCAGGTCTTCATCTAAATCCACGAAGTTCTTGCCCTGCGGATGCGCGAACACCGGATAGGGATGATTGATGCCGGCGCCTGCGCGCGCGACCGGCGCCGCCGCCGGGGCATCGAAGCCGAGGTAGCGCGCCGCCTCGCGCCCGGCGCGCTCGCCGTCGGACTGCCGCTGCTCGAGCGCGTACACGCCGTTCACCCGCCCGGCCGCGAACACCCCGTCCGGCAGGCGCTCCGGCACGAACTGGGCGAGCGTTTCGTCGTAGCGCATCTGCACGCCCGCCTGGTAGAGCAGCGGCGCCGCCGGCGCGTAGCCGACACTCATCGCGATGCCGTCGCAGTCGATCGTCAGCGGATGCGAGGCATCGACGCGGCCATCCGGCAGCAGGGGGCACACGGTCGCGGCGCTCACCGCATCGCCGCCCTGCGCTTCATAAACGGTGCAGCCCTGCAGCACGCGCACCCCGCGGCGCTCGACTTCCGCTGCGGCGGCAGAGCTGTCCTTTTCGGCGCGCAGGTCGGCGATCGCGGCAATCTCGACGCCGTGATCGGCGAGGTCGAGCGCGGCGGCGTAACCGTCGGCGTTGGCCGTCAGCACCAGCGCGCGACGCATCGGCTGTACCGCGTAGCGATAGATCAGCCGCTGAGACGCCGAGGCGAGCATCACGCCGGGCAGGTCGTTATTGCGGAATACCGCCGGCTGCTCGTACACCCCGCCCGCCACGACCACCGCGCGCGCGCGCAGCTTGGTCATGCGCTGCGCGTCGACCAGCGCCACCCAGTGATCGGCGTAGTAGCCGGCCGCCAGCGTGCCCGGCCGCAGGCTGACATTGGGCAGCGCCGCCAGCCGCGCGCTCAGCGCCTCGAGCAGCGCGGTCGCGTCGCCGCTGCCGCCCCGCTGATAGCCGAGGCTGCCGCCGATGCGCGCGTTCTCGTCCACCACCACCACCGAGGCGCCGGCCTCGCCGGCGGCAATGGCCGCCGCCAGGCCGGAGGGCCCGGCGCCGATCACCAGCACGTCGCAGAAGTCGTAACGCTTCGGCGTGCGAAGGTGCGGCGTGTCGGTATCCAGCCGGCCCAGGCCGGTCAGGCGACGGAAGATGCCTTCCCAGAAATCCGCCAGCCGCTTCGGGCGGTGGAATGCCTTGTAGTAGAAGCCGACTGGAAACAGCGGCGACAGCCAGTCCAGGAAGCGCGCGCGGTCTGCGCGCACGCCGCCGTGGGTGTTCACGGCAGTGAACGACGCTCCCCCGGCAAGGGGCTCGACATCGCCGCGCAGGTTCAGCCGCTGGCCGGCCTGGAGCAGCACGTTGACGTCATGGTTGGCCATCGACAGCACGCTGCGCGGCCGGTGGTACTTGAAGCTGCGCCCGAGCAGCCGAACGCCGGCCGCCAGCAGGGCGCTGCTGGGCGTGTCGCCGGCGAAGCCGCTATAGCGCGCGCCCTCGAAATCGAAGGCGACCGGCTGGGCGCGGTCGATCCACTCGCCGTCCACCGGCGGCAGGCGCAGGCTCATCGGGAACCTTCCTCGCCCCACAGGTAGGTGCGCAGCACCCGGTCGGCCGTGGTGTCGCGCTCGGCGATGAACCACACGCCGCTGGCGATGTGCAGCCACCACTCGCGTTTCACGCCCGGCGCGCCGTTGCGGTTGAACACATAGTCGGCCCACTCGGTGTCCGGGCAGGTCGCCGGGTCGGGCATCGGCCGCACTTCGCCGGCGTACTGGAACTCCGACACCGGCCGCGGACCGTTGATGGGACAGCGCAGCAGTTTCATTTCAGCCTGTGTTGCCTTTCACCACAGAGACACAGAGAACACAGAGGAATACGAGAACGAATGCCCGGCGAGGCACCCGAATGTCGCCTCTCCACCAGTTAACGGTCCTGGTGCTCGCTTTCGCTGTGTCCTCTGTGTCTCTGTGGTAACCGATTCAGTGCCCAACGGAAGCCGCCCCTTTCTCGCCGGTCAGCTGATAGCTGGCGAACCGGTCCAGCGAAAAACCGCGGATCAGCTCATGGTCGCGGTCGTTGGCCACCGTGTAGGACATGGTCTTGCCGCACACCGGGGTGGCCTTGAAGCCCCAGGTGCCCCAGCCGGCATCCAGGTAAAAGCCTTCGACCGCGGTCCTGCCCATGATCGGCGCGAAGTCCGGCGTCATGTCGGCCATCCCGGCCCACTGGCGGTTCACCTTTGCATGCGACAGGAACGGAAACATGTCCAGCAGATGGGCGCTCAGCGACTCGACGAAATCCAGGGTCGAGCGGGTCGAGTGCAGCTCGTAGGGATCGAGCGAGGCGCCCATCACCAGCTCGCCGCGCGCCGACTGCGACACATAGACGTGCAGGCTGCCCGACACGATGATCGGGTTGAGCCAGGGCTTCATCGGCTCGCTCACCATCGCCTGCAGCGGGTGGATGTAGATCGGGGTGCGCAGCCCGACCATGTCGGTGATGCGCGGGGTCGAGCCGGCCACCGCGCACAGCACCTTGCGCGTCTGGAGGGTGCCGCGGCTGGTGCGCACCGCCTTGACCTTGCCGGCCTCGACGTCGATGCCCAGCACCTCGGTCTTCTGGTGGATCTCCACCCCGCGCCGGTCGGCGCCGCGGCCATAGCCCCAGGCCACTGCGTCGTGGCGGGCGATGGCGCCGGGCGCGTGATAGAGCGCGCCGAGGATCGGCGCATGCCCGCCGCAGGCCAGATCGATGTGCGGCACCGCCGCTTTGACCGCCTCCGGCCCGACCAGCTCGCTGTCGACGCCGAAATGCTTGTTCACCTCGGCACGCCAGCGCATCGTGCGCACCGCCGAATCGGTGTGCGCCAGGGTGAAGTGCCCGCGGGTCGCGTAGAACAGGTTCAGGTCGAAGTCGGTCGCCAGGTCCTGCCACAGCCGCACCGATTCATCGTAGAACGCCACGCCCTCGGGCGTCAGGTAGTTGGACCGCATGATGGTGGTGTTGCGGCCGGTGTTGCCGCCGCCGAGATAGCCCTTTCCCAGCACCGCGACATTGGTGATGCCATGGTCGCGCGCCAGGTAGTAGGCCGCGGCCAGGCCGTGCCCGCCGGCGCCGATGATGACGACGTCGTAAGCCGGCTTCAGTTCGCCCGGCGCCGGCAGCAGGCGGCGCGCCGGACGGCCGAAGGCGTATTTCAGGAGCGCGAACGGCATCGCCG
>CALJLA010000268.1 GCA_937983055.1 uncultured Pseudomonadota bacterium
GGGTGTCGAGGCCCGGCGACGTGCCCGGCGTTATTCGCGAGGCAATGCGCGCGATGCGCTGCCGGCGGCCGCGGCCGGCGTACATCGAAATGCCGCTGGACGTGCAAAGCGGGGAAGAGGAAGTTCGGCTGCTTCCGCCGGAAACATTTGCCCGGCCGGCGGGCGATCCCGCGGCGATCGAACGCGCGGCACAGGCGCTGCGCAGCGCGCAGCGGCCGTTCATCTTTGCCGGCGGGGGCGTGGAGATCGCGGGCGCGAGCGATGCGCTGGCGCAGGTGGCGGAACGGCTCGGCGCGCCGGTGGTGACCGGCATGTTCGGGCGTGGCGCCCTCTCGGACCGCCACCCGCTGGCGCTGGGCGACGGCTGGGGGCGGCTCGACCTGCACCAGGACCTGCTGCGGCAGGCGGACCTGGCGCTGGTGGTGGGCGCGCGCATCGATGTCGTATCCGACGCCAACCTCGGCGCGGGTTTTCCGCAGCGGATCGTGCAGATCGACATCGATCCGCTGGTGATCGGGCAGCGCCGCGCGGTCGAAGCCGGCGTTGTCGGCGACGCCGGGCTGGTGCTGGCGGCACTGGCCGAACAGCTGCCGGCGAAGCGCAAGGCCTGCTGGCTGGATGTCGCCGACTGCCGCAAGCGCAAGCGCGAGACCCTTGCCCGGCTGGCGGGACCGGTGCTGCCGCTGATAGAAGACCTGCGCTCGGCGCTGCCGGAGGATGCGATCGTGGTGGACGACCTTACCCTGGTCGGTTACTGGATGCCGGTCATCTTCGACACATACCGGCCGCGCACCCTGATCCACCCCGGCACCTACGGCACGCTCGGCTATTCGCTGCCGGCGGCGATCGGGGCGCGGCTTGCGTGTCCGGGACAGCCGGTGGTCGCGATCTGCGGCGACGGCGGATTCCTGTTCACGGCACAGGAACTGGCTACCGCGCGGGCGCTGAATCTGGACCTGGTGGTGCTGCTGTTCAACGATGAGGCCTTTGGTGCGATCGCCACCTACCAGGACCGATTGTTCGGCGGCCGGCGCATCGGCTCGGCGCTGTCGAATCCCGACTTCGTGAAGCTGGGCGAGGCGTTTGGCGTGAACAGCGTGCGTATCGACCCGGCAGAAGTCGGCACCGCGGTGCGTCGTGCAATCGAGCGCGGCGGCATCTGGCTGATCGAGGTGCCGTTCGCGCCGGAAGGCTCGGACAACCGTGTGCCGTGGATGCCTTGATTAACCGGGAGCGAGGCGCAAGGGGCAAAGCGCGTGACTAGGTGATTGGGTGATTCCGTAACTGCGAGGCACGTTGAATGAATGATCTTTCGCCCGGCAATTTGCTTTTCCTTCGTGTCCTCCGCGTCCTTCGCGGTGAACGTCGCCTTGCGCTTCTCCGAGCACCGAGCACTGCGCACCGAGCACTGATCCTCCACCCATGCCTGGCGATGTGACTGACGAAATCGAAGCGCCGTCCCGGCCCGAGTCGCCGCGGGCGCTGTTCGTGGCATTCACCGGGCTCGCCCTGCAGGGCTTCGGCGGCGTGCTGGCGGTGGCGCAGCGGGTGCTGTGCGAGGAGCGGCGCTGGCTGACCCGGGAGCAGTTCGTCGAGATTCTGTCGATCGGCCAGGTGCTGCCGGGACCGAATGTGTGCAACGTGGCGCTGATGGTGGGCGACCGATTCTTCGGCTGGCGCGGTGCTCTCGCGGCGCTCGCGGGCATGATGGCGGTGCCGCTGGCGATCGTGCTGGTGGTGGCGGCCGCATATGCGCAGTTTGCCTACCTGCCGGCGGTTGCCGGGGCGCTGAAGGGCATGGGCGCGGTGGCTGCCGGAATGATCGTCGGCACCGCGCTGAAGCTGGCGGGGACCCTGCGCAGCAATCCGCTCGGCGTGCGGGTGGGTGCCGGATTCGCCCTGCTCGCTTTTGGCGCGGTGGCGCTGCTGCGCTGGCCGCTGGTGTGGGTGCTGCTGGCGCTGGGCTGCGTTGCCTGCGGGCTGGCCTGGCTGCGCCTCGCGCCGGCGCACGCGGGAGGCAAGGGCTAGTGTCGCCGGCCGAGTGGCTGGCGCTGTTCGGCCATTTTCTGCTGCTGTCGCTGCTGGCGATCGGCGGCGCGATCACGGTGGCGCCTGACATGCACCGGGTGCTGGTCGGCGAGATGGGGTTGATCGACGATGCGCAGTTTTCCGCCTCGATCGCCATCGCACAGGCATCACCCGGGCCGAACGTGCTGTTCGTCGCGGTGATGGGCTACCAGGCGGCGGGGTTGGCCGGCGCCGCCGTGACCCTGGTGGGCATCATGCTGCCGTCGACCACGCTGGCGCTGGCCGCGGCGCGCTGGGGCAATGCACGCCGCGACTGGCGACCGGTGCAGGCGTTCAAGGCCGGCATGGCGCCGCTGGTCCTCGGACTCCTGTTCGCCACCGGCTGGATACTCGTGGGCGAAACGCCCGGCTGGCCGCTGGTGCTGCTGACTGCGGCGACGGCGCTGCTGGTGTGGAGAACGCGCATCCATCTGCTGGCGCTGATTGGCGCCGGCGCGGTGATTGGCGCGATGGGCTGGCTGTAACTGAAGAAGGCGCCGTGGCCGGGGGCTGCGTCGCGACAGCGCGACCCGGCGCTTGGTGCCGTGGGCTGCAAACCTGCCCGCTTCACCCCCACGATGGATCTCTCCCGCGCGGCGCTTCAATGGATTGTGCGCGACCGGTTCCTGTTGCTGGATGCCCGTACAGGCATGGCTTATAGTTCCGCGCATGGCTACCGCGACCGTATTCAACCGCCTCAACCCCGCGCAGCGGGCTGCCGCGCGCTTCGGGCAGCGGGACGAGAGCGGCGACTTCCGGGCGGGACCGTTGCTGATCATCGCCGGGGCCGGCACCGGCAAGACCAATGCGCTCGCGCACCGGGTTGCGCACCTGGTGCTGGAAGGCGTGCGCCCCGAGCGCATTCTGCTGCTCACTTTCACTCGCCGTGCGGCGCAGGAGATGACCCGCCGCGCGCAGCAGATCGTCGCCGCCGCGCTCGGTGCCCGGGCCGGCGAACAGGGGCTGGCGGATGCGCCGGCGGTCAGGCTGCCATGGTCGGGCACCTTTCACTCGATCGCCAACCGGTTGATTCGCCGCCACGCCGCCCGGGTCGGGCTCGACCCGAATTTCAGCGTGCTCGACCGTGGCGATGCTGCCGACCTGATGGACGTGGTGCGGCACGATCTCGGGTTCTCGCGTGCCGAGCAGCGCTTTCCGCGGAAGGACACCTGCCTCGCGATCTATTCCCACCGGGTAAACACCCAGAGGCCGCTGGCGGATACCCTGGCGTCGCAGTACCCCTGGTGCGCGCAGTGGGCGGAAGAGCTGGCGCGGCTGTTTCGCGCCTATGTCGAGCGCAAGCTGGCGAACCAGGCGCTGGATTACGACGATCTGCTGCTGTACTGGCAGGCGATGGCCCAGGAGGCGATGCTCGCGGAAGAAATGAGCCGCCAGTTCGACCATATCCTGGTCGACGAATACCAGGACACCAATGCACTGCAGGCGGAGATCCTGCTGCGGCTGCGGCCCTCGGGCGCGGGCGTCACCGTGGTCGGCGACGATGCGCAGTCGATCTATTCCTTCCGTGCCGCCACCGTGGAGAACATACTCGGCTTTCCGGCGCAGTACACGCCGCAGGCCGCGGTAGTGACGCTCGAGCAGAACTACCGCTCCACGCAGGCGGTGCTGGACGCGGCCAATGCGCTGATTGCCGAAAGCAGCCGCCAGTACCGCAAAGAGCTGCGCGCTGCGCACGGTCACGGCGAGCGCCCGCGCTATGTCGCCGTGGCGGACGACCAGGCGCAGGCCGATTACGTGGTAACCCGGGTGCTGGCCGCGCGCGAGCGCGGCATCGCGCTCAAGCGCCAGGCGGTGCTGTTCAGAAGCTCGCATCACAGCGACGTGCTCGAGCTGGAGCTGGTCCGGCGCAATATCCCGTATGTGAAGTACGGCGGGCTCAAGTTTCTCGAGGCGGCGCACGTCAAGGACCTGCTGGCGCTGCTGCGCTGGGCCGACAATCCGAAGAACCGGGTCAGCGCGTTCCGCACGCTGCAGCTCATGCCGGGCATGGGGCCGGCGAACGCGGAGCGCTGCTATCTGCATTTCGAGTCTGCCGGACACGACTGGCGCGCGCTGGCGGCTTTCGTGCCGCCGGCCGCAGCGCGTGAGACGTGGGGCGAATTTGCCGCGCTGATGGACACCCTGTCGCGGCCTGAGGGGTCTTGGCAGGGGCAGGTCGGGCGCGCGCGCGAGTGGTACCTGCCGCAGCTCGAACGCATCTACGAATCGGCCGAGGTGCGCGCCGGCGATCTGCATCAGCTCGAACGCATCGCCCAGCAGTTCGCCACCCGCGAGCAGTTCCTGACCGAGCTGGCGCTCGATCCGCCGCAGGCGACCGGCGACCTGTCGGGCGCGCCGCTGCTGGATGAGGACTACCTGGTGCTGTCGACCATCCACTCGGCGAAGGGCCAGGAATGGGAGTGCGTGCATCTTCTCAACGTCGCCGATGGCAACTTTCCTTCGGAATTCTCCACCGGCCGCGCGGACCTCGTGGAGGAAGAGCGCCGCCTGCTCTACGTCGCGATGACGCGCGCGAAACAGGAACTCAGCCTGATTGCGCCGCTGCGCTACTACGTCACCCAGCAGTCCCGTCGCGGCGACGCGCATGTGTATGGCGCCCGAAGCAGGTTTCTGACGCCGGCGGTGATGGCGCGGCTGGAGCAGACGGCCTGGCCGCCGTCGGGGGAGGCGGGCGTCTCGGCTGCGCCAGCCGGGGCCGCAGTCGATGTCGCCTCCAGGCTGCGATCGATGTGGGAGTGAGTCGCCTGCGCGCGTCGGCGGGCGAGCGTTGCCATCTGCAGGAACGCTGCCGGGGCGCTCAGCGGCCGGGGAAGAGTTCCTGCCCGATGTACTGCTGGCGATAGGTTTCGAACGGAATCGTATCGCTCGTCTCGATCTGCGCCTGGCGCGTGGCGGACTCCACCGCCATCCGTGCGAATCGGGCGGCGACCTCGGGCGAAAGCGGCCGGTCGAGCAGTTGCCGGCGGTGTGCGGCTGACCGTGCCAGCGCAAAGTCGGTGAACGAGTCATCGTGATGCTCGGCCATGTCGCGCAGAATGCGCGCCGACGGCGTGCGCGACGGGTCCCTCAGGTCGGCGCCGGCGCTGCTCAGCAGGCCCGCGTAGGCGCTGCCGCCGTGAGCGGCATCCAGGCGCGCGGCCACCGGTTCGAACTCTTCCAGCAGGCGCAGGCCCCATTCGCCCGGAGCGCGCATCTCGTCGCCGTGCGCGAGGCGCAGCTCCGGATCGCGCCCGTAGTCGGCTACCAGGTGCTGGTTGTGATGAATGGCCAACGATTCTCGCGGCGAGTCGGGCTCGCTCGGCGACAGCAGGCAATGCAGCAGGAAGATATCCAGAAAGCGGATGGTGTCGTGGCCGATGCCGATGTTCAGGTACGGATCCAGGTCCATCGCGCGCACCTCGACGTACTCCACTCCACGCTCGTTCATCGCGCGCAGCGGGCGTTCGCCGGGCTTGATGCGCCGTTTCGCCCGAATCGTGCTGTAGAACTCGTTCTCGATCTGCAGCAGGCTGGTCGATAGCTGGCGGTAGTCGTCGCCGTTACGGATGCCGATCCGGGCATAAGGCGCGTACGGCTCGGTAAGCGCCCGCGACAGCGACTGCGAGTATTCGGCGAGGCTGTTGTAGCTGACCGGCAGCGATGCCTGAACGTCGCTCTGGTACCCAAGCGGTCCCATTCGCAGCGAAGTGGCGTGCGGCAGGTAGAGCACGCCGGGCCTGAGCGGCTGCAGCCGGTGAACACGATCTTCGACGAAACTGCCGCACACCGCCGGAGATGCGCCGAAGAGGTACAGCAGCAGCCAGCTGTGGCGGCGGAAATTTCGGATCAGCGCGAAGTAGGAGTCGTTCTGAAATTCCTGCAGCGATCCGGCGGCGGCGTCGGCGCGATGCAGCGCCGGCCACGCCTCGTCGGGCATGGAGAAATTGTAATGGATGCCGGAAATGGTCTGCATGCGCCGGCCATAGCGGTGGGCCAGCCCGATCCGGTACACGCGCTTTGCCATGCCCACATTGGAGCGGCCGAAGCGGCCGATCGGTATCGCCTGGTCGTCCGGCAGGCCGCAAGGCATGCTGGTGCACCACAGCAGCTCGTCGCCGATGCTGCGGTGGACGAACTGGTGGATCTCGGTGAGCTGCGTCAGGCAGCCGCCGATGTCGTGATGCACGCCGGTAATCAACTCGAGCTGCGATTCGCTGAAATCGGTGGTGATGTGCGGGTGAGTCAGCGCCGAACCCAGCGCGGACGGGTGCGGCTTGTCGGAGAGCATGCCGTCCGGAGTGACGCGCAGGCTCTCCTTTTCGATGCCGCGGCGGATGCCCCTCAGCATCTCCGGCGACAGCGCTTCGAGTCGTGTGTCGAACATTGTTATTGGCGTTCTGAACGGTGTATTCGATGGGTGGGTCGCGCGTCTTTCCGCCCGACCCGCTTTGCCCTGGCGCACGCGGTGCGAACATAATGTCGCCGGAGCCGTCCGCCGAAGCCGGGCGGCCATGATACCCGCACCCCGATACGTCCGCGGCAACACGACCATGGCCCTTGCAAGCCAGCGCGATGATGACATACCCGGCAACGGCGAGCCGCCGCTCGGCCGCTGCCCGTTTTGCGGGCAGGCTGCCGGCGAATGCGATCACCTGGTGGCGGCAATCGACCGCAGCTTCGCCGAGGTCATTGGCGGCGCGCTGTTCGCGCAGTCCGGGCAGGTACTGGAGATGATGGCGAGACTGGTTTGCGTCGAGCCCGAAACGCTCGAGCAGATCGGCGCCGGACCGGCGCTCGAGCATGTGGCCAGCATTGTCGCCAACGACATCGAGCTGGGCGAAAGCCCGGGCGAGGCGGTCGCGGCGAACGCGCTGCCGATCATGGCAGCCCTGAGTTACATGCTTCAGGAAGACGGCGAGGTGCTGCTGACCGAAAGCGAGGAAGGTCCGGGCGAGGTGCCTTCGTACGAAAACCTCTGGGCGTCGGCGCCGGAAGCCGTTGTCGAGCGTCTGGTCGAGCGGCTGCAGGAACTGGTGAACGAAGTCGAGAAATGAAGGCAAGCGAGGCATCCGGCCAGGCGGCAGGAGCAGCGGCAGTCGCCCAAGGCAACCACGTGCCGGCGAAGACAACGCTTCGACCCGATCATCCCCCGCGCCCGTTACAGTGAGCGCATTGGATTCGCGGTGGCGGGCTGCGCGTCGAGAATCTGGCGGACGGCCGGTACAATGCCGGCATTGCGATGCAGCGGCGGGGAGAGAAACGCATGCATGATCTGGTCGTTCGCGGCGCCACGGTGGTGGACGGCAGCGGAGCGCCGCGACGGACGGCCGACGTGGCGGTGACCGACGGGCTGATCGCCGAAGTCGGCAAAAAGGTCTTCAAGGGCCGGCGCGAGATCGTGGCCGACGGTCTGCTGCTGACGCCGGGCTGGGTCGACATCCATACTCACTACGATGGCCAGGCCACCTGGGACCCGCTGCTGACGCCGTCGTCGTTCCACGGCGTGACCACCGCGATCTTCGGCAACTGCGGCGTGGGCTTCGCGCCGGTAAGGCCGGGCACTGAACGCTACCTGATCAACCTGATGGAGGGCGTCGAGGACATTCCGGAGACGGTCCTCGCCGAGGGCATCGATTTTCGCTGGGAGAGCCTCCCCGAGTATCTCGATGCATTGGACGCAATGCCCCGCGTCATGGATGTCGGCGCGCAGGTGCCGCACGCGGCGTTGCGCTTCTACGTGATGGGCGAGCGCGGCGCGGACCACAAGTCGCTGCCCGACGCGGCGGAGATCGCGACGATGGGAAGCCTGGTCGAGCAGGCATTGCACGCCGGCGCACTGGGTTTCACCACTTCGCGCACCATCAAGCACAAGGCCAAGGACGGCAGCTACACGCCGAGCCTCACGGCAGCGGAGCCCGAGCTTGCCGGCATCGCGGCGGCAATGAGGCGGGCAAACAAGGGCGTCATCGAGGTCAACTCGGACTTCGGCGACGGAGATTTCGAGATACTGCGCGCGGCGGCGGAACTGGCGCAACGGCCGTTGTCGGTGCTGCTGCTGCAGGTGAACAATGCGCCCGATCTGTGGCGAGAGACCCTGGCCGGCATTCACGATGCGCGGCGACGCGGCCAGGCCGTCACCGGGCAAGTCGGCACGCGCCCCATCGGCATCATGCTGGCGCTGGAAGGGTCGGTTCATCCGTTCCTGACGCATCCGCTGTGGCAGGCGATGGAGGATCTGTCGCCGGCGGAGCGCCATGCGCGGCTGCGCGGCGATGCCGTGCTGCGCCGGCGGCTTTGGGCGGAGTTGCCCGACAACGAGCACACGCGCTGGATCGCCGGCTTGCTGGATCGAACGTTCCGGCTGCAGGAGCCGCTCGATTTCGAACCCGATCCGTCGACCAGCATCGCCGCCCAGGCGCGTCGCCTGGGCCGGAACCCCTACGACCTGGCGCTGGAGTGGTTGCTGGAGAACGATGGCAAGGCGTTGCTGATGAACACCTTCGAGAACTACACCGGCGGCGATCTCGAAGTGGTGCGCACGTTGCTGGAAGACTCCGCCACCGTCTGCGGACTGGGCGATGCCGGCGCTCACGTGGGTTTCCTGTGCGACGCCAGCAGCATGACCAGCATGCTCGACTTCTGGGTGCGCCGCCGAACACGCGGGCCGCGGCTGCCGCTGGAATTTCTGGTGAAGAAGCAGACCGCGGACACCGCGCGCGCCTATGGGCTGCTCGACCGGGGCGTGATCGCGCCGGGCTACAAGGCGGATTTCAACCTTATCGAGTTCGACCGACTGCGCGTGTTGATGCCGGAACTGGTGCGCGACCTGCCGGCGGGCGGGCGTCGCATGATGCAGCGGGCGCAGGGTTACCGCCACACGTTCGTTTCCGGCGTCGAAGTGCTGCGCGACGACGCGCATACCGGCGCGCTGCCGGGGCGCCTGGTTCGCGGCGCACAGTCGCAGCCGCAGCGTTAGGCCCTGCGCGCTTGCGCCGGGGGCGGGCTTGCCCGCTTCGTGCCAGTCGACCCGATCACAAGGAGGATCTTTGCGAATGCGGTACGAGCTGTATTACTGGCCATCGATTCCGGGCAGGGGCGAATTCGTGAGACTGGCGCTGGAAGCGGCAGGCGCCGACTATCTCGACGTCGCGCGGATGGCGGGGCGCGGGCGCGGGGTTCAGGCCCTGCAGGATATTCTCGAAGACGAGACCCTGGCGCAGCGGCCGTATGCGCCGCCGTTTCTGAGGGCGGGCAGGCGCGTGATCGCGCAGACGGCGAATATTCTCCTTTATCTCGGACCGCGCCTGGGGCTGGTGCCCGCCTCCGAGGCGGCGAGGCTGTGGGCGCACCAGCTTCAGCTTACGGTAGCCGATTTCGTGGACGAGATTCACGATACCCACCATCCCATCGCCGCGTCGCTTTATTATCGGCAGCAGAAGGCCGAGGCGCTGCGGCGCTCGCGCTACCTGCGCACCCAGCGCATGCCCAAGTATCTTGATTACTTCGAGCAGGTCCTGAAGAACAAGCCGCGCGCGAAGATGCATCTGGTCGGCAGCGAGCTGACGTACCCCGATCTGTCGGTATTCCACCTGCTCGCGGGGCTGTGCTACGCGTTTCCCCGCACGATGAAAAAACTGCAGCCGCACTATCCGCGCCTGATCGCGCTGAGCCGCATGGTGCTGGCCCAGCCCAGGGTGGCGGCGTATCTGCGCTCGAGGCGGCGGCTGCCGTTCAATCAGTACGGTATCTTCCGCCACTATCCGGAACTGGACGGTTAGCCGGGCTCTGCCGAACCGGGCAGGTCACGCGAGGTCGGAAGAAGATGAAGCATCGACTGCATGGCTGGCTGGCGGCTGCGGCGCTGATGTTGGCGACGGCTGCGGGAGCCGCCGCGGAGGAAGCCGAGGTGTTTGCCGGCGGCTGCTTCTGGTGCATGGAAGCGGATTTCGAGAAGCTCGACGGGGTGCGCGAAGCGGTCTCCGGTTATGCCGGCGGGCCTGCCGGGCGCGCGACTTATCCGCAGGTCAGCGCCGGCGGCACCGGGCACGCGGAAGTGGTGCGCGTGTTCTACGACCCGGCGAAAATCAGCTACAGGGAGCTGCTGGCGCATTTCTGGCGCAACATCGACCCAACGGTGAAGGATCGCCAGTTCTGCGATGTCGGTTCGCAGTACCGGACCGCCATCTTCTACGCGAACGCCGCGCAGGCCGAGGCCGCGCGCGAAAGCAAATCGGCTGTCGAAGCGAGCGGCCGGTTCGAGGCGATCCATACCGAGATCGTGCCGCTCGAAGCGTTCTTCCCTGCCGAGGAATATCACCAGGACTATTACAAGAAGAACCCGCTGCGCTACAAGCTGTATCGCACCGCCTGTCGCCGCGATGCGCGATTGGAGCAGCTTTGGGGCGGGTCTTCACGGTAACTTTGGCTCGAGCGTCGCGTGCGGCGCAGGCGATCGCCGAACCGCCGGCTGCCTTTACGGTCTGAGGAGCGGTTAGTCTTCGGCCGGCGTGCCACATGCAGTCACTTTGAAGTCATTCACGGTCATCGTCGTTGGCGCCGGAATCGCCGGACTCGCGTGCGCGCGAGAACTGCAGGCGGGCGGGCTGTCGGTATGCGTGCTCGAGAAAAGCGCCGGCGTTGGCGGTCGCTGCGCAACCCGGCGCACCGAGGCGGGTGCCTTCGATCACGGCGCCCAGTACTTCACCGCCCGCGATCCGCGATTTCAGACGCTGGTGCACGACCTGCGCGGGCAAGGGGTCGTGGCAGACATCGATGCCGGGATCGTGCGGCTCGTACAACCGGGTGAGTATCAAGCGCTGCCCGTCGAGCCCCGCTACGCGGCGGTGCCGGGCATGAACGCGCTCGGCAAGACGCTGGCGCAGGGCCTGGACATCCGGCCCGGTCATCGCGTGCTGGCGTGCGAGCGGGCAGGGCAAGGCTGGCGGCTGCGCGTCGAAACGCCGGCCAGCACCGACCAGTTCGACGCGGCGGCGCTGGTGCTGGCGTTGCCCAGCGACCAGGCGGTGGCGCTGGCCGCAGACAGCGCGATGGGCGCCGAGCTGGCGGCGCGGCCGATGACGCCATGCTGGGCGGTGATGGCCGCATTCGATGCGCCGGTGGACTTTTCGCATGCGGGTGTGCTGATCGAGGCGCCCGTCGATCCTGCGCTGTCATGGATCATGCGCGACAGCGCAAAGCCGGGGCGCGGGCCGGGCGAGCGCTGGGTGCTGCATGCCCGCGACAGCTGGTCGCAGGCGCATCTGGATGCGGACCGTGCGACGGTCCGGCAACGTCGGATCGAGCGTTTCCGCGCGCTGACGGGCGCGCCGATGCCGAGCTGCGCCGTGGTGCATCGTTGGCGCTTCGCGGCCGGCGGGCGCGCCGCAGCCGAGGGCTGCCTGGTCGATCCTGCGCTGCGGCTGGCGGCCTGCGGCGACTGGGCACAGCAGGGGCGCATCGAGGGCGCCTGGCTGAGCGGGCTGGCGGCGGGGCAACGCGTGCACGGGCTGTTGCAATGAGTGCCGGGCAGGTGAGCATCCGGCTGCGGTCTTTCGGCGAGGCCTTCGAGGCGGTAGTAATCGGAGCCTCCGGCGGCATCGGCGGCGCACTGACGCGTGCGTTGGCGGCCGACCCCGCGGTGGCCCGCATCCTTGCCCTGTCGCGCCGGCCGGTCGAGTCGGCCGACCCGAAAGTGCGCTGGCAACCAGTTGACTTGCTGGTGGAAGACAGCATCGCCGCGGCCGCCGCGCAGGCAGGAGCGCAGGCGCCCCTTGGCCTGGTGATACTGGCCACAGGGGTGCTGCACCAGGGCGACGCGCTGCAGCCGGAGAAAAGCTGGCACGCGTTATCGGACGCGTCACTGGAGCAGGCCTTCCGTGTGAACAGCATCGGGCCGGCGCTGGCCGCCAAACATTTTCTGCCGCGGCTTGCGAAACAGCGCAAATCGGTGTTCGCCGCGCTGTCGGCGCGTGTTGGCAGCATCTCGGACAACCGTCTCGGCGGCTGGTATGCCTACCGCGCTTCCAAGGCGGCGCTCAACATGCTGATGCGCACTGCGGCGATCGAGCTGCAGCGGCGCAACCCCGATGCGCTGTGCGTGGCATTGCATCCGGGCACGGTCGATACCGCGCTTTCGCAACCTTTCCAACGCAACGTGCCGGACGACAAGCTGTTCACGCCGGACTTCGCCGCCGCCCAGTTGCTCGACGTTGTCGACCCCCTGAGTGCGAGCGATTCCGGCGGGTTCTTCGCCTGGGACGGACAGTCGATTCCATTCTGAGCGGGCGACCTCAGAAGGTGATCATGGGTGCTCCGGCCAGCGCGCGCGCAAGCGTGACCCGATGGGCCCGGTGCAGTCGACAGCCAGCAGTGCGAAGGTGCGGACACTTGCAGGGACGCATGGCCGCGGTTGGCGACGCGGCTGGCGCGCCGGCCGCGCTGCTCCCGGAGAAATCCGCGTTGGCCCGGTCGATCGTCGGCGGCTTTTCAGTGCTGGTGCTCGACAACGCACCGTTTGCGATGAAGATGACGGGCGACCCATGGAACATGAAGGGGTTGTTGCGCCGGATTCTCGAACGCGATCGGCCGGCATTAGAGGCCGGATCGCCGTCCGGCGCGGCGCGAATGCGCATCCGCCGTCCGTGCGGAGCGCATTGTCCGGAGGCCGCGGCACAGTCGACAGCCGACGCCCGCCGCGGTGCTGTGTGCAAAATTGTGTCGCGCGGCCGTAACGGCTGTCGTCATGACGGAGAGCGCTGGGTGGAAGATAAAAAGGCGGTACTGGTTGTCGGCGCGGGAGATGCAACCGGCGGCGCCATCGCGCGGCGCTTTGCGCGCGAAGGCTACCTCGCCTGCGTCACGCGCAGAAACCGGGAAAAGCTCGATCCGCTGGTGCGGGCGATCGAGGCGGAAGGCGGCGTTGCGCACGCCTTCGGATCGGATGCGCGCCGGGAAGAAGCGGTGATCGAGCTCATCGCGCACATCGAGCGCGAGATCGCACCGATCGAAGTCGCGGTGTTCAACGTGGGCGGCAACGTGCGCTTCGACATCACCGAGACGACCGAGCGGGTCTATCGCAAAGTCTGGGAGATGGGTTGCTACGCCGGCTTTCTGGTCGGACGCGAGCTGGCCAAAGTCATGCTGCCGCGCGGCCATGGAACGATCCTGTTCACCGGCGCGACCGCCAGCCTCCGCGGCGCGGCAGGTTTCGCCGCGTTCGCCGGTGCCAAGCACGGCCTGCGCGCGCTGGCGCAGAGCATGGCGCGGGAACTGGGCCCGCGCGGCATTCACGTCGCCCACATCGTCATCGACGGCGCAATCGACACCGCGTTCATCCAGACGCTTTTTCCGGACCGCTATGCCCTGAAAGACCGCGAGGGCATTCTGAATCCGGAGGCGATCGCCGAGAACTACTGGCAGATTCATCGCCAGCCGCGCAGCGCCTGGACTCACGAGATCGACCTGCGCCCGTGGATCGAGCCCTGGTAGGCGCTTGCGCTGGGCGCGCCCTGCACGCGCGGTCGCCATTTCAAAGCGCCTGGATGTAGCCGGCTCTCCGGGCGGCGATTGAAGTCGCCGCCCGCGAATGCTGCCGCCTTGCTTCCAAGTTGCAACCGCGCGAGTACACGCGGGCGCTTCGCGGGGCTTGGTCGATGCGTCTTCAAGCCCGGCGGCGAAACTCGAGGCAACGTGCGGGCACCGAATTCTCGCGAGGGCGCGTCACGAGTCCGGCGTGGCGCGACATTTGCGAGTGCGCCGTCGTTCAGCGGAAGGCGCCCGGCGGTGATGTGAGGGCGGTGCGCTACTGATGCCGGCAAAAACGAGTCAGACACGCCGGACAGCGTTCGCGATCACACAGATGCAATAGTTTTTTGCAAGACAGTTGGTGCTTACTGAGGCAGCGTGCGTCGTTAACGCCATGAATTTCTAATGATCTGTATCAAATCTCACAAAGTGTCAGATTTGATTTCCGGAGAACTGCAACTTATCTTGAAAGCGCTTTAGATAGTCTGTGCAGGAATACGGATTTGCAGGCTCTTTTCGGGTGAGAGCCGCCGCGGTTGCGCAGATTGCGCGTGTACGACGAACGAGATGCCCAAGATCTCACGTTGCGCGCAGATATGAGCACCGCGAGCAAGGTAACGGCAGGGCTGCGAATGGTGGGCGCAGCCCGATCGGCATCGGTGCGGCTGCGCGGCGCGGAAGCGGTGCGTCGGTCTGCGCAATACCGATGAAGTCAGTCTCTGCCGCAAAACGGCGACACGACCGGCGCGGCAGAGATAAAAGGGAGCAACACATGAATCGACCAGTCCGCGTCGGCGGACTGCACGGGTCGGCCGTACCCACAGGGGCGCGGCCGCGATGCCCTCACCAGGCATCCAGGCGCGGAGACCGCTCCGCGCATTCCCATTTTTCCCGGCAACCGGTGCAGTCGCGCATCCGGCGCGCAGTCGCGCGCGCGGAAGCGGCCCGCATGCGGCCGCGGTCAGTAATGTGATGACGGAAACCCTCGACAAGCAGACAACCCTGGCGGGCGTAAGAGTCCTCGTGATCGACGACTCGAACACCATCCGGCGCAGCGCCGAAACCTTTCTCAAGCAGGCACAGTGCGAAGTGATTCTGGCCGAGGATGGTTTCGACGCGCTGTCGAAGGTGGCCGACCACCGCCCGGACGTGATCTTTTGCGACGTGATGATGCCGCGGCTCGATGGCTACCAGACCTGTGCCCTGCTCAAGCAGAGCTCAGGCTTCGCGGACATCC
>CALJLA010000269.1 GCA_937983055.1 uncultured Pseudomonadota bacterium
GCCGCGCCTATGTCACGTTCATCGACAGCGACAGCACCGTGTTCTGCAACATCCCCGGCACCTGCGACATCGCCTTTCGCGGCGACACCCTGGTGCAGTGGGAAGCGTCGCTCGGCCTGATTCTGGCATTTTGACGCGCATGCGTGCCTCGACGGCGGTGCGAGAGTGATCGAGACGCCGGCCTACTGGCTGGGACTGTGCGCGGTGGCGGTGTGCGCGGTGACCGGCGTGCTCGAGGGCGGGCGCAAGCGCATCGACGTGTTCGGGCTTACGGTGGTGGCACTCGCCACCGCGCTGGGCGGCGGCACCCTGCGCGACCTGCTGCTCGACCGCACCGTGTTCTGGATCGCCGACCCGGCGTATCTGGTGGTGGCGATTGGCGCGAGCCTGGCCACCTTTGCCGTCGCCCGGTGGCGTCCCTTGCCGCCACGCTGGCTGCTGGTGCCGGATGCGCTCGGCCTTGCGCTGTTCACCGTTCTGGGCACCCAGATCGCGCTCGACCAGCAGGCGCACTGGTTCGTCGCCACGCTGCTTGGCGTGGTCACCGGCGTGTTCGGCGGCGTGCTGCGCGACGTGTTGTGCAACGAGGTGCCGCTGGTGTTCACCGGCGAGCTGTACGCCACCGCCGCCTGGATGGGCGCGCTGCTGCTGATCGCCCTGTACCTGGTCGATGTGCCGCGCGCCACCGCGATGCTGGCCGCGGTGGCGGTGATCTTCGCGGTACGCATGGCCGGCGTGCGCTACCGGCTGACGCTCCCCACCTTCACGTCTCGCGGATAAGGGGCGCGACGGCACCCAACGGCTGCGAAGAATCCACCCCCGGCCACAGCCAACCCGGAAGCAGATGGCTGCGCGCTGCCCGTTCTTTCGGAGCCGCAGAAGGCTGCCTGCTATAGTGTGACCTCATCGCGACGCGCGCCGCGCGTCGCCCGGAGGCGCCTGCATGCACCAGATCCGAATCGAACCCGTTCCCGATCCGCGCCCGGTGGAGTGTCCCGCCGAACTCTGCTTCGGCCGCTGCTTTACCAACCGCATGTTCGTGCAGCGCTACAGCGAGGACCGCGGCTGGCACGACCCGGTGATCGGCCCCTACCGTCCGCTCGAACTCGATCCGGCGGCCCAGGTCCTGCACGTCGGTCAGGACGTGTTCGAGGGCACCAAGGCATACCTGCGCCCCGACGGCCGGGTGAACCTGTTTCGCATCGACCGCAACATGGCGCGCCTGAACCGCTCGGCGCAGCGCATGGGCATGCCGCCAGTCGACGCCGGGGCGCTGATCGACGCGATCCAGCGGCTGGTGGAACTCGAGCACGCCTGGATTCCGCGCGCGCCCGGCTGCGCGCTTTACATCCGTCCGGTCATCATCGGCACCGAGGCCACGCTGGAAGTGCGGGCCGCGAAGCGGTTTCTGAACTTCGTCATCCTGAGCCCGGTCGGGCCCTACTTCGGCAGTGGCCTGCGCCCGGTGCCGGTGTTCATTTCGCACGAACACGTGCGCGCGGTGCGCGGCGGCACCGGCGAGGCCAAGACCACCGCCAACTACGCCGGCAGCATCTTCGTCAGCGAGCAGGCGCGCGCCCGCGGCTACCAGCAGGTGCTCTGGCTCGACGCAACGGAACGCCGCTACGTCGAAGAAGTTGGCGGCATGAACATCGCCTTTGTCTACGAAGGCCGGCACATAAGCACGCCGGCGCTGTCGGGCAGCATCCTGCCCGGGGTCACCCGCGAGTCGATGCTGCAGCTTGCCCACGATCTCGGTTACACCGTGTCTGAAGACCGCATCGACGTGAATGACATGCTCGCCGACGTCGAGCGCGGCCGCATCACCGAGGCCTTTGCCATCGGCACCGGGGCAGTGGTGGCGCCGGTCGGCAAGTTCGGCTATCGCGAGCGCGAACTGCTGGTCAACGGCAACCGCATCGGCCCGGTCGCGCAGCGGCTGTACGACGGCCTCACCGACATCCAGTATGGTCGTGTGCCCGACCCGTACGGCTGGACCCGCACCTTCAGCGTCGGCGAAGCCGCGAGAACGCGCGCCGCCGCGCGCGCCTGAAGCGAATCGACGCCGCCTCGTCCCGCCAGGTAAGTATGCAGGGCAGAGGGTTCGTCCGTTTCGCAGCACATGCGACAGCCGCGGAGCCATCCGTCAACCAATATGACCGTTCCGCGACAGCTACCTCAGGCACGCCCGCTGCTGCCGCACGGCCTGCTTTGCTCTGTGCTCGCCGTGACTCCATAGTGAAATCGCGTTCTGGTGGCATGGCATGATCCTCTACGAAGGCGGCTGCCTGTGCGGCGAGGTGCGCTATCGCGCGCGAGGCCCGGCCAGCCATCAGAGCTACTGCCACTGCACGGCGTGTCGCCGCGCCTCCGGTGCTCCGGTCGTCTCCTGACTGACGGTGCCAGCGCAGCATTTCGAATACGTCCGCGGTCGGCCGGCGCGCTACGATTCCTCGGACTTTGCGCACCGGGAGTTCTGTCCGCGCTGCGGCACGCAGCTCGCGTTCCGCGACCATCGCCTGCCCGACAAGATCGACATCACCAGCGCCAGCCTGGACAAGCCCGAACTGGCGCCGCCGGCCGACCATATCTGGACCCGGTCGCGCATCGCCTGGTTCGACACCGCCGACGATCTGCCCCGCCATCGGCAAGCGCGGACGCCGGATAACGATTAGCGGGATTCACGCGCTCTCGAAACA
>CALJLA010000270.1 GCA_937983055.1 uncultured Pseudomonadota bacterium
GACCGACGAGTACAGCTACATCGTCATGGAGTACATGCAGGGGCCCACGCTCGAGGAGTACTGCGACGTCGCCCGGCTGCTGCCGATCGATCGCGTGGTGGAGATCGTCTTCAAGTGCAGCCTGGCGCTTGACTACGCGCACCGCAACGGCGTGATCCACCGGGACATCAAGCCCGCGAACATTCTCATCGGCAGCGACAACGAGATCAAGATCACCGATTTCGGCGCGGCGCAACTGGAGGGCGGTGAGCACACGGTAATGGAAGGCATCGGTTCGCCCGCGTACATGTCGCCCGAGCAGGTGCTCGAGAAAGCGCTCAATCACCAGACCGATATTTACTCGCTCGGCGTGGTCATGTACCAGCTGCTGACCGGCCGGCTGCCTTTCGTTGCGTCGAACCGGGCGAGCCTGCTGTACCAGATCGCCCACATCGAGCCGCCGCCACCGTCGCTGCACCGGGTGGATCTGCCGCATGCGCTGGACACGCTCGTCATGCGTGCGATCGCCAAGGACTGCGGCGCACGCTACCAGAACTGGGCGGCCTTCTCGCGCGACTTGACGCAGACCTATAGGCACCTCGAGCTGCCACAGGATTCGATCAGCGAGACCGAGCGATTCAACTCGATCAAGGAGTTATCCTTTTTCCGCGACTTCCGCGATGTCGAGATCTGGGAAACGGTGCGCATCGGCCGCTGGCGACGTTATCCGTCGGAGAAAACGATCATTCAGGAAGGCGAGGTCGGCGACAGCTTCTACATTCTGGCCGAAGGCGAAGCTCAAGTCTCCAAGAGCGGCAAGGTCATCGACACGCTGAAACCCGGGCACTGCTTCGGAGAACTGCTTTACTTCGAGGAAACCCGGGTGCGCCGCGTCACCACAATCACCGCCGACTCGAAGATCACAGTAGTAGAGATCCGGGCCGAGGCACTGCAGCAGGCAACCGACGCCCTGCAGAAGCAGTTCAACAAGTCCTTCATGCGCATCCTGATCGATCGCCTGACCTGGGCCAACAGCCGCCTGTCGGCGCGCGACTGACGGCGGCTTACGGCAGCAGCACGAACGCGCCTCGCAGTTCGCCCCGCTTGAGCCGAGACAGCGCTTCGTTGGCCTGGTCCAGCGGCAGCGTCTCGATCTGCGTCCGGAGGCCGGCCTCGGCTGCGAGCGGCAGGAAAGCGCGTCCATCGGCACGCGTCAGATTCGCCACCGACAACACCTGTCGCTCACCCCACAGGAGCTCGTAGGGAAACGCAGGGATCTCGCTCATGTGGATGCCGGCGCAGACCACGCGCCCGCCCTTCCGGGTTGCCCGCAGCGCAGCCGGCACCAGCGCACCGACGGGCGCGAAAATGATGGCTGCGTCCAGAGGCTCGGGCGGGGCCTGGCCGGAATCGCCGGCCCAGCAGGCGCCAAGCTCGCGGGCAAATGCCTGCGCAGCCGCATCGCCCGCCCGGGTGAAAGCAAACACCTCGCGCCGCTGGAAGCGCGCGAGCTGTGCAACCAGGTGCGCTGCCGCGCCGAAACCGTACAGACCGAGCCGGCGCGCATCACCCGCCGCGGTCAACGCACGGTAGCCGATCAGCCCGGCGCACAGCAGCGGCGCGGCGTGCGCGTCATCGAAACGGTCGGGCAGGGCAAAGCAAAAGCGCGCATCGGCCAGCGCATACTGGGCATAACCGCCGTCGATCTGATAGCCGGTGAAGCGGGCGCCGTCGCACAGGTTCTCTCGGCCGCCGATGCAGAATTCGCACACACCGCAGGTGTAACCGAGCCCCCCCCCGCCACCACCCCGCCGATCTCAGTCCCCGGGACACGGGTCTCCTTCGCGGCCGGCAGGTCGCCATCGACAACGCGCAGTTCGGTGCGGCAGACGCCGCAGGCGCGCACCTCCAGCAGCAACTGCCCGGGTGCAGGGCTCGGCAGCGTGCGCTCGACGCGGCGAAGCCGCTGGCCGGGGCGGTCAAGCTGCATTGCATACATGGCGGCACGTCCTCCGAGCCCCGATTATCGGCGAGGCGGCCGCGGCGGCAAAACCGTTGGTCTAGAATGGCGGCAGATCCCACCGCGGCACCGCGCTGCGGCTCGCCCGACCCTCACGCCGGTGGCTTTGCGCCCGGCCGTTTGAACCCCAGGAATTTTCGTTGCAGGCCTTTTTCAGCTCCACCCTGCTGGTCGCCGCTGCCGAAGTCGGCGACAAGACCCAGCTGTTGTCGTTCGTGCTCGCCGCCCGTTTGCGCAAACCGTGGCCGATCCTGGCCGGAATTCTGGCGGCCACCGCGCTTAACCATCTGCTTGCCGGCACCGTCGGCGTGCTGATGGCGAAGATGCTGGCGCCCGAGGCGCTCGCCTGGATTGTCGGCCTGTCGTTCATCGCGTTCGGCTTGTGGGCGCTGAAGCCCGACCGGCTCGAGGGTGCGCCGGTGCTGCACAGCGCCGGTGTCTTCATGACGACCTTCGTGGCATTCTTCATCGCCGAGATGGGCGACAAGACACAGTTCGCCACCGTGGCCCTGGCCGCGCGCTACGATGCGCTGGCGCAGGTCGTCGTCGGCACCACCCTTGGAATGCTGGTCGCCAATGCGCCGGCGGTGTGGGTCGGCGAGCGGCTGTCGCAACGCCTGCCCATGCGCGGCATCCGGTTCTTTGCCGCGGCCCTGTTCCTGATCATGGGCGTGCTGACGCTGTTCAGTGCGGGCGGCCGCGATGGCTGAACCGAACGGGTCCGGCGAGGGCAACAGCCGCTGCGCCGCCTGCGGCCGGCTGTTTCACTGCGGCATGAAAGACGAGCAGCCCTGCTGGTGCGCGACCGACTTTCCGCCGGTACTGACCGGAGAGCCGCAGGCCGCCTGCCTGTGCCCGGAGTGCCTGCGGGCGCGCATTGCCGCCCACGGCCGCAGTACTACCTGACGAGCAGCACCGGCACCGGCGCGGCGTGAACCACCTTGGCCGCAACCGATCCGAGCAGCGCCCCCGCAAACGCTCCGCGCCCGTGCGTGCCCATGACGAGCAGCTGGCACTGCTTGTCTGCCGCATAGTCGAGGATGGTGCGGGCGGGTTCCCCGACGCCGATGTGATGCTGGCAGGCCAGGCCGGCGCTTTCCAGCGCTTCGCGCGCCGGTTTGAGGGCCGCCAGCCCTTCGTCGCGGTAGTAGTCGTTGAGCTGCGACTGCTTGATGAAGGACTTGACGACGCCGGAGGCCACCGGCAGCTGCACGTTGAGCAGGTGCAGTTCCAGTGGACCCTGGTACCAGTCGCGCTGGTCGATGACGTGCTGCACCGCGCGCAGCGCATTGGCGGATCCGTCCACAGGCACCAGGATTTTCAACACCTGACTTTCTCCCCGTAGTTA
>CALJLA010000271.1 GCA_937983055.1 uncultured Pseudomonadota bacterium
GCGGGAAACGGTGGAAAAAACTAGTTCCGAGTTCCGAGGTCCGGGTTCCGAGTGCGAACCCTATGCGGGGCAACGCCATCAGCCGGGTCAATCCGCTCGATTCTTCTCGGTGACAGATCGACCCTTTGCCTCTCGTGCCGCACTGCTTCGACAGGCACAATTCGATTCTTTCCCGGAACTGGGACCTCGGAACTCGGAACTAGAATTCCTAGATGGAAATTCTCTACCTGCTGATTCCGCTCTCGGTCGTGCTCGCGCTACTGATCGGACTGGTGTTCTGGTGGTCGGTCAGGAGCGGGCAGTTCGACGACCTCGAAGGCCCGGCGCATCGCATTCTCGAGGACGACGACGAGCCGGGCGGGCGCGCTCAGTAGTTGAAGATGAGCGTGACCCAGACTTTGGTCACGTCCACCTTGGCTGTCGCGGCGTCGCCGGCCCGGTAGTCGGCGTATTCCAGCTTGCCGGTGAGCTTGCGCGCGAGCGGATAGCTCAGGCCCAGATCGAACTCGCTGCCGAAATCGAGATTGCCGACGTCGGACGCCAGGTCGTGATACTCGGCCAGCACCTGGGCCTGTCCGAACCTGGCGGCCGCGCTCACGAAGGTGTCGCGCAGGCCCTGGCGCGGCGTCACCAGAAACTGGTCGGCCCAGCCCTGGAACAGGTGGTTGGTGCCCAGCGGCGTTTGAAAGGCGTACAGACCTTCATTGCTCGAAAGCTGTTCGCGATCGATGCGCACCGAGTAGTCGCGCCACTTCGCGCCCGCGCCGACGCGCAGGTAATCCGCGTCGATGCGCGCATCGCCATCGGCATAATCGGCCTGCTGCGCGTATTCAAGCGTATACAGCAGCCGCCAGTCGGCGCCGAGCGGCGGCGAGCCATCGGCACGCAGGCCGAGAATGCGGTTCGACGTGTCCCGCGGCAGCGCCCCGAGGAATGCGCCGGGGGCGATGGCGTCGTGCTGGTCCTGAAAATAGCCAAAGGCGACCAGCGCGTGATCCGGGCCGAGCGCATGACGCACGTTGAGCAGCACCGTGTCCGTGTCGTGCTGCCGCGTGTTGATGGTTTTCACCCGCCCGAGGTAGCCGGCGAACAGGCGGGTGTCCCGCAGGCTGTTGTTCTCGACGGTTACGCCGTTGAACACCTGCATCACCTGGCGAAACTCCACGTTGCCGACGAAGCGCACGTTGTCCAGCTTGATCGACTGCCGGCCGGCGCGAATGCGGGTGTCGGCCAGCCCGGTGTAGTCGAGGTAAAGCTGATTGACGTCGGTATTGTCCGGATCGGCGATCACCGGGTAGCGGGTCTTGCCGTTCAGCGTATCGTTGTACTCGTCTTCGAAACGGCCGACGTCGATCAGCTCCAGCGTGCCCGACAGACCGGCCCAGCGCCCGGTCTGCCAGCCGGCCAGCGTGCGCAGGGTCAGCGCTTCGCCGGTCGACACGCCGGCCTGGTCGACGTATTCGTAGCGCGGCCGCAGGTTGAGAATCGGCTTGCCCGCGGCCAGCGCCGCGGTGGGCGAGGCGCTGTCGGCGTTCTCGGCCTCGGCGGGCAGGGCGCCCATTCCGGCCAGCAGCAGCACACAGGCGATTGGCGCGCGCATTTCGCACTCCTTGATTCGGGTCAATAGGCTGCCGCCAGCATCCCCTAGGATTGCGGCCATGCGCCATTCCGCAAACGACCGATCCGGGCCGCCGGAAAGGACTAGGCCGACTAGTCCGGATGGGCAGGCATCGCCCGCGCACGCCCTGTTTTCAGGGCGTTGCAAGGCGGCCGACGAAAGCCGGCCGTGACCCGGGCGCTGGCAGCGGCGGTGCAGAAGCTCGGCACCAAGCTGGTGTTGATCGCGACCGCCTTTCTGGCGATCGGCCTGTTCGCCATCGGGCTGACCCTGCTGGTGTCCTGGGACCTGGAGGGCGGTGCCGCCGCCGTCAACCAGGCGGGCGCGGAGCGCATGCGCGCCTACCGGCTGTCGATGCTGCTGTCGCAGATGGCGCTGCCCGCGGCCGACCGCGCGCGCCTGCAAGCCGATGTGCAGGCCGAGGTTTCCGCCTTCGAACGCGCCATGATGCTGCTCGCGCGCGGCGATCCGGCGCGCCCGATGTTCCTGCCGAAGCAATCCGACATCCAGCGCCAGTTCTCCGGTCTGCAGCGCCAGTGGCACGAGCAGCTGCGGCCCGCCATTGAAAGTCTCCTGACCGGCGCGCCGCCGTCGCCGGCGCAGCTGTTCGCCTACCGGCAGGCCACCGAGCGCTACGTCGCCGCGGTCGACGCCATGGTGCGGGCCATCGAGCAGGATGTGTCGAGAAAGACCACGCTCCTGCGCACGCTGCAGATCGGCCTGATCTGGATGTCGATTGCCGGCACGGTGGCCTTGATCTACCTGATGTTCCTGCTGGTGGTGCGGCCGGTGATGCGCATGGAAGAGGGCATGCGGCGCATGGAAGCCGGCGACTTCGACATCCGCCTGCCGGTCGAGACCCGCGACGAGTTCGGCGCACTGGCCGCCGGATTCAACCGCATGGCCGGCAAGCTGCAGGATCTGTATCGCAACCTCGAGGCGCGGGTGGCGCGCAAGACCCGCTCGCTGGAAAAGCAGAATCGCGAGCTGACCACGCTGTACGAGGCGGCGGCGTTGCTGAACCGGCCCGCGACCCTCGAAGACCTTTGCCGCGAGTTCGTGCGCCGGCTGGTGCGCTCGCTCGGCGCCGACGGCGGCGCGGTGCGCCTGAGTGAGGAGAAGACCGGCCGCATCCACCTGTTCGTGCATGAACAGCTTGCCCAGGAATTCGCGCGCAGCGAAGCCTGCCTCGCCGTGGGCGAGTGCCATTGTGGCGAGGCTGCGGAAAAACACCTGTCGCTGGTGCGCGTGCTGCCGGCGGATGACAAGGCCGCGCAGTCGCTCAACTGCCGTCGTTCCGGCTATGCGACGGTCGTGGCTATCCCGATCCAGTTCCGCGACCAGGTGCTGGGTGTGTACAACCTGTACTTTCGCAGCGAGCGCGTCGTGGACCGCTCCGAACGCAGGCTGCTCGACTCGCTCGGGCGTCACCTCGGCGTGGCCATCGAGAACCAGCGGCTGATCGCGCGCGAAAAGGAAATGGCGGTTTCCGAGGAGCGCAATCTCCTGGCGCAGGAGCTGCACGACAGCATCGCCCAGTCGCTGGCCTTCCTCAACCTGCAGGCGCAGATGCTCGACGACTCGCTGAAGCGCGGCGACAAGGCCGGGGCGCGCGACGGGCTCGGGCGTATCCGCGAAGGCATCCAGGAAAGCTACGACGACGTGCGCGAACTGCTGGTGCACTTCCGCACCCGGTTCGGCAAGTCCGACCTGGAGACCGCCCTGCGCGGACTGCTCAATCGCTTCGAGGCCGATACCGGGCTGGCCACCGAGTTCCGGGCAACCGGCACCGGCGTGCCGCTGTCGCCGGAGATCCAGATCCAGGCGCTGCACGTGGTGCAGGAATGCCTGTCGAACGTGCGCAAACACGCCCACGCCAATCGCGTGCGGGTGGAGCTCGAACGCGGGCCGGTCTACGGTTTCGCCGTGAGCGACGACGGCTGCGGGTTCGACACGGCGGTGCAGCGCGACGGCCACGTGGGCCTTGCGATCATGCGCGAACGCGCCCAGCGCATCGGCGGGCGCGTCGAGGTGGCATCGCGGCCGGGTGAAGGCACGCGCGTTCGGCTGACGGTGCCGATCGTGCAGGAGGTGGCAGCATGAGCAGGGAGCAGGGTCCCGCTTGCGGGATGCGACCGTCCGCGAATGCTGCCAGCCGCCGACGGGAAAGCTATCGCACAACCGCGCTGGTGGAGGAGGCGGCCTCGGCATGAATCCGATCCGAATCCTGCTGGTAGACGACCACACGCTGTTTCGCGGCGGGGTAAAAGCCGTGCTGCAGAAGCATCCCGGGTTCGAGGTCGTGGGCGAAGCCGCCGATGCCCTGCAGGGGGTGAAGAGTGCCGCGGCGCTGAAGCCGGACGTGGTGCTGCTCGATCTGCACATGCCGGGCATTTCCGGCAGGGACGCGGTGACGCAGTTTCTCGAGGCGTCGCCGCAGACCCGGGTGGTGATGCTCACGGTATCGGAAGATGCCGACGATCTCATCGAGTCGCTGCGCGCCGGCGCCAGCGGCTACCTGCTGAAGAACATCGAGACCGACACGCTGATCGAATCGGTCCGTCGCGCGGCCGAAGGCGATTCGGTGGTGTCGCCGCAGATGACCGGCAAGCTGGTGCGCGGCCTGCGCGCGGCGGGCGATGCGCCGCCGGAGCCGGTCCGGGATGGCCTGACCCCGCGCGAGCGGGAAATTCTCACCCACCTGGCCAAAGGCGAAAGCAACAAGGAGATCGCCCGCGGGCTGGACCTTGCCGAGAGCACGGTGAAGATTCACGTGCAGAGCATCCTGCGCAAGCTCAACCTCTCCAGCCGGGTACAGGCGGCGGTGTATGCCATCGAGCACGGCGTAACCGCCTAGGCGCGCGGCCCACGCCCAGGAGCGGCGGGAAACCCTCTTCCCGCCGCGCGTGCCGCTAAGTTTCAGCGGTGGTGCATCATCATCTCGTCGCGACGCATCATCATTTCCATCGCGTTGTCCATCATGTCGAGGCGCTTCTCGATCAGGTACTGCCGGCGTTTTTCGCCCTCGGCCATCGGCTTGCCGTGGCGCATGCCGCCGCCCATCATGCCCATGACCATCTCGTCGCGCGTGCTGCGCATGCCGTGCATCAGCTCGGCCATCTGCTGGCGGTGCTCTTCCAGCAGCCGCCGCCGCTCGGCCGGGTCCTGGGTGCGATGCAGCTTGTCCATCAGCGCCTGCATCTCCTTCATGTGGGCTTCCATCTCGTCGTTGTGCTGCTTCATCTGTTGCTCGTCGAACTGCTCCATATGGCCGGGTTCATCGGCGGAAAGGGCGTAACCCGACAGCAGTGCCAGCGCGAGGCTGAGTGCCGTAACAATCGCTTTCATTCGGTATCTCCTGTGTGTTTCGGTGACCATTGCCGGCAGCCCCGTCAGCGGGACCGCCTGCTCTTACGATAGGCGCGCTGGCGCGTCGGTTGCGGCTCGACTGCGAGCGGGGTTGACGCAGGTCAAACCGTTGCGACAAGCGGCCCGGTGCAAGTCCCGGCCGCTCTTCTCGCAGCCCTAAATGGCGCGCGCCCGCGCCAGTAGCACGACACCCAGCAGCCCCGCCGCGATCAGCGAGAGGTCGGCCGGCATGTCGAGCAGAAACGCGGCCTGCGCGCCGATCGCGGACCAGACCAGCGGGATGATCAGCGGGCTGCGCGGGTAGGGCGGCTCCAGCAGCGCGAGCATGCCCAGCGTAAAGAGCGTGGTAGGGCAGGGCAGGCCGAAGGTGGGCAGTGCGGGGTAGGCATGCCCCGACCAGGTCGACCACAGCGGGTACGCCGCCAGTGCGAAGACGATCAGTACCAGCCCCGCGATCGGCAACGGCGCCATCGAGCAGCGGAAGCGCAACCGGCGGCGAAGCGCGCCATGCCAGAGAAACAGCCCCGCCGCGACGATGGAAGCGAGGCCGAAGCCGATCGCCGCCGGATTGATGACGGCGAAAAACGCCAGGTGATAGGCGAATCCGACCCAGGTCCAGAGAAACGCGAGGATCAGGCTGATGGCAACGCCGGCGCCGCGTCCTGCGCGAAACGCCAGAGCTGCCGCTGCCAGCGCCAACAGGTGCAGCAGCACCTGCGCTGGCCAGACGGTGGCGTTGTAGGCACGAAAGACGTCGAAGAACTGTTCAGGCGTGAAAGGCATCGGGGGGCCTTCGGGCCACTCATCGCAGCCGTCACCTGTTTATTGGACAGCGTTCCGCGGCGGTTATTCCCGGATTTCGCGGATCACCCGGCAGGGATTGCCGGCCGCCAGCACGCCCTCCGGGATGTCGCGGGTGACCACGCTGCCGGCGCCGATCACCGCGCGCGACCCGATGCGCACCCCGGCCAGAATCAGCGCGCCGCTGCCCACCCAGACGTCCGATCCGATCTCGATCGGCTTGCCGTATTCCTGCTTGCGGCGCAACTCGGCGTTGAGCGGATGCAGTGGCGTGAGAATCTGCACGCCGGTGCCGAACAGGGTGAAGTCGCCGACGCGTACCTCGCACACGTCCAGCACCGTGCAGTTGAAGTTGAAGAACACCCGCTCGCCGAGATGGATGTTCGAGCCGTAGTCGCAGTAAAAAGGCGGCTGCATCCACACGCTGTCGCCGCCGCTGCCGAACAGCTTGCGCAGCAGCGCGCGCCGCTCGTCCTGCTGCGACTCGCGCGTGCCATTCAGCGCCTGACACAGGTCGCGCGCCCGCTCGCGTTCGGCCGCCAGCGCCGGGTCGAAGGGATCGTACAGCTCCCCGGCGAGCATCTTCTCCCGTTCGGTGCGTGCCATGCCGTTCATGCTTTCAGCCGGTGGAAGTGAATCGCCAGCAGCCAGGTGGCCGCGGGGAAGGTCACGGCCCACAAGCTGCCACCCCAGATCAGCGTTGGATAGTACATCTGCAGCGCCAGAAACGGGATCAGGCAGCCGTTGGCGATCAGCGCCCGGCGAATCCAGCGCGCAAGGCCCGGGCCCCGGAAGGCTGGCGCCGCGACCAGGGTGGCCAGGCTCATCAGGCTGTAGCCGAACACATCCACCGCATACAGAAAGGAATCGAAGGGCTCGAAGATCAGCACCTCGATGCCCTCGGCGCGGCCCTGGGCCAGCCGGGGCATCACGAAAGCGAGCTGCACGTAGTACACCAGGCCGACCAGCGTCGCGTACATCGTCGCGAACGCCACCGCGAGATGGCTCCAGATTCGCCGACCGGCATCGGCCGAATAATGAACGGCGACCATCAGCGCGACGAACGTCACGCCGAGCAGCAGCGAGGGCGTGAGCAGCACCGCCAGCCCGAAGGCGGTGCTGCGGCTGTGCGGTCCGCCGGCGGAACCGAGCAGGCCCATCCACTCGGCGAGCTGGGCGACGACATAGGTCAGGCTCAGCATCGTGCACAGCACGGCGGACCACAGGCCCAGAGTGCGGGCGGATGCGTCGGAGGCTTTCATGAGTCGGAATCCCGGATGCGCGCGTCATTATGCGTCTTTCGCCGCCCGCGGCGCGACCCGGCGCCGCGCCACCATTCCACCGTGTGGCGAGGCAGAGAACGTCAGGGAAGAGAACGCCCCGATTGCTCCATCCGCGGCAGACACGAGTCCCGCTTGCCGGGAGTCCCGCGCTGCCGAGTCACCAGCGAGTCCTTACCGGGACGCATCTTGCCCGGCATGCACTGGAGCCAGGCGCAGGCGCTCAGGAACTCCGCACTCGGCGCGGGAACAAAGTCGACAGCGGACATGGCGAACGGACCGGCGGCCACGGGACCGAGAAATGGGCTGAGCGTGGGCAACCCCGGTCGAGTGGCGTGGGAAGTGCCGTAATGAGGTGGAGCGATCACGAGCGACAGCTCTACAGTATAGGCCTGACCCCGCTGATCCGTGACCCCGCTGATCCGAGCGGTCGTGTCGAGTGTCGCAAATCGACGACAGTACGCAAGACTCTGAATTTCTGTTACATGTGCAAAGCATGGGCGACGCCGGAAAAAAGTAGGTGTAGAGTTTTCGGCGCATCCATTTGTCGAAGAAAAATGGCCCTGCTGGCGGGCCGCGGGGACAGGTGCCCGCCAACATTGAATGGAGGAGAACATCAAGTGAAAAGCATCGCGACCGTCATTGCATTGATTGCCCTGGCGCTGGCTGCAGGCTGCGCCACCAGCACGAAGAGCGCGTTCCCCCCCTCTCCGGTGATGCCCGGAGTGGCAAATTCGATTGAACTGAGCGCCGATGTGAACGGCAACAACCGGGTGAAGTTCACCGTGAACCACCTGGCGCCGCCGAATACGCTGGTGCCGGCCAAGGCGTTTTACGTGGTGTGGGCGCGCAGTGCGGATGGGCGGTCCATTCCTCTGGGCAGGCTCTGGATCGGCGACACCCGCAGCGGCTCGTTTGCGGCGACCGTGCCTTTCCTCGAGTTTCAGCTCATCGTCACCGCCGAGGACGACGTCGTGCCGGAGAAGCCGAACGAGCCCTTCGTGCTTGCAAGCGATCTGCTGAAAGCCCAGCCGCGCCAGTAGTGTGCGAGGGGCCCTGCGCGGCGTATCGGCGCGGGGGCATGTCGCCGTAAGGGAGAGTTGAGGAGTGCTTCGGATGAGAAATCTGCTCTGGATCGTAACCATAGTTTTTGTCGCGGGCTGCGGCGTTTCGACGGAAGCGTATCGCCAGACCGCGACGCAGCGAACCGACCTCGAGTCGCGGTTGCAGGCGGAGCGTGACCGCCGGCAGACGCTGGAAAAGCGCGTCGCCGAGCTCGAGCGCGCCAATCAGCAGCTCGATGCCGATCTCGACGCCGAGAAGAACCGGGCTCAGGATGCCGAGTGGAAGCTGGATGCCGAGACCCAGCGCGCGAACAAGCTGGACGGCGAGATCGCCGCGGCCCGCCAGTCGATTGCCGCGCTCTCGCAAGAGCGCGACGGATACCGCCAGCAGCTCGAATCGACGCGTGCCAGCAACGCGGAACTGTCGAGCCGGTTCGAAACCGTGCAGGCGAACCATTCGCGCGCGCTATCCGAGCTCGAGGCGCTGACGGCGGCCAAGAAGGCCACCGACAATCGCCTGGAGGTCGTGCAGGCCGAGTTGTCGGTCGAACGTTCCGCGCGCGCGGATGCGACGAAGGAACTCGACCGGCTGCATGGAGAAAACCGCCGTCTGGGCGACGAGCTGGCGAAGGAATCCGCCGCCCGGGCTTCGGGCGCCACGCGGCTGCAGCAGATGCAGGCCGAGAACGAATCTCTGCGGAAAAACCTGGAGGAAACGCGTTCCGCATTGGCCGCGAGCGACGGCCGGCTGAAGGAGACGCAATCGGCACTGGCGGCCGAACAGGCGGCGCGCGCGAAGGAGTCCGAGCAGCTGATCGCGCTTCAGGCGGAAAAGTCGAACCTGTTTGCCAACGTCAGTTCCGAAACGGCCGCCCGCGCCGCGCTGGCCGGCAAGCTGGAAAGCACCGAGGCCGAACGCGACCGGCTGGCCCAGGCGGTCGAAACCCAGCGCAGCGCCCGGCAGGAGGCCGAGGGCCAGATCGAAGCGCTTCAGGCGCAGCTTGCGTCGCAGCGGGCGGCGCTGGATGAAACGTCCACCGCCCTCCAGTCGGCGCAGGTCGAGCGCGATGGCCTGTCGTCCGAGCTGCAGAGCGCCAGGAATGCCGTCGCCGACCTGGAGCAGCAACTCGCGGCTGCGCGGACCGACCTTGCCGCGCGGCGCGACGCCATGACCGATACGGAAGCGCGGCTTTCGGCCGCGATTGCCGAACGCGACCAGGCCCAGGCTTCACTCACCAGCGCGCAGGCCGAACTCGAGGCCGCCCGGACTTCGCTTGCGGACAGGGAATCCGCCCTGGCGGGCATGTCCAGCCGGCTCGACGCAACGGTCGCCGACCGCGACCAGATGCAGGCAGCACTCGCCAGCGCGCGCAGCGAGCTGGAAACGGCGCGCGCCGCGCTTGGCGAGAAGGACTCCACCCTGGCGACAACCAACGCCAAGCTGGAGGCGGCGATCGCGGAGCGTAACCGGCTGACCGCCGAAACCCGGTCGCTGAAGGAGCAGGTGTCGACGCTGACCGCGAAGGCGGCCGACCTGGATGCCGCCACCCGACGGGCCGAGGAGGAGAAGCAGGCCAAAATCGACGAGATGACGCGCACCTACGACAGGCTGCTCGACGAGATGAAGTCCGAGGTTGCGAAGGGAGAAATCACCATCTCGCAGCTTCGCGACAAGCTGACCGTCAACGTGCTCGACGAGATCCTGTTCGATTCCGGCAGCACGCAGATCAAGCCGCGCGGCCTGGAAGTGCTGAAGCGGGTGGGCGAGATCCTGCGCAATGTCGACGACAAGATGATCGTGATCGAAGGCCACACCGACAACGTCAAGATCAGTCGCGAGCTGGCGCGGCGCTATCCCACCAACTGGGAGCTTTCCACCGCGCGGGCAACCAGCGTCGTGCGCTATCTGCAGGACGAGGCCAAGCTCGATCCGCAGCGGCTGGCGGCGGCAGGCTACAGCCTGTACCACCCGGTGGACAGCAACGAAACGGCGGAGGGCCGGCAGCGCAACCGCCGAATCGAGATCAAGCTGATTCCGGCGGAACTCGCCGCTGCCGAGACGGCGGCGGTAACGCAGTAGTTCGCGCCTTCCCGGACAGGCGGGCCTGCGGGCCCGCTTTTTTCGGGCGGCGGCTTCGCCTGGCAGAAGTGGCCGGAACGGTTGCGTGTGAGAGCGTGAACGAAAGAGGTGCCGGCGCAGGCGCGACCGAGG
The DNA here is from genome assembly GCA_937983055.1 of uncultured Pseudomonadota bacterium. Lineage (GTDB taxonomy): Bacteria > Pseudomonadota > Gammaproteobacteria > Burkholderiales > Eutrophovitaceae > CALJLA01. Next base: position 10,345 of record CALJLA010000271.1, read on the forward strand.
TGCTCAGTCCTTCAGGTTGATCAGCGACAGAAATTCCCGGCGCAGCGCCGAATCCTTCAGGAACGATCCGCGCATCACGCTGTTGACCATCTTCGAGGCCACGTCCTTCACGCCGCGCCAGTGCATGCAGAAATGATCGGCCTCGATGACCACCGCCAGGCCATCTGGCCGCACCTTCTGCATCAGCAGGTCGGCAAGCTGGGAGATCGCTTCTTCCTGGATCTGCGGCCGGGTCATGATCCACTCGGCCAGGCGCGAGTATTTCGACAGCCCGATCAGATTGGAGTCCTGGTTGGGCATCAGCCCGATCCACAGCCGTCCCATGATCGGGCACAGGTGGTGGCTGCAGGCGCTGCGCACGGTGACCGGGCCGACGATCATCAGCTCGTTCAGGTTCGCGGCGTTCGGAAACTCGGTCACCGCAGGCATCGGCGTGTACCGGCCGCTGAACACCTCGCTCAGGTACATCTTTGCCACGCGGCGGGCGGTGTCCTGGGTGTTGTGGTCGTTCTCGGTGTCGATCACCAGGCTTTCCAGCAGCCCGGTGATCCGGCCGGTGACCTCTTTCAACAGCTCGTCCATCTCGCCGGGTTCGACGAACCGGGCAATGTTGTCGTTGGCGTGAAATCGCTGCCCGGCGCGCTGCAGGCGGGCGCGAATCCGCCCGGACACCGGCAAAACCGGTTTCTGGTCAGAGCGATCGTTCATCCTGGTCACGTCCTCCATTGCGGTGCGCAGTGCGTGCAGCATACCGGCGCCTCGAATGCCGTGAGGCGATGCACCGTCTGCCGCATGTAGCTTCGCACGGTCGGTTGCGGAAAGACTTCAAAGCGGATCGAAGTCAGACAAGGGTACTCCATGGCTGATCTCGAGCGAACGAAAGTAATCCGACAGGCGCCTGCCGGGAACGTTTGGGTACGGTTCGTCGAGCGCGCTGACCTGCGCGATTCTTTCCAGCCTGAAGCTGCGAAAATCTTCTCTCAGCTCGCACCATGCGAGCACCGTCCAGGCGCTGCCCCAGAAGAACACCCCGAGCGGCCAGATCACGCGATCGGAGTCCGCTGAGTTCGCGTCCCTGTAGTGAATGCGAAGCTTGTTTCGCGCTTCGATCGCCGCGAGAACCTGCTCGAAAGAGGCCGCCTTGGCGCCGTTCCGGTCGGGTACAAACAGCGGCAGCGGCGTGGCGCTTTCGGCGCTGCCGCGCGGCAAGCCGGCGCGCACCTTGGACATGGCGCTCGACGCGGCGCGCGCCAGACTCCGGCCGGAATAGCTGCTCACGAAGCGCAGGCCGAGCTCGATCGCGGACAATTCCCTGCGATCGAACATGAGCGGCGGCAAGTCCAGCTTGTGGCGCAGCGCATAGCCCACCCCGGCCTCGCCTTCGACCGGCACGCCGGAGGCGCCGAGATCCGCCATGTCCCGGTAGATTGTCCGCACCGAAACTTCGAGCTTCTCGGCAAGCCACTCCGCCGTCGTGAGCCGCCGGGACCGGAGATACTGAACGATTTTGAACAATCTGTCGGCCCGGCGCACGGTTGTCTCTCAGGGCTGGAGACGGAGGGAACCGTATGCCCTGACGGCGCGAAAGAGGGCCACGCCCTCGTGCGGCACATCGTGATCCGCCGCTTTCATGCACTCGAAATACGCGTGGCAGGCCGCACTCGATGCCACCGCCTCCATTGCCTTTGCCGCATGCCCCCCGGATTTCCAGAACACGATGTCGGTCCACTCGCCGGCATCCCTGCGCACCAGCACACGTCCCAGGTAGCCATCAGACATTGACAGGAAGTCGCGCTCCAGCCGGTCGGACGCTGCCAGCAGCGCTTCTTCGGTTATCCCGCTCGCGACGGTAAACGGCGCCATTTCGATCGTCAGTTCGGTATTCAAGGTTTGCCTCCAGCGAAGATGCCGGCGAAGTCCGGTTCCGGCATTGTTGCTGGCGCCTCCTGACAGCGTGGTGTCAGGAGCCTCGCGGGAGCTCACCGGCTGCCCGCGCAGGCCCTTCGCCATGCGCTCAACTGCACGGGCGCATCACAGCCATCGCCTGACCCGCCCGCAATAGGCGTCGTACTCCTCACCAAACAAGCTCTTCAGAATCCGCTCCTCGGGCCGGATCTGGAAGCGGGTGATGTACAGGACGTAGACCACCGGACCGGCGAACGGCAACAGGGCGGAAAGATGAATCGCCCACGCAATCAATAGCAGCCCCAGGCCGACATACATGGGATTGCGGGTCACCCGGTAGACCCCGCCCGTGACAAGCGACGAGGTTCGGTCGGGTCTCAGCGGATTGACCGTGGTCCGGGCGCGGTGAAAGGCGAGCAGCCCCAGCAGGTCGAACGCCAGGCCCGCCGCAACGAAGAGCGCGACCGCCGCGGACTTGAGCCCCGGTGGCAGGGGGAGTGAAGGGCCGAACGCGGACACGCCCCACATCGCCGCGGCGACGAGCGCGCCCACAACCGGGGGCGGAATCCTTGTGTCGAGTGCGGACATGCAGTGATTCGAAACAGTTCACGGAAAAGGGGGCGGTCCGCGCGGCTTCCCGCACAGGATTTCAGTCACTCCCAACCTGCGAGTCGACCGGGCTGCCGGCAGCACAGGCGACAGGCTGCAAGCTACGCCAAGCCCTTCATGCGATCAACATGCGGGTCCGGCCGGGCGGACTGCGGCCGGGTGGCCGGAAGGTTCCGCCGCGCGTCTACGCCTTTCGACCTAGTTCTTCCCGCTTGCCTGGCTAGTCCCGCCTAGCCACTTTTTCCTTTTGAAACCGTGCTTCGGGCGAATGGGCGCCGGGGCGGGGGCTGCCTATCCTCGGCGCAGGAACCTGAAGAGGGGATGCGCGATGGCGACGCAGGCGCACAGGCAGATGTCGGTACTGGTGATGAGCACGGTGGCGTTCACCGTGTGCTTTGCCGTGTGGATGATGTTCGCGGTCATCGGCGTGCCGCTGAAGGAATCATTGGGGCTGAACGAAACCGAGTTCGGGCTGCTGGTCGCCACGCCGGTGCTGACCGGGGCGCTGACCCGGCTGCCGCTCGGCATGCTGACCGACCGCGTCGGCGGGCGGCTGGTGTTCTTCGTGCTGATGCTCGCCTGCGTCGTGCCGATCTGGCTGATCGGCGAGGCTACCGAGTACTGGCATTTCCTGGTGCTCGGGCTGTTCGTCGGCCTCGCGGGCGGCAGCTTCTCGGTGGGCATCGCCTATGTCGCGCGCTGGTTCAGCAAGGCGCGGCAGGGTTTCGCGATGGGCATTTTCGGCGCCGGCAACTCGGGGGCGGCGCTCACCAAGTTCGTAGCGCCGACGCTGGTGGTGGCCTACGGCTGGACCATGGTGCCGAAGGTGGACGCGGCGGCGATGCTGGTCACCGCGCTGCTGTTCTGGTTCTTTACCTACCACGACGAATCCCATGCCTCCGGCTCGAAGGTCAGCGTCGGCGCGCAGCTCGCGGCGCTGAAAGACCCGCGGGTGTGGAAGTACTGCCAGTACTACTCGATCGTGTTCGGCGGCTACGTGGCGCTGGCGCTGTGGATGACCAAGTACTACATCACCGAGTACGGCTTCGACATCAAGGTCGCCGCGCTGCTGGCGGCCTGCTTCTCGCTGCCGGGCGGCGTGCTGCGCGCCTTCGGCGGCTGGTTGTCCGACCGCTACGGCGCGCACCCGGTGACGTGGTGGGTGATGCTGATCTCGTGGGTGTGCCTGTTCTTCATGTCCTACCCGCAGACCGAGCTCACCATAAAGACGGTCGATGGCGATCTCACCTTCGCCATCGGGCTCAACAGGTGGATGTTCACCATCCTGTTGTTCCTGATCGGCGTGGCCTGGGCGTTCGGCAAGGCGTCGGTGTTCAAGTACATCTCCGACGAGTATCCGCACAACATCGGCGTCATCTCCGGCATCGTCGGGCTGATGGGCGGGCTGGGCGGCTTCATCCTGCCGATCATGTTCGGCGCCCTGGTGGACATCACCGGCGTCAACAGCAGCGTGTTCATGCTGCTGTGGGGCATCACCCTGGTTTCCCTGGTCTGGATGTACTGGACCGAGATCGTGCCGCGGCGTAACGGCGCCGCCGGCGTCGGCCTCGGCCAGCCCGCGCATTGAGCAAGGAGTTTCCGATGGGCGCGCATATCGAACCTGCAAGACCGTCCAGCGGCCGCGGCTCCCGCAAGCTGCTCACGCTGTGGACGCCGGAAGACCGCGAGTTCTGGGTGCGGCAGGGCCAGGCCATCGCCAACATCAACCTGTGGATTTCGGTGCCGGCGCTGTTTCTCGCCTTCGCGGTGTGGCAGCTGTGGAGCGTGGTGGCGGTGAATCTGAACGCGATCGGCTTCAACTTCACCACCAACCAGCTCTTCTGGCTGGCGGCGGCGCCGGCGCTGTCGGGCGCGACGCTGCGCATCTTCTATTCGTTCATGGTGCCGATCTTCGGCGGGCGGCGTTGGACGGCGCTGTCCACCGCGTCGCTGCTGATCCCGGCCATCGGCATCGGCATCGCGGTGCAGGACCCGACCACCACCTATCCCACCATGCTGATCCTGGCGCTGCTGTGCGGGCTGGGCGGGGGCAACTTTTCGTCCAGCATGGCGAACATCAGCTTCTTCTTTCCGCAGGCGCGCAAGGGTTCGGCGCTGGGGGTGAACGCCGGGCTGGGCAATCTCGGGGTGTCGTCGGTGCAGTTCCTCGCGCCGCTGGTGATCACGATGCCGATCTGGCTGGTGTTCGGCGGCGATCCGCAGACCATCACCGATGCGCAGGGCCAGACGCGCGAGATCTGGACGCAGAACGCGGCTTTCATCTGGGTGCCGTTCATCGCCATCGCGGCGATCGCCGCGTGGATCGGCATGAACGACATCGCCGACGCCAGGGCGTCGTTCGCCGACCAGGCGGTGATCTTCAAGCGCCGTCACAACTGGATCATGTGCTGGCTGTACCTCGGCACCTTCGGTTCGTTCATCGGCTATGCGGCCGGCTTTCCGCTGCTGATCAAGTCGCAGTTTCCCGAGGTCAACGCGCTGCAGTTCGCCTGGCTCGGCCCGCTGGTCGGCGCCATCATCCGGCCGTTCGGCGGCTGGCTGGCGGACAAGCTGGGCGGCGCGCGGGTGACGTTCTGGAATTTCGTGGTGATGGCCGCGGCGGTGATGGGAGTGCTGTACTTCCTGCCTTCCGGCGGTTCCGGCGGTCACTTCTACGGTTTCCTGGCGATGTTCATGGTGCTGTTTCTCACCACCGGCATCGGCAACGGCTCCACCTTCCGGATGATCCCGGTGATCTTCACCACCGAGCGGCTGCGCGAAGTCGCCGGCAGGGAGCAGGCCGCGCAGGACCAGGCGCGCAAGGACGGCAACAAGGAAGCGGCCGCGGTGCTGGGCTTCTCCAGCGCGATCGGCGCCTACGGCGGCTTCTTCATCCCGAAGAGCTACGGCACCTCGATCTCGATGACCGGCGGGCCGGAAGGCGCGCTGTATCTGTTCATCGCCTTCTACCTGAGCTGCATCGTCATTACCTGGTGGTTCTATGCCCGGCGCAACGCGCAGATGCCGTGTTAGTGAAAGGGCCGAGGTCCGAGGGCTGAGGGCCGAGAGAATGCGCTCAAACCAGATTGAGTCATGTTCAGGCGTCATCGCCTCAACGTTTTCTGGGGCAGGTTCCTGGCGCGCGCTCGGGGTTCCCGGTCTGCGCGGACCCTGTTACTCGCCTCTCGCAGTTCGGCCGTCGGCCCTCGAAGTTTGGCTCTGGCAGTTCGGCCCTCGGCCCTCGTACCTCGGCCCTATCCTTCTAAGGAGCAATAGATGTCTCACTTTCTCGACCGCCTCATGTTCTTCACCCAGGAGAAGCAGTCCTTCTCCAACGGGCACGGGGTCACCAACGGCGAGGACCGCACCTGGGAAGACGGCTACCGCAACCGCTGGTCGCACGACAGGATCGTACGCTCGACGCACGGCGTGAACTGCACCGGGTCGTGCTCCTGGAAGATCTACGTCAAGGGCGGCATCGTCACCTGGGAAACCCAGCAGACCGACTACCCGCGCACCCGCTGGGATATGCCGAACCACGAGCCGCGCGGCTGCGCGCGCGGAGCGTCGTATTCCTGGTACCTGTACAGCGCCAACCGGGTGAAGTATCCGCTGGTGCGCGGCCGGCTGCTGAAGAGCTGGCGCGCCGCGCGCCGGACGATGAAGCCGGTGGAGGCGTGGACCTCGATCGTCGAGTCGGACGAGAAGCGGCGCGACTACCAGCGAAAGCGCGGGATGGGCGGGTTCGTGCGCGCGAGCTGGGACGAAGTCAACGAGATCGTCGCCGCCGCCAACGTCTACACCATCAAGACCCACGGGCCCGACCGGGTGGTGGGCTTTTCGCCGATTCCGGCGATGTCGATGGTGAGCTACGCCGCCGGCAGCCGTTATCTTTCATTGATCGGCGGCGTGTGCATGAGTTTTTACGACTGGTACTGCGACCTGCCGCCCGCCAGCCCGCAGACCTGGGGCGAGCAGACCGACGTGCCGGAGTCGGCCGACTGGTACAACGCCGGCTACATCATCGCCTGGGGCTCGAACGTGCCGCAGACGCGCACGCCGGATGCGCACTTCTTCACCGAGGTGCGCTACAAGGGCACCAAGACCGTCGCCGTCACCCCGGATTACTCCGAGGTGGCGAAGCTGTCCGATCTCTGGCTGCATCCGAAGCAGGGTACCGATGCCGCGCTGGCGATGGCGATGGGCCACGTCATCCTCAAGGAGTTCTACTTCGACCGGCGCAGCGAGTACTTCGACGACTACGCGCGCCGCTTCACCGACCTGCCGATGCTGGTGACGCTGAAAGAGCACACCCTGCCGAACGGCAGCAAGGTGATGGTGCCGGACCGCTACCTGCGTGCCTCCGATTTCGAGGGTGCGCTCGGCCAGTCGAACAACCCCGACTGGAAGACCGTGGCGCTGGATGAGGGCGGCAAGGTGGTGGTGCCGAACGGCGCGATCGGTTTCCGCTGGGGCCCGGACGGGCGCCCGGACCAGGGTCAATGGAACCTGGAGGCGAAGGAAGCGCAGCACCGCGGCGAGGTGAAGCTCAGGCTCTCGCTGCTCGAAGGCGGCGCGGGCGGCGACACCGCGCAGGTGGCGTTTCCCTATTTCGGCGGCATCGCCAGCGAACATTTCCCGCACAGCGCGCTGAAGGGCGACACGGCGGACGTGCTGGTGCGCACGGTGCCGGTGCAGCGCGTGGCGACCCGGGGCGGCGAGGCGCTGGTGGCCACGGTGTTCGACCTGCAGGCCGCCAACTACGGCGTGGCGCGCGGGCTGCCGGGCGAGCTGGCGGCGAACAGCTACGATGACGACAGCCCCTACACCCCGGCCTGGCAGGAGCGCATCACCGGCACGCCGCGCGCGCAGGCGATCGCGGTGGCGCGCGAGTTCGCCGACACCGCCGAGAAGACCCAGGGCCGCTCGATGGTGATCATCGGCGCGGCGATGAACCACTGGTACCACAGCGACATGAACTACCGCGGCATCATCGGCATGCTGATGCTGTGCGGCTGCATCGGCAAAAGCGGCGGCGGCTGGGCGCATTACGTCGGCCAGGAGAAGCTGCGCCCGCAGACCGGCTGGCTGCCGCTCGCCTTTGCGCTGGACTGGGTGCGCCCGCCGCGCCAGCAGAATTCGACCTCGTTTTTCTACGCGCACACCGACCAGTGGCGCTACGAGAAGCTGCGCATGGAGGAAGTGGTCTCGCCGCTCGCCGACCGGCAGCGCTACGGCGGCAGCATGATCGACTACAACGTGCGCGCCGAGCGCATGGGCTGGCTGCCGTCGGCGCCGCAGCTCAAGACCAACCCGATCCAGGTGGTGCGCGACGCGCAGGCTGCCGGCCTCGACCCGAAGGACTACGCGGTCAAGGCGCTGAAGGACGGCTCGCTGCAGATGAGCTGCGAGGACCCGGACGACCCCGCCAACTGGCCGCGCAACCTGTTCGTGTGGCGATCGAACCTGCTCGGCAGCTCGGGCAAGGGGCACGAGTATTTTCTCAAGCACCTGCTCGGCACCAGCCACGGGGTTCAGGGCAAGGACCTTGGTGCGGACGGCGCCAAGCCGGCGGAAGTGAAGTGGCATGCGCAGGCGCCGGAGGGCAAGCTCGACCTGCTGGTGACGCTGGATTTCCGCATGTCCACCACCTGCCTCTACTCGGACATCGTGCTGCCGACGGCCACCTGGTACGAGAAGAACGACCTCAACACCAGCGACATGCATCCGTTCATCCACCCGCTGTCCACCGCGGTGGACCCGGCCTGGCAGGCGCGCAGCGACTGGGACATCTACAAGGGCTTCGCGCGCGCCTTCAGCGAGGTCTGCGTCGGCCATCTCGGCGTGGAAAAGGAACTGGTGCTCACGCCGCTGATGCACGACACGCCGGCCGAGCTGGCGCAGGCGCTGGACGTGAAGGAATGGAAGCGCGGCGAGATCGACCTGATTCCCGGCAGGACGGCGCCGCAGATGGCGGTGGTCGAGCGCGACTACCCGAATACCTACCGGCGCTTCACCGCGCTCGGGCCGCTGATGGACAAGCTGGGCAATGCCGGCAAAGGCATCGCCTGGAACACCCAGGACGAGGTGCGCCAGCTCGGCGAGCTGAACGGCGTGGTGACCGAGCCGGGCGCCACCCTCGGGCGGCCGAAGATCGAGACCGACATCGACGCCTGCGAGGTGGTGATGCAGCTTGCGCCGGAAACCAACGGCCATGTAGCGGTGAAAGCCTGGCAGTCGCTGTCGAAGGCGACCGGCCGCGAGCATGCGCACCTGGCGCTGCACCGCGAGGACGAGAAGATCCGCTTCCGCGACATCCAGGCACAGCCGCGCAAGATCATCTCCAGCCCGACCTGGAGCGGCATCGAGTCCGAGACGGTGTCGTACAACGCCGGCTACACCAACGTGCACGAGCTGATCCCCTGGCGCACGCTCACCGGGCGCCAGCAGTTCTACCAGGACCACGAGTGGATGCTGGCGTTCGGCGAGGGCCTGTCGAGCTACCGGCCACCGGTGGACCTGAAGACCGTGACCCCGATGCTCGGTGCCAAGCCGAACGGCAACAAGGAGATCGCGCTCAACTTCATCACGCCGCACCAGAAGTGGGGCATCCACTCCACCTACACCGACAACCTGCTGATGCTGACGCTGAACCGCGGCGGGCCCGTGGTCTGGATCAGCGAGACCGACGCCCAGAAGGCGGGCATCGTCGATAACGACTGGGTGGAA
>CALJLA010000272.1 GCA_937983055.1 uncultured Pseudomonadota bacterium
GCTTCGCTTATGCCGGCGCTGGCACGGTGAACGGGGTTCCGATGATTGGCTGGGTGCTGGTGGGAGCCGGCGGCGCGATCTGCCTGCTCAATTTCTTTCTGGGCTGGGTGCGCTACCCGCTGCATCGTGCACGGGGCGGGCGAAAAGAGGATTATCGGTGGGTGTCGGGCTTTCCGCTGGTGGGCTCGATCGCGGTACTGGCCGGCTGGTTCTTCTGGCTGCGTCACGAAGCCTCGCTCGCGCTGGATGCGGCGGCATGGCTGCTGGTGATCTTCGACACCGGCGGGATTCACTGGCTGGCGGCGTCGCTGGCTTTTCGCCGGCTGCGCGATGGAAAGAGTGGCGAGTGAGCGCCACGCCGCGGACGTAACATCATCTGAGGAGGCGCATGGGCAGACACGCGAAGTTTTCGGGCGGACGCAACATCGCGATGAAGGTGCCGCCGCACGCGTTCGACGCGACGGTGCGCTTCTATCGCGAGGTGGTCGGCCTGGAAGAGCTGCCCGGGCACGCGCCGTCGGTAGCCTTCGCGTTCGGCGCATGCACCCTGTGGATCGACCGGGTTGCCGGCCTGAGCCAGGCGGAGATCTGGCTGGAGCTGGTGAGCGATGATGTTGCCGCCGCGGCCGACCAGTTGCGAGCCGCGGGCAGCGTGCGCTGCGACGAGATCGAGCCGCTGCCCGAGGGCTTCGACGGCTTCTGGGTGCTGAACCCGGCGTCGGTCGTGCACCTGGTGAGCGGGCGCCGCTCGCAATGAGCGCGCTCACGCGCGGCCAGCAGATCGGGCGCGTGCTGGCGGCCGGGCTCGTTTGCGGCGCGCTGGTGTGGGCCGCGTCGCCGCTGGTGACCGGGGTGCGCGAGCCGTTCGATTCGGATTCGCTTTACTACCCGGCGGCGATGTTTCTGGCGGGCGTGCTCGCCAGCCTGCCGGCGCCACGCTTCTGGTGGCTGGCGGTGGTCGCGGTGTTTCTGGGCGAGCATCTGTATGGCTTCATCGCCTATCCGGATCAGCGGGCGTGGCTGTTGTTCGGCCTGATAATCAACCTGATCATTCCCACCTGGTGGGCGGCGGCGCTCGGCGCACTGCTGGTTTTCGCCGTTTACCGGCTGCGGCGGCGGACGCCACCGCCGGCCCCGGACCGGTAAACCGCGAGCGGCGCGGCCATGGCGTTGTGCGGCGACGCGGCGCTGGTGCTGTACTACGACTTTGCCGGCGGGCACGCCGATCACGACCACTGGCACAGCCACGAGCACATGCACGAGCGGCTGCGCATTCCCGGGTTTGCTCGCGGCACGCGCTGGGTTGCGCTCGGCGGCGGGCCGCGCTATCTGATCGTGTACGAGCTGGCGGACGAAGCGACGGCCAGTTCCGCCGCGTACCTTGCCCGCCTGAACGACCCGACGCCGTGGACCCGCGCGGTGATGGGGCGCTTTCGCGACGTGACGCGCGGCGTGTGCGCGGTAACCGCCAGCGCGGGCGTCGGGCTGGGGCGATTCGCGCTGAGCGTGCGCTTCGTGCCCGCGGCGGGACGTGAGGCGGCGCTGCGCGACCGGATTGCCGGCGAGCTGATGCCGAGGCTCGCGGGCGCCGCCGGAATCGCCGGCATTCATCTGCTGCAGCCGGCGCCGCCACCGCCGATGACGCGGGAGCAATCGCTGCGCGGCCAGGATTCGGCCGTCGGCTGGATACTGCTTGCAACCGCCTACGACCTGGCCGCGCTGGAGCGCGCAGGCGAGGACACGCTGGCACCGGCGGCACTGGCGCGGCATGGCTGTGCGCCGGGCGTGCAAGCGGGCGTGTACGCGCTTGACTTCACGATGAGTGCGCAGGATGCGCAGCGCACATTACCTGTTTCGCCGCCGTCCCGGTGAGGGTGCAGGCGCGGCGTTGCCGGTTGAACCGCCCGCCACGGGGCACGGTCTAGCATAGGGACAGCCGACGCATATGCGGCAGGATATGGACCTACAGACCCGATCGACGATCACCTGCCCCGAATGCCGCGCCTCGGCCGAGGAGGAGATGCCGCTCGATGCCTGCATCTATTACTACGAGTGCCGAAACTGCGGCAGGCTGCTCAGGCCAAAACCCGGCGACTGCTGCGTGTTCTGCTCCTACGGCACGGTCAGTTGTCCGCCGGTGCAGGCGTCGGGAGGCTGCTGTGCCCGGTAACGGTCGCGCGGCCGGGTCGCAACAGCAATCGGTGTCGCACGCTGCGCGGGCGGATGGCGCAGATCAACGTGAGGTCGTTCGCGCTGGCGCGCGACTGCGTGGGTCGACGCCGGCATGAATGCCTCGCGCCCTCGGGATTACGTTCATCGATTTCTCGGCAGCCTGCCGCCGTGGGCGATCGTCACCCTCGGCCTGCTGGGAATGGCTGCGCTGGCGATTGTCGATTATGCGACCGGCTATGAGTATTCTTTTGCGGTTTTCTATGTCTTTCCCGTTTCCGTCGTCGCCTGGTACGCCGGCTGGGTGCCCGCCATAGTCGTGTCCATCGCGTGTGCCGCCAGCTGGGAGGAGGCCAATCGCCTGGCAGGTCAGCTTCACTCCTCGGCCGCCGTCCCGGTCTGGAACGCGCTGACGCGGCTGGGGTTCTTCCTGATCGTTGCCGCATTGCTGGTAGCGCTGAAGCAGACCCTGGCACGCGAGCGCGCCTTGTCGCGGGTCGACGATCTCACCGGCGTATCGAACCGCCGGGCGTTTGTCGCGGCGGCGCAGGCGGAGCTTGCGCGCCTGGGCCGCACGGCGCATCCGCTGACCACGGTGTATATCGATCTGGACGATTTCAAGGCGGTGAACGACCGGCTCGGACATGCCGCAGGCGACCGGCTGCTGGCGCGGGTCGCAGGCACGCTGCGATCAAGTGTGCGCGTGACCGATTCGGTGGCGCGTTTGGGGGGCGATGAATTCGGCCTGCTGCTGCCGCACACCGATGACGTGGCGGCGCGGGTGCTGGTGGATAAGCTTCACGCCGGCGTGCGCGATCTTGCCGGCAGGGAGCAATGGGGTATCGGTTTCAGCATGGGCGCATTGACCTGCCAGTCCGCCCCGCCGTCGGTGGATGCGATGATGGCGCAGGCCGACGCCATGATGTACGAAGTGAAGAATGCCGGGAAGAACGCGGTGCGCTATGCCGTCTATCCGGGTGCCTGAACGGCTTCGCGTGCTGCCTGGATGTTTCCCGGTGAACGCCGTGCGCCGATTACAGCACCAGGGTCGGGCCGGCCGTGGCGCGCAGCAGCCGCTGCAGCACGGGCGCGAGATCCAGGCCGCTCGATGATTCAAGCGCGGCAGCTTCACGCGCGAGGCGGTCGGCGCCCTTATGAATCCTCGCACCGAGGGCGGCCAGCACCACGGTATTCGAGTCGCGCGGCGGCAATGGCAGCGCGCGGCCGTCGAAGGCCTGCGAGACGCGCTCAATGCTGGCGGCCTTGCCCTGGCGCGTGCCGACCAGGTTGGCTGCCAGCATGCCGCTGCCGGTGAGGCGCGCACGGCAGGCGCGGTAGAACCTGGGCGTATCGAGCACGCCGGCCCGGGCGCGGGCATCGAAACCGTCCACCAGGATCAGGTCGAAGCGGCGGCGCGTGCAGCGCAGATACCGGTAACCGTCGTCGTGCACGACCTCGAGCCGGTCTGATTCCGGCGGCAACCTGAACAGCGGCCAGGCGTTCAGGATCACCTCGGCATCGAGCTCGACCACGGTGAGTCGGGCGCGCGGCCGGTACCGGTGCAGAAAACGGGTGATCGAACCGGCCCCCAGGCCGATCTGCAGCACGCTGCGCGGCCAATCCCCGCCGCGCAGCAGCAGCGGCAGCATCATGTCGCGGGTGTATCCGAGGTCCAGCGACCAGGTATGCGACAGCCGCATGGCGCCCTGGAGCCAGTGCCTGCCGAACTTAAGATAACGCACGCCCGCGTCGTCGTAGATGCGGATTCTCGCCATGAAGGCACCGGTAGGAAAAGGCGCACGGTCGAAGGCCGCGCGCCGGGCCGCGGATTATCGCACCGGCGGCCGCGGCACCCGGCGAGGACAGGCTGGGTATGCGCTCAGGTCTTGGACCCGGCGGCGCGGATCTCCTCGCGCAGCGCCTCGAGAATCTTCGCACCGCGCTCGCCTGCCTCCTTGCGATAGATATCGCGCACCTTCAGGCTGGCTTTGCGAAAGGCCTCGCGCTCCTTGTCGGTGAGCTCGACCACCTTCGTGTCGCTGTTGTTGCGGATCTTCTCCAGCCGCTCGCGCTCGAAGCGCGCCTGAACCTCGAAGATGTGCGCATCGAGTTCGGGCTTGATTTCCGCGAGCATGCGCTTTCTGGATTCGTCCAGGCCGGTGTAGAAATCGGGGTTGGTGACCACGCTGGCGATGAAGGGGGCGTGCCGGGCGAAGATCATGTAGTCCTGCACTTCGTAGAAGCTCATCTCCTCGATGGCGAACACCGGGTTGTCCTGGCCGTCGATGGTATTGAGCTGCAGCCCGCTGTAAACCTCGGAATACGGCATCGGCGTCGGATTGGCGCCGTACGCCCGGTAGGTCTCCAGCAGCATCGGCGACACCATGGTGCGCATCTTGAAACCTTGAAAGTCGGCGAGCTTGCGCAGCGGCTTGTTGGCGGTCCACACCATCCAGCCTTCCTGCACCAGGGTGTAGAGCTCGAGGCCGCGCTCGCGGTAGGCCTCGGCCAGCGCTCCATAGACGGTGGGGCTTTCGGTGAGGATCTGCTGGTTGACCCTGGCGTCGTCGGAAAGCAGGAAATGAATCGTCACCACGCTCGATTCCGGCACCACGGAGCCGAGATGGCCGGGCGAGGCGAACGCGAACTGCAGCGTGCCATTCTGCACCTGCTCGGTGAGCTGGGCCGACGTGCCGAGGGCGCCGTAGGGATAGATCACCACCTCGACTTCACCTTCGGTGCGTGCCTCGACCAGCTCCTTGAACTTGATGGCGTAGGCATGCTGGACGCTGCCCTCGATCTCTTCAAGGGCAAAGCGCCATTGCTGGGTCTCCTGCTTGGGCTCGCCGCAGGCCGAAACCAGCAGCGCGGACAAAAGCAAAAGAAACATATTTCGCATATGACCTCCGGGATTCCTGGATGCTGAGCTCGCGCCGATCACACGATGACGCCAGCGCTTTGCGCGCGGCGATCGACGCACGAACACCCCGCCTGCTGCTGCCGGCGGAGAGATGAGGCTCTACCGTAACACACCCTGCGGTCTCGGGTCGTATGCAACGGCCATGTTCGGTATTCTTGAGGCTTGCCCGCAGCCATGAGCAAAATCGGCATGTCTGAACGCAAGCGCCATTCGGTAATGAGGGTCGCCGGATGGCTGGACCGTGCGCTGGAGATCGCGCAGTCGTCATTACTGGCGGCGGCCGTGCTGATGATGGCGGCGCTCAACATCGCGAACGTCGCGAGCCGGAACCTGCTGGACTACAGCCTGTCGTTCGCCAACGAAGTGAATCAGCTGCTGATCGTGCTGATCACGTTCCTCGGGGTCGGCTATGCGGCGCGCTTCAGGCGGCACATCCGCATGAGCGCCTTCTCCGAGCGGCTCGGTGAACGCGCCGGCCGCATCTGGGAAATCACCACGCTGTCGGCGACCGGACTGCTTCTGCTGCTGCTGGCGTGGTATGCGCTCGAGTACGTCAGCCGAACGGCACGCGTCGGCAGCGTGACGCCGGCGCTGCGGGTGCCGCTTTACCTGGTGTACGCGATGGTGCCGCTGGGGCTTGCGCTGGGCGGACTGCAGTTCCTGCTGAACGCGATCAGACGGCGCGGCCAGATTCCGCCGCACGAGCCGGGACGGGAGATCTGAGCGTGCTCTGGCTCGTATTTCTCGTCATGCTGGTGTTGCTGCTCTCGGGGTTCCCGATGCTGGTGCCGCTGTTTGTCGGCGCGCTGCTGACGACCGCCCTGGTGCTGAGCGGCGATCCGGTGAACCTGATCTCGGCAATGATCAAGGCGGTGGAGCCCACGGTGCTGACCGCAGTGCCGATGTTCATTCTCGCCGCCGACATCATGGTGCGCGGACGCACCGCGCACCTGCTGCTCGACCTGGTGACGGCATTCGTGCGCCATCTGCGCGGCGGCCTGCCGATCACCGTGGCGCTGAGCTGCACGCTGTTCGGCGCGGTGTCGGGTTCGACCCAGGCGACCGTGGTGGCCATGGGGCAGCCGCTGCGCCCCAAGATGCTTCAGGCCGGCTACACGGACAGCTTCACCATCGCGCTCATCATCAACGCGAGCGACATCGCGCTGATGATCCCGCCCTCGATCAGCATGATCCTGTTCGGCGTGGTGTCGGGCACCTCGGTCGGCGAGCTGTTCATTGCCGGGATCGGGCCCGGGCTGATGATTCTTGCCATGTTCTCCGCGTACTGCTGGCTGTATTCGGCGCGCGCCGGCGTGGCGTCGCAGGCGCGCGCAAGCTGGCGCGAGCGGCTGAGCGCGGTCCGGCGCGCGCTGCTGCCGGCGGGCTTTCCGGTGATCATCATCGGCGGCATTTACAGCGGCGTGTTCAGCCCGACTGAAGCGGCGGCGGCCTCGGTAGCCTATGCGCTGGTGCTGGAGCTGCTGGTCTACCGGGAACTGCGCCTGCGCGACCTGCCGGTGGTGGCGCTGTCGACGGCGGTGGTCACGGCCGTGGTGTTCATTCTGGTGGCGGCGGGCGGCGCGTTTTCCTGGGCCATCGCATTCGCCCAGCTGCCGCAGCTGCTGCTGGGAGACCTCGTTGCCAACGCCGCCGGGAACCCGCACCTGGTGCTGGGCGTGATCTTCGTTTCGTTCCTGGTGGCGTGCATGTTCGTCGATCCGATCGTGGTGATTCTGGTGCTGACGCCGATCCTGATGCCGGCGGCGAACGCCGCCGGACTGGATCCGGTGCTGGTCGGAACGCTCGTCACGCTGCAGGTGGCTATCGGTTCGGCGACGCCGCCGTTCGGCTGCGATATTTTCACCGCCATGGCGATCTTCCGGAAACCGTATCTGGATGTGATCCGGGGCACGCCGCCATTCATCGTGATGCTGCTCGTCGCGACGGTGCTGCTGATCGCGTTTCCCCAGCTCGCATTGTTCCTGAGAGATCTGGCCTATGGCTACTGACGGGGGATGCTGCCGGTACGATGCGGTTGCCGCGAGGCTTGCGGGACCGGTGCCGGCAGCGCACCATTGAGGCCGGCGCATGGCTTCGTTTGATGCGACCGACACGCTGTTGCTTCATCGCCTTTCTACCGGAGGAGAGAAACGATGACACTGCTTCAGATTGTTCTGCGTGCGGGGCTGGGCGCCGCGCTGGCAACGATGGTCGCCGGCTGCGGCGAGCCGGCGCGGGAAAGCGGCGAAACAACGCCTGCCGGACAGCCGGTGGAGAAGGTGACGCTCAATATGGCAAGCGTGTTTCCGACCAGCCTGGCGCTGCTCGGCGAGAACGCGCCAAAGCTGGCGGAGAACATCCGCCGCGCATCCGGCGGCACGCTCGAGATCAAGGTGTTCGAACCTGGGGCCCTGGTGCCGGGGCTGGAGACGATTCCCGCCGTGGGCAAGGGATCGGTGGCCGCGGCCTGGTCGAGCCCGGGCTTTTTTGCCGGCACCGATTCCGCGTTCAATATCTTCACCACGCTGCCGTTCGGGCCGGGCATACCGGAGTTTGTCGCGTGGATGTATTTCGGCGGCGGACTGGAGATTCAGAACGAGCTGTTCGGCAAGCACAACATCCACGCGATTCCCTGCGGAATCACCCCGCCCGAAGCGTCCGGCTGGTTTCGAAAAGAGATCAATACGGTGGAAGACCTGAAAGGGTTGAAGATGCGCTTCTTCGGCATGGGGGCCAAGGTCATGGAAAGACTGGGCGTGGCCACCCAGTTGCTCGCCCCGGGCGACATCTTTCCGGCGCTGCAGCTCGGCACCATCGACGCGACGGAGTTCGCCAATCCATCGGCCGACGAGAAGCTGGGCTTTTACCAGGTGGCGAAGTATTACTACTTTCCCGGCTGGCACCAGCAGGCGTCGCTCAACGATTTTTTCATCAACAAGCAGGTCTGGGCATCGCTGTCGGATACGCACAAGGCCGTCATCGAGCAAGCGTGCGGGGACATGCTCCGCCACATCATGGCGCAGGGCGAAGCGACTCAGTGGGCGGCGATGAAGCGCATGCGTGACAAGCATGGCGTCCAGATCCGGCGCTGGCCGCCGCAGGTGCTGGCTGCGTTCGAGAAGACCTGGAACGAAGTGGCCGCCGAAGAGGCTGCAGCCAACCCGAATTTCAAGAGAGCCTACGAGTCGTACCGGCAGTTTCGCGAGAACTACGCCATCTGGCGCGAGTACGGCTACCTGCAATGACGCGTGTGGCAAGCCGGTGTGATTGCCGCAGCGGGGCGGCGCGTGCGGTCGCGAACTACGCGTCCGCACGGCGCGCGCGGTCCAGGTCTCTCAAGGCAGACCGCGGTCCGGGCTACCGATGATCGAGGCATTGCTGCTGGCCGCGGCCCGTGTGTTCACGTTCAACCAGCAACAGTTTCTCACCAACGCCAGCGGATTCTTCTTCCGGCGCGACGATCGGCTGTTTCTGGTCACCAGTCGCCACGTGATGATCGACGAGCCGAGCGGCCATTTTCCCGACCGGCTGGAGATCGAGCTGCATATCGATGCGGAGAACATGGCGTTGTCGACCGGCTACTCGATACCCCTGTACAGGGATGGCATTGGTCTGTGGCGGCAGGGCATCGATTCGGGCGGCCTGGTGGATGTGGCGGTGATCGAGATCGACACCGGCGCTCTGCCGGAAACGGCGGTCTACAGCGCATTTTCTCCGCAACATCTGTACGCCCCCGAGGAGCAGGTGGAAGTCGGCAGCCGTCTGCTGGTTGTCGGCTTTCCGCTGGGTTTCCACGATACGCTGCATCACATGCCGGTCGTGCGCCATGCGATTCTGGCGTCCTCGTTCGGGCTGCGATTTCAGGGCATGGGGTACTTTCTCACCGATGCACGCACGCACCGCGGCACCAGCGGCGCGCCGGTGGTCATGCGTATCCCGGGCAGGGGCTCGCATGCCGGCGATCTGCCGTGGCTGCTGCTTGGGGTGCATTCGGCGCGGCTCGATGTCGGTAGCCGCGACCTGCACCTGGACGAAGCGCTGGGACTGAACTGCGCCTGGTATGCGGACATCCTGATGACCCTGACCGAAGGTTAGCCGTGAGGCCGCGAACCGCCGCCGGCCGGTGGCCGGCTGCCAGCACAGGATGCGAATCGGTTTAATTTCGGATACACATGGCTTGCTGCGCGCGGAGGCCACGGCGTTTTTGCGCGGCTGCGACCATATCGTGCACGCGGGGGATATCGGCGGCGCGAAGATTCTCGACGCGCTGTCGGCGATTGCACCGCTCACCGCGGTGCGCGGCAATAACGACACGACCGGCCGCGCAGCGTCGCTGCCCGAAAGCGAGCGCATCCGGTTGGCCGGCATCGAGCTGTTGGCGATCCATGATCTCGGGATGTTGGGGCTTGATCCGTCCAGCGCCGGGATCCGGGTGGTGGTGTCGGGGCACTCGCACCAGCCGTCGATCCGGCGCAGCAGCGGCGTGCTTTTCGTCAACCCGGGCAGCGCGGGGCCTCGCCGGTTCAGGCTGCCGGTGTCGGTGGCCGAGTTGACGATTCACGGCGAGAAGGTATCCGCACGCACGGTTGCGCTCGATGTGCAGGTCGCCAGATAGACCGGGTGGCCGCAGTGGGGCCGCGACGGGGCCCGCAATTGGCGTTCAATGCGCCGGGTCGTGGCGGCCGTAAAGTATCGGGCGCCGCCGGAGCCCTGCAGGAGAGCGACTGATGACCGACCGCGATGAAATTGCACGTACCTGGACGGCGCGCGGCTACAGCTGCGATGAGTGGGTGGATCCGCCCAAACAACGCTGGGAAGACTTCGTGCACGACACCGACGAGCTGGTGCTGGTGATCGAGGGGGCGGTCGAGTTCGAGATCGGCGGACAGGTGCATCGCCCGTCGCCTGGCGCCGAACTGCTGATTCCCGCCGGTATCCGCCATAGCGTGCGCAACATCGGGCCGACGGTCGCGCGCTGGCTCTACGGTTATCGGCGAGGCTAGCCGGATCGGCCATCCAGCCCGTATTGCCACCGCGGCGACGCCCCTGCGGCAGGCGAATCGAACCGGCCGGTAGCATCGCGCGAAGACGAAGGCGCCGCTCCGGTCAGGCGCGAATCGCTGCGCCAGAGAAGGGCAAAAAAAAGAGGCCAGCCTTTCGGCTGGCCTGTTGCTACCGACTTAACTGCTCTCAAGCGCTCTTGCGGGGGGCAAGTTGGCTTGAAGTCAGCAGCGCAAGGTTAAGCAGTTCCAGGCTGCGCTTGGCGGCAAACATCACCTGCCGCTGGCTGCGTTCGGTCACCGCGTACTTCTTGACGATCTCCAGTGCGAATTTCGGATGCTCGTCGTCGTAGTGCGCGTGCTCGCGAATCCACTTGTAGGTCTTCGGGTTCATGTCCACGCCCGGCTTGCCACGGTAGGCTTCGAAGCCGGTGGCAATCTTGCGGGCAAGTGCGCCGGCGATGCCCTCGATCGCGAAACTGGTGGCGGCCACCGCCTCCGCGAGGGAACCGGTCACATTGATGCGCCACACCCAGTCGGTCAGAGACTGGACGTCGCGCTGGACCATGGTCCGGCCTTCGGCCAGATCGAGCATCTGCTGCCGGTCGAGGCCGAAGCCCTCGCCCATCCACAGCCAGTGCTCGGCATGCGCCTTCTCGATGCGGATGTTCTCGATCAGGAACGTCCGGGAAAAATCATCCTCGACCTTGATCAGCCCCTCGGCGAGGAACTTGGGAAAGTCGTGAATGAACGGGTAGAGCTGCATGATCCAGCCCTGCATCTGCTCGACATTGAGCTTCGACTCGGCAACCGCTTCGGCCCACGGTCCGTTCACCAGCTCGTCCCAGTACGGGGCCACGAATTCGTAGAGCGACGCGACCCAGAGCGGGTGGGACGAGATCTTCCGAACTGCACTGGTATTCATCATTTTCTCTCTCAGGTAATGAAGTCAAAGGGAAGGGTTAAAGGGAAACAGCCTCATTCAGTCTTGCAAGTCCGGGAGTTTCGATGGCCGTTGGCAGCGCTACGTTCGTGGCAGCGCCCTGCGTGACGAACGGCGTGGCGGGCGAGATCCAGTCGCCCTGCACATAGTCGACGCCGATTTCCCGCAGAGTGGCGAGGCCCATCTCGCCGCTGACAAACTCTGCGATCGTCTTCTTGCCCATGACGTGGCCCACGTCGTTGATGGCCTGAACCGTAGCCCGATCGACCGCGTCGAATGCGATGTTCTTCACGAAACTGCCGTCGATCTTGATGTAGTCAACCGGAAGGTGCTTCAGGTAGCCGAACGAGGACATCCCCGCACCAAAGTCGTCGAGAGAGAACAGGCAGCCCAGCGATTTCATCTCGCCGAAGAAGCGCGCCGCCTTGTCGAAGTTGGCGATGGCCGCGGTTTCGGTGATCTCGAAACAGATGCTGCGCGTGGGCATCGCGTACCGCCGGAACTGTTCGCGCACGAATTCGAGGAACCGATCGTCCGCGATCGATGTGCCGGAGACGTTGATCGAGTAGGTGCCGCACTCCCGACCCAGTGCGTTGATCTTCGAGAACGCGTTCTGGATCACCCATTCATCGATGTACGGCATCATGCTGTAGCGTTCCGCGCCCGGGATGAACGCCATCGGCGGAACGATCTTGCCGTGATCATCGAGCATCCTCACCAGCAGCTCATGGTGGCTGCCACGCGGGGAATGACCGCTGATCGACCGGATTTCCTGCGAATAGAGCACGAAGCGCTCTTCCTGCAGGGCTCTCTGCAGCCGGGACACCCACTCCATCTCGCCGCGGCGGATGGACACTTCGCTGTCGTGCGGGCGGTAGTACTGCACCCGGTTGCGGCCTTTTTCCTTGGCCATGTAACAGGCCGCGTCGGCCGCGCTCAGCACTTCGGTGAGGTTGAGGGTGCCATCGGCGACGTGCACCACGCCGATGCTGGCGCCGATGGTGAAGGACCGGTCTTCGTTGACGAACCGGAAGTCGGCGATGCACTGGCGCAGCTCGTCCGCGATCCGGATGGCCTCCTGCATCGGGCAGTTCTCGAGCAATACGCCGAACTCGTCGCCGCCCAGGCGGGCGAGCGAGTCGCCCTCGCGAATCTGGGCCTTCAGCAGCGTGCTCACCTGGCGCAGCAGCCGGTCGCCGGCGGCGTGGCCGCAGGTGTCGTTCACGATCTTGAACTGGTCGAGGTCAAGGTACATCACCACGTGCTGGCGCGACTGCGTCGCCGCAGTGTGCAACGCGAGCTTCAGCCGGTTCTCGAACTCGAGTCGGTTCAGCAGGCTTGTCAGCGGGTCGTGGCTGGCGTGATAGGCCAGCTTGGCGGCGTACTCCTGGCGCAGCTTGAGTTCTTTCAGTTCGCGCTCCGCCCGGTCAACCCGGCTGACCATCCGTTGTGTCAGCACCACACCGACGGGGATCAGCGTGCCGGCGACCGTGAGTACCACGATCAGCAGGGTCGACTTGATCCAGCGGGTGGCGTCGCCGAGGGTGTTCGAGAACCGGTTCTGCCAGGGACGGACTTCCTCGTTGATCTGGAAGATGCGCCCGAGGATTGCGTTGAGCCTCGCATTGTCCGGGTTGCCGGACTCGAAGAGCGCGTGCAGGTCATTGGCTGCGGAATCGAGCCGCAGGATGAACTCGTCGCCGGTACGCCAGATGTCGAGCACGCTCTTCATGTAGCCGATCTGGTGGAACCGCTCGTACAGCGCGATGACGCCGGGAATATCGTCGGGGTGGGTGCCACCCTCCAGGAACCCGCTGCGGACCACCGCGTAGTCCGGGTTGCCCTTCTCGAGCTCCAGACGGGCCTTGCGGAAGCCCAGCGGCACCATCAGCGCTTTTTCGTAGTTGCGGAAGTCCTCTTCGGAGTTGCTTTCCGCGAAGCGCAGAAGGTGGAACACCGCTTCCTTCTGGTTCTTGGACCACAAGCTCTCGCCTTCGACGTACGCCCGACCCGCGGCGAGAATGTCGATGCTGATGATCGCAAGCCAGACAAGCACGATCACGATGGCCAGAAACGGCGAGATGATCAGCAGCATCCGCTTGCTTCTGGCCAGCCAGTGAAAGCCTCTCGCGAACGAGTTCGTCGGGGCTGGAATTTCTACATGGTCCATGATCGTTCCCGCCTGTTAGGTTTCTTGTCGTTTGTTCGGGTGGGCCGGAAGACGCTGTTTTGTCCGCGGGTCCTGTCGAGGCCATGTAAAGCACCTTATATGCCCATGACTTTTGAACCGGTCGATGCTCTTCAAAAGCTCAATGCGTCAAAGGGTTGTATATCCGGATGGGGGGGCGAGCAGCACTATTGCGACGAGTCCCTGCCGAAAATGGCGGAGGTTCGACAGTCGACCCTGCGAGGCCGGCGAATCGTCGGCAAAATCTGCCGCGCCGGACCGGGAAAACCGGGTCCCAAGGCGGCAATGCAGGACTTGACCCGAATTTCCCCGGCATCCGGGCGTACAACGGCAAGGCCAGCGCGAGGCTTTAGCCGGCGCCGGAATCGTCCCGAAGCGAGTTAGGAACAATGAGCTCTGCAAGCATACGCAGGGGTATACCGGCGCGCCGGCTGGTCCGTAGCGATTTCAATCGGCCAACCCTGCAGGTCGCGCGCGACCTGTTGGGAAAGCGGATCGTGCGCCGCATTAATGGCCGGATTGTTAGCGCTCTTATCGCCGAAACAGAGGCTTACAGAGGGCCGGCGGATCGGGCGGCCCACTCCTATGGGGGCCGGCGGACGCCCCGGGTCGAGCCGCTGTACGCCGACGGCGGGACGGTCTATGTCTATTTCATCTACGGCATGCACTGGATGCTGAACTTCAGCACGGCGGGCCCGGAAAGGCCGGAAGGGGTGCTGATCCGTGCGGTTGTCACCCAGGCCGAGCCCCGCCCCCGGCTGCTGTCCGGACCCGGGCGCGTTACCCGCTATCTGCGGATCGACCGCAACCTCGACGGGGTCGACGCGACCTGCTGCGACCAGCTTTGGCTCGAGGACGACGGCATGCGCATCCGCCCCGGCGCAGTTCAGCGCGGCCCACGTGTCGGCATCGACTATGCCGGGGCGCTGTGGGCCGCCAAGCCCTGGCGATTCGTGCTGAACCCCGATACGGCGTTCGACCTGATGGCCCGGTCTCAGGACTTGTCGCGGTAGTCGAGCAGACCGCCCGCGCTTCGCGGCGGATGCGCCCGGATCGCCGCTTCGTTGGGCTCGCAGCCCCAGCCGGGCC
>CALJLA010000273.1 GCA_937983055.1 uncultured Pseudomonadota bacterium
GGAGGGGGTCGACATCCACGTCGCCGAACCGATGCTGCCGCTCATCAAGGCGAACCCTTCGAAGTTCGAGATCATCGGGGCGCCGGAGGCGTTCAAGTTCGACGCCAAGGGCAATCTCTATCCGATGCTCGCCGGTCACAAGGAGCACGTCGCCGCCTGAAGCAGGCGCGACCGCGGTACCGATGCACATCCATCTCGACGCCGTCGGCGGCGTCGCCGGCGACATGTTCATCGCGGCGGTGCTGGATGCCTTTCCCGATCTGCGCGAGGGCATGCTGGCCGCGATCGCGGCGGCGGGCCTGCCCGCCGACATTCGCCTGTCGCTCGAGGATCATCGCGACGATGCGCTGACCGGCGCGCGTTTTCGTGTCGACGAAGGCGCGCATCGCGGCGCTGCGCACCATCATCACACGCCGTTTAGCGACATCCGCGCGCGGCTTCAGGATGCGCCGCTCGAGGCGGCGGTGCGAACACATGCGATTGCGATCTTCTCCCTGCTCGCCGAAGTCGAAGGCCGGGTGCACGGAAAGCCGACGGAGGAGGTCAGCTTCCACGAGCTGGGCGAGTGGGATTCCATTGCAGACATCGTCGGCGCGGCGTTCCTGATCGCACGGCTGGATGCGAGCTGGTCGGTCGGTCCGTTGCCGCAGGGGCGCGGCGGCGTGAAGACCGCGCATGGCTACCTGCCGGTGCCCACACCGGCCACCGCGCTGCTGCTCGAGGGTTTCGAGCTGTTCGACGACGGCGTGTTCGGCGAGCGCGTCACGCCCACCGGTGCCGCCATCCTGCGCCACCTGCGCGCCAATATGCCCGAGCCGCGGCAGGCGCGCCGGCTGGTGCGCAGCGGCACCGGGTTCGGCACGAGGCGTTTTCCCGGCCTGAGCAACGTGCTGCGCCTGCTTGCTTTCGAGCAGGCGCGGATGCGCTTCGAAACCGATCGCGTCGCGCTACTCGAGTTCGAGATCGACGACCAGACGGCGGAAGACCTGTCGATTGCGCTTGACCGGTTGCGTGCGCATCCGTCGGTGATCGACGTGGTGCAGACTCCGGTCTATGGCAAGAAAGGCAGGCTCGCCGTTCAGGTACGGGTGCTGGCCGACCCGGCCGATGCGGACAACGTGCTGGAGGCGTGCTTCTCCGAGACCACGACCCTGGGCGTGCGCTGCCAGACGGTGGAGCGGCGCAAACTCGCGCGCAGCCAGCGAACGGTGACCGCCGACGGGCGCAGCGTGCGGGTCAAGGTGGCGCGGCGCCCCGACGCGCGCACCGCGAAGGCGGAGGCCGACGACCTGCGCAACGTCGCCGGCGGCCGCAGCGGCCGCGAACGGCTGCGGCAGGCGGCCGAATCGGCTTCGCTCGCCGGGGAAGACGACCAATGAGCGTGCCGGCCGATGCAATGGACGCGCTCGGCCGGGTGCTGGACGGCATCGGCCGCACCGCCGTCGCCGTGAGCGGCGGCGTCGACAGCCTGACGCTCGCCACCGTGGCCCATCGGCGGCTGGGTGACCGCGTCGAGATGTTTCATGCGGTGTCGCCCGCGGTGCCGCCGGAAGCGACGCGGCGGGTCGAGACCATGGCGGCGGCGGAACGCTGGCGCCTGCAGGTAATCGACGCCGGCGAGTTCGGCGACGCGCAGTATCGGGCGAATCCGCTCAATCGCTGCTTTTACTGCAAGACCAATCTCTATGCGGCGATCGCGCCCCGCACAACAGCGCAGATCGTGGCCGGCACCAACCTCGACGACCTCGGCGAATACCGCCCGGGACTGCAGGCGGCAAAAGCGCATGGCGTGCGCCATCCCTTCGTCGAGGCGGGCCTGGGCAAGCCTGCAGTGCGGTCGCTTGCGCGCAGCCTCGATCGCGGCGACATCGCCGAACGGGCGGCCTCGCCCTGCCTGGCGAGCCGGGTCGAGACCGGAATTGGCATCGACCCGCGTATGCTGGCGCTGATCCACCGGACCGAGCAGACGGTGCAGCAGGCGCTCGCGCCACGCACGGTGCGCTGCCGCGTCAGGGCCGGCGGCGTCGTGATCGAGCTGGATGACGCACGCCTGGCGGCGCTTGCCGAGGCCGATCGCGACGCTATCCGCACCGATATCGCGCGCCTTTTCCGCGATGGAGGCTACGACTACCAGGTGAACTTCGCGCCCTACCGCGTCGGCAGTGCATTCCTTCACCGCCTGACGCCGGGTTGAGGCGGACGCTCTAACCACAGAGACACAGAGGACACAGAGAAAAGCGAGGACGCCAGCGAACCGTGTGACCGAGCGCGAAAAAAATCGCCCGGGGGTACGACGGGATTTCCCGGCGCACCGATGCAATAAACTTCGTGGAACTTCCCTGTGTCCTCTGTGCCCCTGTGGTGAACACGGACCCCAAGAAAAATGACGCTGCATAAAGACGTGATGCTGGATTTCGCGCGCGAGGCGCGCACCGGGCTCAACGAAGCGATCTTCTGCGCTGGCAAGACCGTTGGGCACATCGCCGAGATCCTGACCCAGGTGCGCGCGCGCGGCGTGCATGTGCTGCTGACGCGGCTGTCCGCCGAACAGTTCGCGGCGCTGCCCGAGTCGCATCGCGCCGCCATCGACTACGAGCCGGTTTCCGGCACCGGTTTCTTCGGCGGCGCGCACGAGGTCACCGGCGAGTCCCGGGTGGCGGTGGTGGCGGCCGGCACCTCCGACGTCCGGGTTGCGCGAGAAGCGGCGCGCACCCTGCGCTATTACGGCGAGGCCAGTGCCGAGATCAACGATGTCGGCGTGGCCGGCCTGTGGCGGCTGCTCGAGCGCATCGAGGAAGTGCGCAGGCTGCGCGTGGTGATCGCGGTGGCCGGCATGGATGCGGCGCTGCCCACGGTGATCGGCGGCCTGGTGTCGGCCCCGGTGATCGGCGTGCCGACCTCGGTCGGCTATGGCGTGGCGGAAGGCGGCCGCACCGCGCTGAATGCCATGCTGGCAAGCTGCGCGCCGGGACTCACCGTCACCAACATCGACAACGGCTACGGCGCAGCCTGCGCCGCGCTGCGCATTCTGCGCGCTCTG
>CALJLA010000274.1 GCA_937983055.1 uncultured Pseudomonadota bacterium
CATCCCACTGTGTGCCATCCCCCGCGACGTAGCGCGGGGCGTCTGCGTTCGCCTGCGGGGTTCCAAAAACAATGACCAGATTGCCGCTGACCAGCTTGCTGCCGTAAGCCAGCGAAACCGTGTCGGAATTCGCCTGGCCCGACGTTGATTGCTCAACGGCTACCGTCCCCATCGGGCCATTCTACTACGTCAACGGGTCCTGATCTTCCAGTGAGTCCGGAGTAGAGCAATCGATACCATCCGTCCCGGGGAATGCCTCCAGTAGTACCGGGTCAGGCACGCCCTCTTCGGTCGGTCCGTTCAGTCCATCCCCGTCGTAGTCCGCCTGATGACTGCATAGCGGATCGCCTGACGGCGGCTCGCCGCCTCCGGGATGCGGGCTGGGATCGGGCTGCGTGTAAGGGACACCGTTCACCGCCGCATCAAACCAGCGCAACCACCGCATGAAAATATGCTCGTTGCCCAAATCGGAGTTGTGGCAGAACTTCCCGTCATTCGTGAAATGCGCATCTGTGACCTCACCCCACGGGATCCAGCCGTCCTCGAACTCGTAGACGTCTGCATGCGCAGCGGCGAGAGCGGCGATCTCTTGCTGATTCTCGTATGCGTAGGGATCCGGGTGAATCACGCACTTGGTCCCGTTGGTGCGCGGAATAAACCACATGTCTTTCCCGGACGTATTCACCGCCGCGCGAAAGGCCGTCAGGAAGTTCTCGAGGTCCCAGGCCAGCCGCGCATTCTCGTTTGCGTTGGGGTCGAAGTCGGGGCATTTGGACCCCTCCCGGGCGCACCGCGACGCTTTGATGATGTACACATCCGCATCGCCGCACGCGGCCGCGGCATCCGTGAAGTAAGTCGCGCAGTGACCCGGTGCCGTGGGATCAAGAATGGCCGTCAGATGACAGCCCTGGTAGGAAGCATTCACCATTTCGATGCCGTATTGAGCGGGATACCCCTGATCAATGAACCAGTCAAACTGATGTTGCGTTTGCGATATCCCGACCACGCAGAATTTCGCGCCTGCGTACGCCCCGAGTTTTTCGGCCGGGAAGGGGGGATTGCGCCCTTCCGCAAATGCCACCGTTCCACACAGGGCAACGGCCCACACCAGCAAAATCCATTTTATTTTCATGGGTCAGTCCTTAAGCCGCAGGCTTGCAGTTGCGTTGTAGATGTCGTTCATGAACCAGGACGGCGCAATACCGAATTCGGCGTTGACCTCCCTGCCTGTTTTCCCGGTTGAGCGGACCTCGTGCAGCGAGGTCAGGGCATGATCGGCAGCGCCTGCATCGCCTTCGTACATAGCCGCGGCATACGTCGCCTTGAGGCCGGCAATGCGTGACTGGCGCCGGAACACACCAATGTAGGCGCGGTAGATCTTGCGCCGGGTAGCAGAATCGATGGATTTCATACCCTGTCCGTGAGGGTCGGCGGCTCCTTTTGGAAAAAGCTGGCAAACCAGCCGACACAAAGCGCGATCACTGTCGCTTCGACGTTGGAAAAATCACCCGTCAGATACAGGCGATCATCGAGGATCTGGGCCACCATCAAACCAATGCCACCGCCTGCCGTATAGGCGTTGTGCTTTGGGGTGGGGGCCCAGCTCATGTCTGAGTGATGATGTAGTCAGGTGTCTGCCATTCATTGCCAATCCAGACGGACGGAATGTTTACCGTGTCGGTCGTGGATGCTCCCGGCTCAAACACCGCCCGGGTGGTGCTATTGGGCAACGTGTACCAGGTCTGCGGCTGACGCTCCAGCGCGGACACCCGTCGCTCCAGATCCCTGATCCGCCTCTTTAGTTTGCGCTTTTTCATTCGGTTTTTGCCGTGGTCGTGGTCGTGGTCTCTGTCGCATCAGGGATGCACTCACGACCGGCTTTGATGCCGAGTATGGGCGCACCCATTACCGTTACGTTGTAGTCCACATCGCCACAGGCGCCGCCTGCGACGGTGTTGGACAGATTCAGGCTGTTGCAGCCGCCTGTCAGGACGAGTGCAGCCAGTATCAGTTTTCGCACGTCTCTTTCTCCATTGATCGCTTTGCCTGTTGTCGCTCAATGCGGCGCGTCAGGCGCTTGAAGTACGTCTGTCGGGGCATTCCGGAACACGGCCTGCGGCTCCAGAAATCGCCTTTGTTCTGCCAGTGAGCATGTCGGGTGCGGCTCATAGTGCTCTCACCAGTGTTCGGAAGTCTTCGCGCACCTCGCCCAGATCCTCGCGCATGTCTTCGTGACGCTCGGCAATGTCGTCAAGCTTGGCGTTGATCGTGTCGATCTGGCCGCGGATGTTCTCTACGTCGGTCTTTGGCACGCCCTTGTTGTCGTAGAACGCGCTGATACGGTCGTCTACCAGGTGATCGAAGGACCAGGCGAACCAGCCGACCGTCAGCGTCAGGGCGCCGGTAATCAGGTAGGGGATGGAATGCTGTTTGAAGTGTTCAATCATGGGCCTTCCACCCATTCGTAACGTCGGCACCCGTTTCCGTGCGTTGCGCGCTTGCACACGTCGCTCCCGTACTGTGGTTTTCCCCGCGTTATCCCAGGGCTCACTGGTATTCTGCCTCCACCTTGGCTTTCAGGGCTGCCAGTTGCGGCCGGTCGTGCCGATCCTTCGCCACAGGGCGGGATTTTTGCTCCAGCAACTTTGACTGCTTCGCGTCGTTCTCGCTCAAGCCGGCCAGAATCTGCGCCTGACGCTTCAGAGTGGCCTCCAGGGCGCGTATCTGTGCCTGCTGGTCTTCTACTATGGCGGAGTAATCAGGCCCCTCAGAGGACGTCTGGTAGCCGTAGGTCATGCACGCATCGGCCGTTTCAAAGACATTCAGGGCCTGCGGTTCGTGACACAGGACGTAACGGGCTATCGGGTCGGTGGTTCCGCTGAAGACCCGGGCCCATTCGCGGACGTTGCAGCGTTCGTCTGGCTTTCCCTTGCCCTGGTATCCACCACCGATTCCCGGACCACTTCCCCCAAAGGATCGTCCTGGCTGCCAGCAGGGATTGCTTGCGTAGGTAGATCCGAGAACGACCCCGGGGGCCTGTCGTCGCTGCTTGTGCTGAATGTTGACGGTGGACGAGGAATCGCCGCTGAAGGACTGGCTGGAGGTGGTGCCGCCGGAGATATCCCCGACGATGACGTCGGATCCCACATCTCCGACAGATGCGTTTCCGCCAGTTGCACTTGCAGTTCCTCCAGTAGCTGATACATCTCCGACTGCTGCACGTGCATCCGATGTTGACGCACTGCGACTATTGCTATAAGCGCGGCTATCAGAACGAGAAGTGACGCTTCGATCATCGGGGGTTTCCTTGACCGGCTTTTGGGGTTTGTCCCAGGCGTGGGACGAGAGGGCGAGCAGAACAGCCAGCGCGTATCTCATGGCGACAGGTTACCACACGCACTATGTACCTTGCGCCCTGTCTGCATACAGGTTTCGCGCTTTTCCAGCCCGCAGCGGTCGCAATAGATCAGCGGGCGTACCGGCCACGTCTCAGGCGTTAACAGGTCCATCGGCAATACGGATATACCTTTCCCGATGCCATTTTTGCGCCCGTCTCTTGCTACTTGTCCTCGCATGATACTTCCTCGTTGTGTGCAATAACGTCGTCCACTGACTCGATGATCCGCACGGGGCGGCCCAGCCAGTTATTTTTAAATCGCTCTTCGTCGGGCGTCAGTCGGCGTTCAGATGGCGGTTTGCCTCCATTCTTGATCTCGATCAAATCCGTGATTTCGAAACTGCGCCCCACAATCAGATCCGGAAACCCATTCCCAACCATATGCGTGTGAACCACGGTCCACCCAAGTGCCCGGTATGCAGCCACAATCTCCGGCTGATTGGCGTCTGTGCGGGCTGCGCGTCTCACAGGGAATGCCGCCAGAATTCGACCACAGGAATACCGGCATTGGGCTGAACCTGAACGCAACGGTCATCCCATAGTTCGATCATGTCGAAATCTTTCACGTTCGTGATTTCAAGCTTCTGGCCAATGTGCTCTTCGCACCATGCCTGAATAGCCAAACGCGCTACTGCGTGCTCCTGCTGTCGTTCTGGCGTATAGGTTACTCGCGCCGTGAAAATCCGAACCTCACGACCTTCCTTAAGCCATGCCTTTACCCGATCCAGCATCGGTTGAACCGGCTCGCCGATGTGCGCCGGGCCTTGCCAGTGCTCATAGCGGGCCAGCGTGCCGTCAAGGTCAACACCGATCCATCCGCTCATGCGTATGCCTTCTCGAATTCCTTGTGGGTCAGGCGCCAGTTACGGCCGCGGCTCCAGTACCAGACCCAGGTTCTGTCACGACCAAAAACCCAGGCTTCATAGCCCAACCTGCGATGCCTATAAAGTTGGTCCATCAGTTGTGCTTCTTGAGGCTCAGCGGCCCCTGTTGGTCACGAACGATGATCGGCACCACATCTATTTTGCCGCCTCGAGCGAGGAAATCAGCAATCTCGGCGTCGATCTGTTCGTGGGTTTTCTTCTTCGTGCGCTTCGGTTCTTTCGGCATCCAGCGGTTTTTGGTCATACTTCCACCCATCTCTTTTTGAATACATCCGGGTCGCAGGGGTTCATGCGCTCGACTGTTCGAATCCGATGACAACAGGCACATACCACCTCGCACTTCGCAGCCTCTCGTTTGGCCTGCGAAATGCTCTTGGCATTACAAACATTGATCTCTTTCTCGCCACGAACGTGGTCGAAGTCGAGCGCCGCCCAGTGCTCCTTATAACCGCAATCGGCACAACCGACCTCAAGCTTGTGACGGCGAATCCATCCCTGAACCTGCCGGTATCGCTCTCGCGCTTGTCGATTGATGTGCTCGCGCATACCGGGGCGAGAAATCCTTTGCCTGTGCCAGCGAGCGCGTTGCTCTTTGGTCGATCTCATCCCTACGCGGGCGTACCGATCTCGCTCACGACACGCACTTGAACAGAACTTTTGCATAGGGCGTCTGGCGTCAAATGCGACTTCGCACCACGCGCAGACCTTCGGGTAGAAGATTTGCCATTCCTCTTTGAACCTCTCGCGCGGAACGGCATCAACACCAAGCGCTTCATCCCGGCACACGTAATCCGCATGTCGTAAATCAAGGTGTCCCTCATCAAGCTCGATCCGCCAGATGCCATCCGGCGAAATCCGATGGATGGATCGCGCCCCAAGCCATTCGCGAATCGCCATATGGTTTTCGTGCCGAAGCTGCATCGCCTGTATCCGCGCTTCGTCGTTCGGTTTGTAGGTTTTGATCATCCCAGTAATCTCCTGACCAGTGCCTTCTCGGAATCCGTGCCGTTTTCTTCCACCCACGTCCGGTTCTCGTGCGCCCAGCGGGTCTTGTCGTACAGATCCATGGCCTCCTGATTCTCAAACCCGCGGCGTTGCCACTCAGGGACATATTCCCGACTTGGCATGTCCACGGGACCTTTCTCGCCGCGAATGTACTTCTCATTGGCATTGCGGCACCACCAGACAAACTTGGTTGACCAGTTGGGCGGCGCGCCGGCAAAGTCTGTCAGGCAAAACGTTTGCAGTTCCTCCCGAATATTCACGTTCGGGTATTCGTGCCGGATGATTTCAATGTCCGTCTCTGACGGCCTGAACCCATGCGGCGGGCACACTCGGGCCATATTCGAGTCTCCATCTCTTCGCGTATTTCAACGCTTTCAGTGTCCGGCTCGCTCGCTTCGCTCGCCACACACACTTTTTTAAATAACTCTTCTCAACTTCCCGATGAGTTCAGATCCTCGCGAGGGTGAGCGCATCCCGCCCCTTTCGAGGTGAGGATGCACTTCCCGATTGAGACGAGTCCCCATTCGGGTGCCGGCTGTTCGACTGTGGTCCCTGGATGTCAGCCGGTTCGCACTATCCGTTGCCGCTTTGGGACGCCCCACGGTAGCGGCTTGAGAGTGATAAGCGGGCGTGTCCTGCGCTGTTTGTCCCGTCAGGTCCCGGCGGGTTACGTCGGTTCATACCTGCCGCATTCGGCCGACAACGGTCGCGGGCCCTTTCTGAGGCGTTTCCACTGGTGGCCTTCATGTTCCCGACACTTCATCCGCGCACCCTGCGTAATCGCTTGTGCGCCGTCTGGTCGGGCAAACGTCAAAACCACCATCTCACTCTCTCACGCACGCGCCGCCGTCTTTAAACCGACCGCGTGCGATCTGGTTGAAAGTGTTTGATGGAAACGTTCTCAGTTACCCCTTTTTTCTGGCTCAGCATCTGCTACTGCCATGGTTCAGCGGGGTTACGCACGCGATAACGGGATATCCCGCAACCAAGGAACGTCTCCAACAAACACTTTCTGTGCCGGGGTTGACTCGGATCGGATGGCTTTCGGACAATTGGCCCTGAAGGGCCGGTTGGTAACGATGTTGTGCCATCTGATCCGTAAAGCGCGCCAACGCTTCCGGCATTCACTCTTTGTACTACTCTGCTTTCTGTTCTGCAAGTAATCGCTGAACCTGGCGCTCAAGCAACATCACGCGCTCGATCAGTGCGCTCTTGTCCAGTCTGTTCAGTTCGGCAAATCGTTTCGCTGTGTCCATTCACGCTTCCTCTGATGCAACGCTGAGCGCGATTCCAGCCATGCCGGGTATGTCGTCAGGCATGGGCGTACCGTCGCCCTGAAGGCCGCACAGGCGGTTTAAGAAGGTCCTTGCACAGCGATTGCGCCACTGGTGCACTTCATGGTCTTCGACCATAAACGGGCGCTCTTCATCACCCATGGGAGTGTCATGGATTGCCATTGCGATATTCGCCTGCCAGCCGATCCAGTAGCCCTCATCCTCACGCAGTGCCGTCTTCAATACAGCCATGGCTTCTTCAACGCTCATTCACGCTTCCTCTGATTCCGTTGCGGCCCGTTCTCGCAAAACGTCCAGGTGCCCGCTCGCGATGCTGAGTAATTGCGAAATCCGCTTCAGGTTCCGAACGTCGGTTTCGCTGTTTGGCCTGCTTTCCAGAATAGTTGCTGCTCCATACGCCCACAGAGCCATGCTCTCGAATTCCTTGCCCAGATCGGATAGATCGCTCATTCATTGCCTCCTGTAGAAAGTGACTGGAAGGACGCCCTGCCGTCACAGCGAGGTTGTCCACTCCGGAACGTCGCGCCGTCGCGCCACGCCCTTCATGAGTGCTCGCGGGTCGCAATTCCAAAAATTACGAGCCGGACGCCCATCCAGTCACTCTCCTGTGTTCTCTTTCGCTTCGCCCAAAAACAGGGCGTAGGCATCAGGGCAATCAGGGCAATTTTCCCCGTTCACTCGCCCATAGCCGCCATTGCAGGTGTTGTTGCCACACGTTCCGCAGATTACCGTTTCGGCTTCGCAGGTCGGACACCAGTCCCACGTATGGGTCACTCGCTCTCTCCGTCCAGAGCATGGCCGCAATTCGGGCACCGCTTCCCGCCTGACTCATGCGCTTTGATCGCACGCACAGCCGCAGTCAGGTAGTGCTCGCGCTCGTCATCCTCGAAAATGCCATCCCCGCGAGGCTCGGCACGATAGATAACGCGACCCTCGCCTACATCCGGGTACCACACAGCAAACCCGCCGTGCCTGAGGCGCAAATATCCGCACTGCCGCCCCTCACTGTCCTTTGCGTCGTATTGCTCGGGACAGGCGTAACAGGTTCGCAGAAGGGTTATTCCTTCAATCTCCATCGCTCTCTCCGTCCAGAGGGGCCAGGTCGTCCAGTGTCCAGTCCTCAAGCGTGTCTGCCGAATTGGGGCCGATCACGCGGGATTCACTGCACATGCTCAGGAAGTTGGGGACAATATCGGCCACGTCGCCCCGTGTTCTCTCAATCTCCAGAACGCCGCCACTTTCCCACTCTACAAAGAATTTCATCGACGCCTCCATGTTGTACCGCGCTTGGCATTGAGTATCGTGCAGTGCGCCACGCCATATCGTGCCGCCAGCTTTCGCAGCGATAAGTCGCTCTTACGTATCTCTCCAACGTCTTCCCAGGAAAGTTTGGCTCGAGGATGCCGCTCATGCATGGCGCCACGCTTCTTTTTCACTCGGTCAGCAATGTTGTCTGATTGCGAGCCAACCCAAAGGTGTGATGGGGTTATGCAAGAAGGCGTATCGCACGTGTGGCACACAACATTCCCTGGCGGGATTGCACCAACAAAGCACTCGTATGAAACGCGATGGGCTCGATAGCTGACACCGTCAATGCTGATTGAGCCGTAAAGGTTGTTGCCAGAAAGTGCTCCAAGCCAAAGCCAGCACCCGGCCTCCGGAACCGGAATGGAATTCTAAAAACGAAGTTCCCTCACAATACGCTCGCGCATAAGTTATCCCCTTGAAAGAGCGCAGACCAGGTTATTCCGGAGGATCCTCAATGTAAGGGTGTGT
>CALJLA010000275.1 GCA_937983055.1 uncultured Pseudomonadota bacterium
TGCTGCCCGACACCACGAACATCTCTAGCGCCCCGTGCCGCAGTTGTGTCAGCATGTCCGAATCGCCGCCGAGCTGGTTGTTCGGAAACTGGCGCACCTCCAGCCGGCCGCCCGATTCCTCGAGGATCTTCGGCACGATCTCCTTGACCCGCTGGTTGATCGGGTGCGTCATCGGCAGATTGCTGCCGAATTT
The DNA here is from genome assembly GCA_937983055.1 of uncultured Pseudomonadota bacterium. Classification (GTDB taxonomy): domain Bacteria; phylum Pseudomonadota; class Gammaproteobacteria; order Burkholderiales; family Eutrophovitaceae; genus CALJLA01. The sequence continues at coordinate 194 of CALJLA010000275.1, forward strand.
GAAACGATACTTCGGCCGCGATTCGGTGGAGCAGCCGCCGATCGCGAGCAGCGGCAGCGCGGCGCCGGCAGCCAGCAGCCTGCGGCGCGTCGCGCGCCCGGCGGACGTTTCGATTTTCAGCATGAGGCCTCCCGGGCGCGCCCTTCGCCGCAGGTCCACGGGTTTCGGACGCAGGCACCGGCTTCCGCGTTCACGGTTTTTTCGGTCGCGCGCATCAGTCGAGGAACCCGATCGAGATCCAGGGTACCGCGGCCACCACGATCAGCCCGATCACCAGCGCGACCATGTAGCCGATGATCGGCCGCACGCCTTCGTCCGGGTTGACCCGGCCGATGGCGCAGGCGGCGTAGTAGCCGACGCCGAACGGCGGCGCGAACAGGCCTACGCCCATCGCCAGGATGACGATCATCGCGTAGTGCACCTCGTGCACGCCCACCTCGCGCGCGATCGGGAACAGCAGCGGCCCGAACAACACGCTCGCGGGAATGCCCTCCAGCAGTCTGCCGAGAATGGTGAACACCACGATCGACACCGCGATGAAGGCGATCGGCCCGCCCGGCAGGGCCGCCATGGCGTCGGTCAGGTCCTGCGAAAAGCCGGACTGGGTGAGCGACCAGGCCATCGCCGTGGCTGCCCCGATGATGAGCAGAATCGCGCCGGACAGCGACGCCGTATCCACCAGCATCGGCATCAGCCGGCGCCATTCGAAGCGTCGGTAGATCAGCAGCCCCGCCACCACCGAATAGATGATGCCGATGGTGGACACTTCGGTGGCCGTGGCCACGCCCTCCACCACCGCCGCCCGGATCAGGAACGGCAGCGCCACCGCGGGCAGCGCGATGACGAGCGCCACGCCGATCTGGCGCGCGGTGGCGCGCTGCACATGCGACAGGTCCTCGTTGCGGTAACGCCACCACACCAGCGCGCACAATGTCAGCCCCAGCACCACGGCCGGCAGCAGGCCGCCGGTGAACAGCGCAGCGATCGACACGCCGGTCACCGAGCCGATCGTCAGCAGCACCAGGCTCGGCGGAATGGTTTCGGTCTGCGCGCCGGTGGCCGACAGCAGGGCCACCAGGTCGCCCTTCTTGGCGCCGCGACGCTCCATCTCTGGGAACAGCACCGGCGCCACTGCCGCCATGTCGGCCGCCTTCGAGCCGGAAATGCCCGACACCAGGTACATCGAGCCCACCAGGACATAAGACAGACCACCCTTCACATGACCGAGCAGGCTGCCGAGGAAAGCCACCATGGCGCGCGCCATCCCGGTCATCTCGATCAGCAGCCCGAGAAACACGAACAGCGGAATCGACAGCAGGATGAGGTGCGACATCCCCTCGTCCATTCGCCCGACGATCACCGGCACCGGCACCATGGTGGTGATTGCGAGATAGCCATAGGTCGCCAGTCCGAACGCAAAGGCAATCGGCACGCCGGCGAATACGCACAGCGCCACGATGCCGACGAAGAAGATCAGCAGATTGAAGTTGTCGATCTGGAACAGCACCGGCTGCAGCAGCAGCAGAACGCCGACGACCGCGCCGATGGTGGCGAGCGCCGCCCCGACCAGCCGCCAGTTGCCGACCTCGAGCAGGCGCAGCAGCGCAATGGCAAGCATCAGCGCGGCGCCCACCGGCAGCGCCGCCGCGCGCCAGCCATTCGAGATCGCCAGCGCCGGCGTGGTGATCACGATCTCGTCGTGGGCAAATTCATAGGCGGGGTAGACGATCAGCGCGAGGAACACCACCGGCGCCGCGATGGACAACACGTCTAGAAACGCCCTCACCGGCGGGGACACCATGCCCACCACCGCCGTCATGCGCATATGCTCGCCGCGACGCAGCGCCACCACCGCGCCGAGCATCGCCAGCCAGAGGAAGAGAATCGACGCCAGCTCGTCCGACCACACGATCGGGCTGTGGAACACGTAACGCGACATCACGCCGGCGAACAGCACCGCGACCTCGACCAGCACCAACAGCGCGGCCGCCACCTCGATCGTGGTGCCGACCGCCTTCTCCAGCGCGAACACAGGCTTGCGCCAGCCCGAGGGCGGCGTGGCGAGCGGCTGCTCGGCCAGTTCGGACAGCGTTTTCATGGGTGTCTGCGGTCAGCGCGCTGGCCGGCCGCGATCAGCGCATGCCATCGTCGGTGACCGCGCCGCGCGACGCATCGGCCACCAGCCGCGCGTACTTCGCCAGCACGCCGCGGGTGTAGCGCGGCGCCGGCGGCTGCCAGGCATCCAGGCGCTCGCGCAGCTGCGCCTCGGTCAGATCGACGTCGAGCTTCCGGTGCTCGACGTCGATGGTGACGATGTCGCCGTCGCGCAGGGCGGCGATCGGCCCGCGCGCGGCCGCTTCCGGCACGATGTGGCCGATGACGAAACCACGGGTCGCACCGGAAAAGCGACCGTCGGTCATCAGCGCCACCGTTTCGCCCAGGCCCGAGCCCTGCAGAGCGCCGGTCACCAGCTGCATCTCGCGCATGCCCGGCCCGCCCATCGGGCCCTCGTAGCGCAGCACCATCACGTCGTTGGGTTTGATCTGCCCGTCCTTGATGGCCTGGAAGGCGTCTTCCTCGCGTTCGAACACCCGCGCCGGCCCGCGGTGCAGCTTCTTGGTCTGACCGGAAATCTTGATCACGCAGCCGCCCGGCGCGAGGTTGCCGCGCAGGATCGCGAGGCCGCCTTCTATCTTGAGCGGCTGCGCCAGCGGCTTGATCACCACCTGGCCGGCCGGCTCTTTCGCAGCCGCGATCTCCTGACCGAGAGTGCGGCCGCTCACCGTCTGCTCGTCCGCATGCAACAAACCGGCCTCCAGCAGCCGCTTGCCCACCACCGGCATGCCGCCGGCGTCGTACATCTCCGGCGCGGTATAGGTGCCCCAGGGCCGCAGATCGGCGAGCACCGGGGTCTTGCGCGAGATGCGGTCGAAGTCGTCGATCGCCAGTTCCACGCCATAGTCGTGCGCGGTCGCCAGCAGATGCAGCACCGCGTTGGTCGAGCCGCCGGTGGCCATCACGCCGGTGATCGCGTTCTCGAAGCTGCGCCGCGTGACCAGCGAGCGCGGCGTGATGCCTTTTTTCACCAGTTCCATCACCCGCTTGCCGGCCTCGAAGGCGACATCGACCTTCGCCGGGTTGGTGGCCGGCACGTCGTTCCAGCCCATCGGCGAGATGCCGAGCATCTCGTAGGCGGTGGCCATGGTGTTGGCGGTGAACTGGCCGCCGCAGGCGCCCGCGCCCGGACAGGCGTGATCTTCCACGTCCTTGAATTCTTCCGCCGTGATCTTGCCGGCGTTGAACGCGCCGAGCGCCTCGTAGGCGTCCTGGATGGTGAGCTTGCGGCCGGCAAACAGCTTGTTCGGCTTGGTGCAGGCGCCGGATTGGATAGAGCCCCCGTAGAGGGTCAGGCTGGGGATATTCAGCCGCCCGAGCACCATCGCCATCGCCGGAATCGTCTTGTCGCAGCCGGAAATGGTCACGATGCCGTCGAACATGTGACCGCGCGCCACCAGTTCTACCGAGTCGGCGATCACCTCGCGGCTCACCAGCGAGGTCTTCATCCCCTCGGTGCCGGTGGTGATGGCGTCGTTGATCGCCACGGTGTTGACCTCGATCGGCGTGCCGCCGGCCGCGCGAATGCCGTCCATCACCCGCTGTGCCAGCTCGCGATGGTTCCAGTTGCACGGCATGGTGCCGATCCAGCAATGCGCCACCCCGATCTGCGGGCGCGACAGGTCTTCATCGGTGAAGCCCACCGCTTTCATCATCGAGCGCGCCACCGCGCGGTCCGGCCCTTCCAGCAGCGGGCGGCTCTTGTGTCTCGGATCGACGGCCACGGGATGCCCTCCCCTTCAGGACTGAACCAGCTTGGTCAGCGCGTCGCGAACCCGCGCACCCTCTGACAGGCCGAGCTTCTTCGCGGCCGCGTTGACATGCGAAAGCACGCCGTTTTCCCACATGTCCAGCGAATCGCCGATGCGCCCGCTGGTGTGCGCCACCGCGCCGCTGGCAACGCCCTTGGACTGGAGCATCTCCAGCGCTGCGATGCCGGCATCGTCCTTGCCGACGCCTGCGTCGTTGAAGATCACCAGCTTGAGCGGCACCTCCAGCGCAAACTCGCCGGAACTCGTGCCGCCATGCGAGGCGCACACCACGATCGCGCCCTTGTCCTCCGGCTTCACCTTGGTGATCGAATCCATCACGATCACGCGCCCGCTCTTGCCCTTTGCTACCTCTTTCTTGACCATTAGCGCTCTCCGTCAGGCGCAGCGCTGCCGCGCCCGTTTCTGTTCAAATCCACTGCATCGCATTGTTGGCTGGAAACCTGTTCGCCACCGGGCGGGCCGTTGCCCCGGTTTCCTGCCGCGGCCTTCTCCTCCACCCTCTCTACGAAGTGATCATCCGAATGTTTTCGGCGATCGCTTCGCGCTCGAACACTTTCTTCCAGTCGGGCGCGAAGATCTCTTTCTTGGCGCGCTCGACTGCCTTGTTGGCCGCATCCGACATGCGCACGCCGGGCAGCTGGTCGAACAGAATCGCCAGCTCGACGTTCAGGTGCCCGAGAATGAAGTCGCGCGCGGCCGCCTCCGGCACGCCGCGGCGCACCGCCTCGTCGGTAGCCTCCCGGATGATGGTCAGGCAGGTGGCGCACACCGTCTCCGACAGCACCGGCTCGAGAATCGCCATCTGGTCCACGGTCGCGCGATGCGAACGGATAACCGGCGCGTACATGCGCTTGGCCACGTCTTCCGCCACCGCGTAGTTCTTCTCGTCGCCGCGCAGCAGCGCGCACACGATCGCCTGCTTGGCCTTGATGCCGCCAAAGTAGTCGCGCTTGGCCTCGAGGTCGGTCTCGTCGTTGAAGATCGGCGGATGGCACGGATGCGCCACGAAGATCGTGAGGTCCTCGCGATCGGGCAGATGGCCGGCGAACGGCGCCGCCGCGTCAAGCGCGATCAGGGTCGCGCCCTTCTTGAACTTGCTTACCAGCTGCTTAGTGACCTTTTCGATCATGTTGTCGGGAATGGTCAGCAGCACGATGTCGGCATCGCGCAGCGCGGTGTCGGCATCGACGCAGGCGATGCCGAGTTCCTTTTTCAGCCGCTCGCGGCCGGCCTCGCTGACCTCTACATGCTTGACGTCGTAGGGGGAGTTTTTCAGGTTGGCGGACACCCGGTAACCCATCTTGCCGCCCGCGCCGATCACTGCAACTTTCTTCTGGCTCATCGTCTTTGCTCCTTTGCTTGAGAATTGATCATCTGGTCAGGCGCCCCGGCGAAGCTGCCCGGCGGGGCCCGAAAGCCTGTTCACGTGCCGCGCGCCAGCCCGAAGTAGTCCGCCTTGCCCATCTGGCCGCCTTTCAGCGCGATCTCGAGCCCGTCGAACTGCGGGTCCTCCGAATAGGCGCGGCACAGCGGCGCGCCCGGCGTCAGCTCGGACAGCATCTCCAGTCCGTAGAGCTGCAGTTCCTGGGTGGCGTAGCTCGACGTGTCGCCGCCGGCGATCACCACCCTGCGCAGCCCGGTGCGCGCCAACAGGTCTCGCGTCATGCGCCCCATCTCCGCGCCCAGCACCCGTGCCGAGCTGCCTCCGCCTTCGGTCAGCTTGTCACGGGTGGCGCGGATGCTCGGATCGTCCGGCCCGGCCGCCGAATACAGCAGCACGCTGTGCCCGCCCGAGAACGCATCGAGCGCCTGCTGGAACAGCTTTTCCCGCGCCGACTTTGCATTTTGCGGCTGAACCAGCGACTCGGTGGGCACGCGGATGCAGTTGAAGCCGTTCTTGCCGGCCCAGTCGATCTGCTGCGCGGTCATCGGCGACGCGCTGCCCGACATCACCAGCATCTGCTTCACCGGCTTGATCGGCGGAAACTTCGCCCGCTCGCGGCCGATCATCCCGCTCGCGCGCCAGTGCGCCGCGAGCGCGTATTCCACCCCGGACGAGCCGATCGAGAAGTGCGGCTCACGCTGGCCTTGCTGCCAGATCAGCCGGCCGACGGTGCGCAGATGCGCATCGTCGAGCGCGTCGTAGAGCAGCATGTCCGGCTTGGCTTTCAGCTTGTCGGCATGGCGCGCGTCGACCTGGGTGTCGTCGCCACCCAGCTCGACCACGTTCATCAGCCCGATGCTCGCCTGCGTCTGCTGCGCCAAGTGAAGCCGCAGGTCCGACTCGTGCATCGGCGTCGACGGGTGGCGCGACATGGTCGGATGGCGGTCCAGCCGGTAGATCTCGTCGCCGGCGGTGGCGAAGTGGTTGCCGAACACGGTATAGCGGCGCAGCGGCGGCGCGCCCGCCAGGATCGAGATCACCCGCCCCGGCACCAGCGCCCGGCGCGCAATGTCGGCGATGCAGCCGATGCTGCCAATGGTCGGCGACGAGTCGAAGGTCGAGCACACCTTGTAATGCAGCACCGGCGCGCCGAGCGACCACAGCTCGCGCAGCACCGGCTCGACCTCGGCCTGCATTTCCGACGGCGACATTGCGCGGCTGGTGCCGGCCACACCCAGGCAGCGCAGGTCGGGAAACTTCTTTCGCAGCAGCTCGGGCGACGGCGGCGAAAGAAACAGCACGGTGCGCAGCCCCGATAGCGTCAGCGCCTCCATGGCGTCGGTCGACCCGGTGAAATCGTCGCCGTAGAAAGCGAGCAGGAGTTTTGTGTCGCCGACCATCAGCGCCCCCCGAATTTCTTGACCGCCTCGCGGAGCTCTTCGTGCGTCTCCGCGTACTTCGCGAGCGGCACGCCCTTGAGCGCGGCCTCCCAGCCCTGCTGCATGCTGCGCACGCCGGCCGCGGTGCCGCCCGGGTGGGCGATGATGCCGCCCCCGGCAAGATGGATCACGTCGATGGTCTTGGTCGCCGCGTAAGTATCGATGGCGGTGCCCGCCCACTGTCCGGACGAGATCGCCGGCATCACGCGGTAGTCGCCATACATCGGCGTCAGGCAGTCGAGGATCGAGCGCGAGACCTCTTCGTTGGTCTCGTAGAACTTGCTGTTGAGGCCGCCGACATGCAGGTGGTCCACGCCGGCCAGGCGGACGATTTTCTGGTAAGCGGTGTAGCCGATGCCGAGCAGCGGATGCCGCGACATCGCGCCGAAGTTGGCGCGATGGCCGTGGATCGGCAGTTCGCAGTGGCGCCGCACATGCGCGAGCGCGGCGATGCCGACGCTGTTGACGTTGACCATCACGCAGGTGCCGCCATGCTTCTTCACCAGGTCGTGGCTGCGCAGCATGTGGTCGATGTCGCCGCTGATGTTGAAGGCGTACATCGCCTTGCGGCCGGTCTTGTCCGCCACCCGCTCGATTTCAGGCATCACGCCGGCGACGCGCTTCTCGAACGGCGCGTACAGTGGGTCGGCCTGCAACTCGTCGTCCTTGATGAAATCCAGCCCGGCGGTGGCCAGGTCGCGTACCAGCTTCGCCAGCGCGTCGACGGACAAGCCGATGCTCGGCTTGATGATGGTGCCGATCAGCGGGCGGCCCTGAACCTGGGCCAGCTTGCGCGTGCCCTCGATGCCGAAGCCGGGGCCCGGGTAGCGTTCGGCGAATGCCTTCGGCAGTTCCAGGTCTTCCAGCCGCAGGCCGGACACTTCCTGCAATTCGTAGAGGTTGCCGGCCACGGTGGCCAGCAGGCTCGGCAGCGACGGCCCGAAATTGTGCAGCGGGAACGAGATCGTGATCCGGCCGCGCCGGTACTGCGGCTTTGCGCCGGCGGCGCGCGGCGCCTTGCTGCCCGGCAGGCTCGGCGTGTCGACCGATTCCAGCGCATCGATCTTCACCACCTGCGCGCCGAAGCGCTCTTTCAGCTCGTTCGTTTCACCCGGAACGGATACGAAGGTGCCGCTCGACTGCTCGCCGGCAATCACTGCGGCGGCATGCTCGAGCGGATGCGGCGTCTCGATCAGATAGGTCGCCAGGACCCGTTCGCTGCTCATCACTCCCCCTCTTATTCTGCCAACAGATTTCGCGAAAGCCCTGGCCTTGCCGTGCAGGACCTGCATTTCTCGATTCAACCGCGGCGGCGGACGCACCGGTGGCCAGCGCTCCGGCGGATTTCGCCGCCAGAGCGATTCAACTGTGCAAACGGGCGAATGCTACCGGCGATCGGCCGGAAAAGGCTCCCTTTGTTTCCTCCAAACGTAGCCACATTCGGGAGATATTTCCAACCGCAGCGCACAAAGAGAAAACACTACCTTTGGCGGGTACAAACCAGGGATAGTGTTCTACACAAAGGAACGGCTTTAGTTGCTTCTTCGCGACCCCGGGGCGGACGCGCCGCCGGCCCGAATGCCGGCAACCGGGAATAGGAAAAGTTGTCGCGCCGATAGGCGGCCAGGTGCCGCGCGCGCGGCCGAAGTTCCCTGGGCCAGCCTATTCGGCCATCGCGTAGGCTTCGCCTTCACGGTCTTTCTCGGCGCCGCGCTGCGGCCGGCCGACAAACAGCAGCAGCGGCAGCGCGGCCACCGCCGCAGCGGCGAGAAACAGGAAAGCCGCCTCGTAGCCGAGCATCGCCGCCTGGCGGTCGATCACCTCCTGCAGCACGGCCAGCCCGAACGCCGAACCGGTGTCGAACTCAGTCGCCGCACCCGGGCCGAGCGCGGGGTTGAACGGCGTGACATGCTCCACTAGGCCGGCGCGCGATACCGCGGTGTTCACCACGTACAGCGTCAGCGTCACCGATACGCCGATGCTGCTGCACACGCTGCGCACCAGGTTGAACACGGCGGCGGCCTCGGTACGCTGATGCGGCGGCAGCCCGGGAAAGGCGATCACCTGGATCGGCACCAGCATGATGCCGGCGCCCACGCCCTGGACGAACCCGGTCCACAGAATCGGCCACTGGCCGACTTCCAGGTTCCAGGTCGCCATCTCGGCAGTGGACACCGCGAGGCACAGCAGCCCGAAGGCGATCTGCCAGCGCGGATCGACCTTGCCGGTGATGCGCCCGCTGACGATCAGCGCCGCCAGCAGGCCAACCCCGCGCGGCGACTGCAGCAGGCCGATGGTGTCGATCGGAAAGCCGAGCAGATGGTCCATGAACGCCGGCATCAGCACCATCACCGGCACGGTGAGCAGGCCGTAGAACGAGATCAGCAGCAGCGTCAGGAAGAAACGCCGGTTCATCAGCAGCCGCGGGTCGAGAAACGGTTCGCGCGCGGTGAACATGTGCACCAGGAACACGTACAGCCCGAGCACCGCCAGCCCCGCTTCGATCAGGATCTCGCCGGATTCGAACCAGTCGAGGCGCTCGCCGCGGTCGAGCATCATCTGCAGCGCGCCGATGCCCACCGCCAGCGCCAAGAACCCGAACCAGTCGAGCCGGCGCGAGGGATCGCGCGCCGTCTCCGGCACGAAGGACATCACGCCGATCAGCGCCAGCAGCCCGAACGGCACGTTGATGTAGAAGATGTAGCGCCAGGACAGCAGCTCGGTCAGGTAGCCGCCGACCGTCGGCCCCATC
>CALJLA010000276.1 GCA_937983055.1 uncultured Pseudomonadota bacterium
GTTCAGTCGGACTGAACGGCCCCGCGCCGGCTCAGGCGGCCTGCGCCGGCGCCGTTTCCGCGCTGCGCCAGCGGGTCATCAGGCCGGTCCACTTCGCGCGGGCGGCGGCCAGGTGCCGTTCCTTGACGTGGCCATAGCCGCGGATGTCCTCGGGAATCGCGGCCAGCCGCACCGCCAGGTCATGGTTGTCGGCCGAAAGGCTGGCGAGGATTTCCGCGATCAGCGCTTCGTACTCGCCGATCAGCCGTCTTTCCGTGCGCCGCTCCGCCGAGTAGCCGAACACGTCGAGCGCGCTGCCGCGCAGAAAGCGCAGCTTCGCGAGCAGCCTGAACGCCGGATACATCCAGGCGCCGTATTCCGACTTGATCAGTTCGCCGGTGTCGGGGTTGCGCTTCGCCAGCAGCGGCGGCGCCAGGTGGAAATGCAGGCGGTAGTCGCCCTCCATGCGGCTTGCGATCCTGTCGCGGAAGCCGGTGTCGGTGTGCAGGCGCGCCACCTCGTACTCGTCCTTGTACGCGAGCAGCTTGAAGTAGTAGCGCGCGACCGCCTCGGCCAGGCCGCTGCGCCCCTTCAGGCGCGACTCGGCGTCGCGCACCTTCGACACCAGCTCGGCATAGCGCCGCGCGTATGCGGCGTTCTGGTAGCCGGTCAGGAATTCCGTCCGCCGCGAAATCATCTCGTCGAGCGACTGCGACAGGTGCCGCGAGTCCTCCGCCGGTGCGCGCGGCGCGATCAGGCGCTCGACGGCGGCCGCGTCGACCGCGGCGCGCCGGCCCCAGAGGAAGGCCGCCTGGTTCATCTTCACCGCGGCGCCGTTGAGTTCGATGGCGCGATTGATCGACGCCGAGCCCAGCGGCACCAGACCCTTCTGGAAGGCGAAGCCGAGCATGAACATGTTGGTCGCGATCGAGTCGCCGAGCAGCGCGGTCGCGATGCGGGTGGCCTCGACGAACTCGGCGTTGCCCTCGCCCACGCCCTTGAGCACGCCGCGCCTGAGCGACTGCGCCGGAAACTGCATGTTGGCGTTGCGGGTGAAATCGCCGGTCATCTGCTGATGCAGGTTGACGACCGCGCGGGTGCCGTTGCGCACGATGTCGAGCGTCTTCTGACTGGCCGACACCACCAGGTCGCAGCCGAGCAGCAGGCTCGCCCCGCCCGAGCCGAGCCGCACGGTGCGGATGTGCGCCGGATCGGCGGCGATCTGCAGATGCGTCCACACCGCGCCGCCCTTCTGCGCGAGCCCCGCCATGTCGAGGCCGCCGAAGCCCTTGCCCTCGAGATGCGCCGCCATGCCCACGATCGCGCCGATCGTCACCACGCCGGTGCCGCCGACGCCGGTGACGAGCATGCCGTACGGCTGATCGAGCGACGGCTGCTGCGGCTCGGGCACCGCCGCGAACAGCGTGTCGGCGCCTGCAGAAGCGGGCTGGCTGCCCTTGCGCAGCGTGCCCCCGTGCACGGTCACGAAGCTCGGGCAGAAGCCCTTCACGCAGGAATAATCCTTGTTGCACGAGGACTGGTCGATGGTGCGCTTGCGACCGAACTCGGTTTCCAGCGGCAGCACCGATACGCAGTTGGATTTGACACCGCAGTCGCCGCAGCCCTCGCACACCAGCTCGTTGATGAACACCCGCTTGGCCGGGTCGGGAAACTGCCCGCGCTTGCGCCGCCGGCGTTTCTCCGCCGCGCAGGTCTGATCGTAGACGATCGCCGTGACGCCGGGAATCTCGCGGATTTCGCGCTGCACCCGGTCGTAGTCGTCGCGGTGGTAAACCTCCACGCCGGGGGCAAAGCCGGCATTGGCGCCGTATTTGTCCGGCTCATCGGTCACCACCACCACCTTCTTCGCGCCCTCGGCCGCCACCTGGTGGGTGATCTGCGGCACCGTGAGCGGCCCGTCGACATGCTGGCCGCCGGTCATCGCGACCGCATCGTTGAACAGAATCTTGTAGGTCATGTTCACGCCGGAAGCGACCGCGGCCCGCACCGCGAGCAGGCCGGAATGGTAGTAGGTGCCGTCGCCGATGTTCTGAAAGGCGTGCGCCGTCTTCACGAATGGCGCCTCGCCCATCCAGCTGGCGCCCTCACCGCCCATCTGCGTGTAGCCGGCGGTGCTGCGGTCCATCCACTGCGCCATGTAGTGGCAGCCGATGCCGGCCAGCGCGATCGAGCCCTCGGGCACGCGCGTACCGGTGTTGTGCGGACAGCCCGAGCAGAAGTAAGGCGTGCGGTCCATCGCCGGCTTGTCCGGCACGCGCGCCCTGAGCTGTTCCTGGGCGGCCACCCGCTCCTCGAGCTCGCGATCGGGACGATATTCCAGCACGCGGCGGCCGATGGCGACCGCGATCTCGTTCGGGTCGAGCGCGGCATTGGAGCGCAGCAACACCTTGCCGAGCTCGTCGCGCTTGCCGACCACCTCCGGCGCGCGGCCGCGCCCGTAGAGGATTTCCTTCACCTGGGTCTCGATCAGCCCGCGCTTTTCTTCGACCACCAGAATCTTGTCCAGCCCCTGGGCGAACTCGGTCAGCCCCTGCGGCTCGAGCGGCCAGGTCATCGCCACCTTGTACAGGCGGATGCCCAGGCGTGCGGCCTCCTGTTCGTCGACGCCGAGGTACTGCAGCGCCTGACGCACGTCCATGTAGGATTTGCCGCAGGTGACGATGCCGAGCTTCGCGTCAGGCGCATCGAGCACCACCTTGTCCAGCCGGTTGGCGCGGGCGAAAGCCCTCACCGCGTCGAGCTTGACCTTGTGCAGGCGCTCTTCCTGGTCGAGCGGATGGTCCGGCCAGCGGATGTTGACGCCGCCGGCGGGCATTGCGAAATCGGCGGGCAGCGCGATCTTCACCCGCTCGGCGCCGACCTCGACCGACGCGCTGGCGTCGATGGTGTCCTTCATGCACTTCAGCCCGACCCAGCAGCCGGAATAACGCGACAGCGCCCAGCCGATCAGGCCGTAATCGAGCAGCTCCTGCACGCCCGCCGGGTTGAGAATCGGGATCATCGCATCGACCATCGCGAACTCGCTCTGGTGCGCGGTGGTGGACGACTCGCAGGTGTGATCGTCGCCCATCAGCACCAGCACCCCGCCCCGCGGATGGGTTCCCGCCAGGTTGCCGTGGCGGAACACGTCGCCGGTGCGATCCACCCCCGGCCCCTTGCCGTACCAGATCGAGAACACGCCGTCGTACTTCGGCTCGCCGTGGAAGCCGAGCTGCTGCGTGCCCCAGATCGCGGTGGCCGCGAGGTCTTCGTTCACGCCGGGGTTGAAGACGATGTTGTGCGCTTCGAGATGCTTCTTCGCCGCCCATAGCTGCTGGTCATAGCCGCCCAGCGGCGAGCCACGGTATCCGGAGATGTAGCACGCGGTGTTAAGCCCGAGCGCCTGGTCGCGCAGGTGCTGCATGATCGGCAGCCGCACCAGGGCCTGGGTGCCGGTAATGAAGATGCGTCCGTCGGCAAGCGTGTACTTGTCGTCCAGCGAGACGTCTTTGAGAGTCATTTGCACAACCTCTTGAGAGACTGCATGCCCGGGGCCGGCCGTGTGCCGACGCACGCGAATCCGCCTATTTTCTCGGAAATCGCGGCCGGGCCCCAACCGCGGGCGCTGCCGCATGCCTGTTCGACCCGGCCTTGGCCGCCTGCGTTCGGCGCCGGCCGACCTGCCTGCAGCCTACCCATCGCCGCGCGCGCAGGCTAGCCGGCCGCGGCGCATACGCCCTATGCCTGCGCGCCCGCAAAGGCGCGGACCGCCTCACGCATGCAGCACGATCTTGCCGACATGGGCGGCGCCTTGCAGATGGCGGTACGCGGCCGGCGCCTGGTCGAACGTGTAGCGGGCACCGATCACCGGCCTGAGCCGGTGCTGCGCGATGGCGCGGTTCATTTCCTCGAACATCTCGCGCGAGCCGACGTAGATGCCGCGAACCCGCACATGACGGCGCAGGATGGCCGCTGTGTTGACCGGCGCCTGGGTGCCGGTGAGCACGCCGATCAGGCACACGTTGCCGGCCATGCGCACCGCCGCCAGCGAACGGTCCAGCGTGCCCGCGCCGCCCACCTCGACGACGACGTCGGCGCCGCGGCCGCCGGTCAGCTCCAGCGCGCGCTTGTCCCAGTCGGGTGCTGTCCGGTAGTTGATCAGGTGATCCGCGCCGAGGGTGCGCGCCTGCTCGAGCTTCTCGTCGCTGCTCGAGGTGATGATGCAGCGCGCGCCGTGCAGCCGCGCGAACTGCAGCGCGAACATCGATACGCCGCCGGTGCCGAGCAGCACCACGGTATCGCCGGCCTTGACCTGCGCCTCCCGCACCAGCGCGTTCCACGCGGTCACCGCCGCGCAGGGCAGGCTCGCGCCCTCTTCGTCGGACAGGTGCTCCGGCAGCCGCACCACGCCGTCTTCGTGCAGCACCACGTATTCCGACAGCATGCCGTCGATGGCGCCACCCATCGCGCTCGCCCAGGCCTCCGGAGTGATGTCGCCCGCCAGCCAGCGCTGCATGAAGCAGCCGGCCACGCGGTCGCCGACCTTCACCCGGGTGACCCCTGCGCCGGTCTGGGCCACCTCGCCCGCGCCGTCGGACAGGGGAACGCGCCCGGCGGGCGGCGGCGACCCGTAGGCGCCCTTTGCCACCAGCAGGTCACGGTAATTGAGCGACCAGGCCTTCACCCGGATCAGCACCTGGCCCGGTCCGGGCTGCGGCTGCGCGCGCTCGACCAGGGTGAGGCTGTCCAGTCCGGGTTTCGGCTGCAGTTCGTAGGTTTTCATTCTTCATCTCCCCTTGTTCATTGCCGATCTCGCGAAACCCGCGGCTCGAACCCCGCGCGCGAAACCCGGCCAGTTGGCATACTCCGCATTCCTGAAACTCGATGCATGAATGGCATGGACCTGCTTCAGGCGATGCGTGTGTTCGCGCGCGTCGCAGAATCCGGCAGCTTTTCCGCGGTCGCCCGCGAGCTTGGCGTCACCCAGCCCACGGTGAGCAAGATCGTCGCGCAGCTCGAGCAGCATCTTGGCGCGCAGCTGCTCGCCCGCAGCACATCCGGGCTCAAGCTCACCGATCCCGGCGCCGACCTGTATGAGCGCTGCAAAGGCCTGATCGAGCAGGTCGCCGAGATGGAGGCGAGTGTCGGCGCCGCGCGCCAGTCGGCCTCCGGCCGTCTGCGGATCAGCGCCCCGGCCGCCTTCGGCGAAGCCTACCTGGCGCCGATGCTGTTCCGGCTGACCCGGCGCTTCCCGAAGCTCGATATCGACCTGATCCTCAACGACCGCTGGTTCGACCTGCTGGAAGACGGCATCGATGTCGCATTGCGCTTCGGGCCCCTGCCCGACTCGCGGTTGATCGCGCGCAAGCTCGGCACCAGCCGTCAGGCCTGCCTCGCCTCGCCCGCTTACCTCAGCGCGCACGGCAGTCCGCCGCAGCATCCGCGCGAGCTCGAAGGGCACCAGTGCATCATCAACAGCCTGGTGACGCCGACCGGGCGCTGGACTTTTGCCGACGGACGTGACGAGATCGTCGTGCATGTATCCGGAAACTTCCGCACCAACAACATCGGCGCCATCCGTCAGGGCGTGCTGGCCGGCAATGGGATCGCGATCGGCCCGGTGTGGCTGTACGACGAGGATGTGCGCGCCGGAAGGGTCGCCACGCTCCTCGAACGCTTCGAGCCGGCGCCGCTCGACATGCACGCCCTGTACGCGGCGAGCCCTTACCAGCCGGCCAAGCTGCGCGCCTTTCTCGAGGCGCTGGAGCAGGAGATCAGCGCCGCGCCGGTGCTGGCGCGCACGCTGCTGCCGCCCGCCGGCCCGCAGCCACTGCCGTCGCGCCGCGCCTAGAACGGAATGTCGTCCTCGAGATCGTCGAAATTGCCGCCGGACTTGGCGGCAGCCGGGCGGCGCTCCGCCGCCGGCGCGGCGTCCTCCTGGGCGCTCATGCGCTCGCTGCCGCCGGAGCGCGACCCCAGCATCTGCATGCGGTCGGCCACGATCTCGGTGGTATAGCGGTCCTGGCCTTCCTTGTCGGTCCACTTGCGCGTCTGCAGGCGGCCCTCGATGTACACCGGCGAACCTTTCTTGAGGTATTCGCCCGCGATCTCCGCCTGCTTGCCGAACATCACCACCCGGTGCCATTCGGTCTTTTCCTGCTTCTCGCCGCTTTTGTCGCGCCAGGTGTCGGTGGTGGCGAGGTTCAGATTGCACATGGCGTCCCCGCTCGGCATGTAACGCACCTCCGGATCGCGGCCGAGGTTGCCGATCAGGATGACTTTGTTGACCGAGGCCATTGCTGTTCTCCCACTGTGTTTTCAGGTTACGTTGGCGAGCAGGCGGATGACATTCTGTTCGTCGAACCCCGCGCTGTCCACTTTCAGGTAGGCGACGCCCTCGGCCGAGAAAAGCACCTCGCGCACGCCCGGCACCCGCGCCGGCGCCGCCTCCACGCCGCTGCCACGATCGGGCGCCATCCGCGGCAACTCGTAGCGGCGCGTCGCCAGCCGCTGCGGCGGCTTCATGCCGGCGGCGACCGCGAACCAGACCGCGGCCAGCGCCACGCACAGCGCGAATACCGCCTCGCGGCCGTAATGCTGGGCCAGCCAGCCGGCGGCGCTCGCGCCGGCGAAAGTGCCGACGAATTGCAGGGTGCTGTAGACGCCGATGGCGGCGCCCTTTGCCGCCGGCGGCGCCTGCTTGGTCACCATCGAGGGCAGCGATGCCTCAAGCAGGTTGAACGCCGCGAAAAACAGCACGAGCCCGGCAACCATCCAGGGCAGCGACTGCGCGCCGCCGCCGAGTACCGCGGCGGCCGCGCCGAGCACCACCACCGAGCAGAGAAACGCGGACTTCTGCCTGCCGCGCCGTTCGCTCGCGAGCATCGCCGGCACCATGATCGCGACGCTCGCGAGCATGACCGGAAGGTACACCTTCCAGTGCGCCTGCGCCGGCAGATGCGCCTCCAGCGACAACGGCAGCTCGACAAACAGCGCCATCAGCATCGCGTGCAGCACGAGAATGCCGACGTTGAGCCGCATCAGCTGTCCGTCGCGCAGTACTGCCGACAGCGGCACCGGCTCGCCATTCCGGCGCGCATCCTCTGCGGGCGCCGGCACCACGAAACGCACCACGCCGGCCGCGCACAGCGCCAGCACGCCGGTCATGGCGAAGATGCCAGGCAAGCCGATGGCGCCCGCGAGCACCGGCGCGATCACCATCGAAAGCGCAAACGCGGCGCCGATCGTCACGCCGATGATGGCCATGGCCTTGGTGCGGTTGGCGTCGCTGGTCAGGTCCGCGGCGAGCGCGATCACCGCCGCGGAGATGGCGCCCGCACCCTGCAGCGCGCGACCCAGCGTCACCATGTAGATGTCGTCCGCGAACGCGGCGACGAAACTGCCCGCAGCGAAGATCGCGAGACCGAGGTAAATCGTGCGCTTGCGGCCCCAGCGATCGGACAGGCGGCCGAAAGCAATCTGCAGCAGCGCCTGCGCCAGGCCGTAGGCGCCCAGCGCGAATCCCACCAGGAATTTATCGTCACCGCCGGGCAACTCGCGCGCGTACAGCGCAAACACCGGCAGGATGATGAACATGCCCAGCATCCGCAGCCCGGCCACGCCCGAAAGGCCCAGGCTCGCCCGCAGCTCCCGCCGCGACATCCGCTCCGTCGAATGCATGGAAGAACTGCTTTAAGTGGCGGATTGGGAATGAAATGGGAAGTTGAGTATAGTAACAGGTTCAGTCACGTGCGGGATAGTTCGAGTTGTCTTCGATGGACGTCATCCGCATTCGCGGTGCGCGCACTCACAACCTGAAGAACATCAGCCTCGCTCTACCGAAGGACCAGCCGGTGGTACTCACCGGCCGGTCGGGTTCGGGCACGTCCTACCGTG
>CALJLA010000277.1 GCA_937983055.1 uncultured Pseudomonadota bacterium
GGTCGGTACGGCGGGAAGGGTGTAGGTGGCGGGCGAGGGCTTGCCGGTTGCGGCGCCTCCGATCGCGCGCGCCGGCTCCGGCAGATCGATCTGGTGGGTCTCGCCGTCGGCCAGCCGCCGCACAGTGAGGCGCGGAAAACCGCCAGCGCGCTCGTGCAGCACCAGGTGCCGCGCAAACACTTCGACGCCCTCGAGCATCACGTCCTCGCGGTGCGGCACCAGCTCGCGCCACTCGCCATTCGCCGCCGCGGATACCGGCACAGTAGCCAGCCGGAAATTGCGGCCGCGGTCGTTGGTCATCACGTAGAACAGTTCGCCGCCGTGATCGAGGTAGTACTCGTGGTCCTGGCGCCGGGGGCGGAACAGCACAGGGGCCGTTGCCGGCGCGGCTGCCGGCACGATGCGCACCTCGCTGGTGGTGGCGCTGTGCGAGGTGATGAAAATCCAGTCGCGCGACAGCGACAACTCGACGCCGACCGAAAAGCGGGCGTCGGCCTCCTCGAACACCAGCGTCTCGCCAGGCACGCCGAGCGTGCGCCGCCATACCCGGCTGGCGCGCTTTGCATCGTCTTCGGTCACGTAGAACAGCGTCCTGCTGTCGGCCGCCCAGGCAACCGAACGCGCCTTCTCGATCGTCTCCGGCAAGTCGCGGCGGTCGCGCAGGTCGAGAAAGCGCAGCGTGTACTCGCGAAAGCCAGTGTAGTCGGTGGAGTAGGCAAGCAGGTTGCCGTCCGTGCTGACATCCAGCGCGCCGAGGCCGAAATAGCGCCGGCCCTTCGCCAGCGCATTGCAGTCGAGCATGATCTCTTCGCGCGCCTTGAGCGAGCCGCGCTTCCGGCAGTAGATGCGATATTGCCTGCCCTTACGGGTGCGCGAGTAGTAGAACCACCCGCCGTCGCGGTAAGGCACTTCAGTGTCGGTTTCCTTGATGCGCGCCAGCATTTCCCGGTAGAGCGCCTTTTGCAGCGGCTCGCTCGGCTTCATCATCGCCCGGGTATAGGCGTTCTCCGCCTGCAGGTAGCGGCGCACCTGCGGCGAGTCCTTCTCCTTCAACCAGTGATAGTCGTCGCTTCGCTCGACGCCGTGAATCGTGTGGACGTGCGGGCGGCGCGGCGCCGACGGCGGCAGGGGCAGGCGTTTCAGATTCCTGGTTGGCACTGGCGAACTCCGGGCAGTTTTAGACGCTTGGCTCTCGCGTCAGGCAATTCTAGAATGTCGAGCACCCGGGCAACGCAGCGCCCCGGTTTGCAGCAGCAATTATTGTCGATTATCCGCGGCCGCACGGCCGCCACCGCTTCATGGCCGAGCATAACTACGAATCCGATGTGACCCGCTTCATCCGCGATTTCCTCGACAGGCATCCGGAAGTGCGCGACAAGCAGCAGAAGGCGCGCGCGACCTGGTGGGACCGGCCGCAGGACTTCGAGGAGCGCAAGCGGCTGGAACAGGCGCGAGTGCCGAAGAAGCCTTACGAGTACTACTGAGGGCACCAGCCAACGCCGCCTGCGCCACCCACCTCGCCCCGCCCCCCGCGGGGCAGAGAGGGTGTCGGCCGACGCCGTGCCGATGGCATACCCGATGCCGGGCGAAGCGCCGTGCGCTGCGGGTACCGGAACGACCACTGCATCCACCCCGAACTTCAGCTCCCTCTCCGCCCTTCCTGGGGGGGGGGGGGAGAGAGGGGGGTGAGGTAGGGGCAAGGTCCTGGCGCGACCCGGGCAGCCCTAACAGTCCGCCTACCAGTGATAACCGAGCGAGAACAGCACCGTGCGGTCAGTGCCCGCGCGGCCCGGGGCCGGGTTGTCATCCCAGTCGACGTTGTACTGGGCAGTGGCGTTCAGCCGCTCGATCACCGGCCAGCGCAGGCCGGTCTGGGTGCGCACGAACAGGTTGTCGGAATCGTCCAGCGCGAAGAAGCCCTCGTTGCGATGGAAGAACTGCGTCTTCGTGCCGAACAGGAAGTGGTCGAATCGCATCGCGACGCGGCCGGCCGGATAGCTGTCGTCCGTCCCCACGTCGTAATCGGTGTTGACATAGGTGGCACCGCCTTCCAGCGACAGGTTGGTCTGCGGCGTTTCCAGGAACTGGTAGCCGGTACCGACACCGAGCGTCGTTCGCAGGTTGATGTCCTTGAACTCGTCGCTTTCCATGTCGGCGTTCGAGTAGGCGTACCACTTCTTGTTGATGAAGTGGTCGTACTTGAGATAGGCAAGCCAGTTCGATTCTGTCTCGACGCCGCGGTCCTCGGCGCGGTTGATGGCACCGCCGATGGTAAAGCGATTTTTCACCGTGCGGGCGATCACCTCGGCATCGGCGTGCACCTTCTCGGTATCGGTGTTGCCGGAGGTCGAGGAGGCGCCGACGTTGATGCGTCCGTTTACCTTGACCGGCGGCTCCGGCGTGCGGGTAATCCGCGTAACCCGGTCCAGCGCCAGGGGGGCGGTTTCCAGCCAGTCGCCGCCGGACAGGGTCACGCTGCCGGTGCCGGACTGGGAAAATACCGCCTGCACCCGGTTGGCTTCATCCACGAAGACGTACACCGGCTGGTCGGTCGACAGCGTGTCGACCTGTTTCCAGTCAATGCTGACATTGCCCGCGTACGGCGTCCTGATGACCAGCTTGCCGGCGTCGAGCCGCACCAGTTCGCCGCTGATGCGGTCGCCGTTGCGCAGCACGACTTCGTCGGCGGATGCTGCGGAAACGGCGACGAAGCAGCAGGTTGCCAGCACTCTGGCGATTGTTCTTGTTCCGATCATCGAATCCCCCGTCTTGAAAAGAAAAACGCATGCCGTCCTCGACGCGCTTTGCGCCGCGAGCAACTGTGCGAGCATGAATGATTGGCTTGGCGACGCTGCGGGCCCGCCCGGCGCCGCCGCGTTCATTTGCGGGTGCGGGTCGCGATGCCCGCTCGCCCAGCGACTCTGACGCCTCTGCGCGCGGCAAGTTCCCTGGACGGGCGCATGACCGCGGCATGAAATCGCGCGGTCGCGGCACCCCGCAGCGCATCTGGTAAAGTCTCGTGGCATCGCGCATACCGTTCGACGCCGCTTTCGCCATGACCCGATACATCGCCGCAGTGCCGCTGATCTTCGCCGCCGTCGCCGTTGCCGGCGAAGCGCCGGTGCCGATCGAAGAGGAGCCGCGCCACCGCCTGGTGTTCGAGAACCGGTATGTGCGCCATTTCGACGTGCAGCTCGAACCGGGCTATGTCGCGCGCTATCACTGGCATCGAAACGACGGCGTGTTCGTCAACATCCGCTCGGCGAACACCACCGCGCAGGACTGGGGCGGCGAACCGGTGCAGCGGGGCTGGCGCGCCGTCGGCGAAGCATACTTCATCGGCTATACCGAAAAGCCGAAGGCGCACCGGGTCTCGAACACGGATGCGCGCCTCTACCATGTCACCGACACCGAAGTGCTTCAGGGCTGCGGTCCGGCACCGGCGTTGCCCGCGCGCGTGCGCAACCAGTCGCTGATCGTCGAGAACTCCCGAGTGCAGGTGATGCGCATCGTGCTGCATCCCGGCGAGAGCACCGATCTGGCCGGGCCCTGCGGCATGCTGGTGTCCTTGTACCCGGCAACGCTGCGGCTCGGGCACGCAGGGGGCGGCGACCCGCTGGTTCTGCCGCGCGCCGGCTTTCGCTGGCGCGAGACGCGCGAGACCCAGAGCCTGGTCAACGCCGGCAAGACTGTCTTTCACGGCGTCGACATCCGTCTGAAATGAGCGGCGCCGCCACCGCACTGGCGGGGGAGCGCCGGCTGGTGCTGTCGCTGGCCGCCTGCCAGGCGCTGCTGGTAATGAACAACGTGATGATGATCGCGATCGGCACGCTGGCGGCCGACACGATCGCTGCCAACCGGCTGCTGGTCACGCTGCCGGTGACGGCCTACATCGCCGGCAGCGCCCTGGCGACGTTGCCGGTGTCGCTGTTCATGAAGCGGTTTGGCCGCCGCGCCGGCTTCATGGCCGGATGCGGCTTCGGCATCGCCGGCGCCCTGCTCGCCGCGGCAGCGATGGGCCTCGCAGACTTCTGGCTGCTGACCGCCGCGGCCATGGTGTCCGGCGTGTACGCGGGCACCGGTGGCTTCTATCGCTTTGCGGCCGCCGACGGCGCGCGCATCGAAAAGCGCGGCCGCGCCATCTCGCTGGTGCTGGCCGGCGGCATCGTGGGCGGCGTGCTCGGCCCGGAAAGCAGCAAGCTGACCCGCGAGCTGGCGGGGCCGCTGTTCGCAGGCTCCTTCCTGTCGCTCGCGGTGCTGGCGGCGCTGGCGATGCTGATCCTTCGCCGGCTGGATATTCCGCTGCCCGGCGCCGAAGAAAGCCGCGGCGAACAGCGGCCGATGTCGCGCATCCTGCGCCAGCCGGTGTTCATCGTCGCCGCGCTGGGCGGGGTGTGTGCCTACGGCGTGATGAATCTGCTGATGGCCGCCGCGCCGCTGGCGATGCAGCTGTGCGGCCATTCCTACAACGCTCAGTTGCTGGTCATCGAATGGCACATCGTCGCCATGTTCGCGCCCGCCTTCGTCACCGGCTGGCTGATCGCGCGGCTCGGTGTGCTGCCGGTGATGTTCGCCGGGGTCGCGCTCAATCTTTGCGCGGTGCTGGTCGGCGTATCGGGGCTGGCCGTCACGCATTTCTGGTGGTCCATGGTGCTGATCGGGGTGGGCTGGTGCTTCCTCTTCATCGGCGGCACCGCGTTGCTGACCGAAAGCTATGCGCCGGCGGAGAAGGCCAAGACGCAGGGCGTGAACGACCTGATGATCTATCTGACGATGGCAACCTCGTCGCTGTCCTCCGGCGCCATCCTGCACCGTTTCGGCTGGAACGCGCTCAACTACAGCGCGCTGCCGCTGCTCGCGCTGACCGCGCTCGCCATCCTGTGGTTCGCCTGGCTGCGTCGGCAGCGCTTGGCGCGCGCGCTTGTCCCGGAGACGCCAGCATGAGCCTGCGGCTGTCGGTGCTGGACCAGTCCCCGATCATCAGCGGCCACAGCCCGCGCGAGGCGATCCGCGAAACCATCCGTCTGGCGCAGGCGGCGGAAGCGCTTGGCTACCACCGCTACTGGCTTGCCGAGCACCACAACATGCGCGGCCTGGCCGACCCCTGCCCGGAAATCCTGCTCGCCGCCCTCGGCGCACAGACGCAGCGCATCCGCATCGGAACCGGCGGCGTGCTGCTGCCGTACTACAGCCCACTGAAGGTGGCGGAAGTATTCCGCATGCACGAGGCGCTGTGCCCCGGACGCATCGACCTCGGCATCGGCCGCGCACCGGGCGGCGACCGGCTGACGGCAATGGCGATCAACCGTGCCGCCTTCGACGACATGGATGCATTCCCCCGCCAGGTGCTGGAAACGGTGTGCTGGCTGGACGGGCGCCTGCCGGACGACCATCCGTTTCGCAGCGTGCGGGCGATGCCCGCGGGCGACACCTCGCCGGAAGTCTGGCTGCTCGGCTCTTCCGACTACAGCGGATCGCTTGCCGCCTATCTCGGCCTGCGCTTTGCCTTCGCGCACTTCATCAGCGCCCGCGGCGGCGAGGCGGTGAGCCGCGCCTACCGCGCCGATTTCCGTCCGTCCGAGCGCGAGGCGCAGGCGGCCAGCATGGTGTGCGTGTTCGCGATCTGCGCGGAAACCGAAGCCGAGGCCGACCGCCTGGCGGCCTCGATCGACCATCGCCGGCTGCTGATGGCGATGGGCCAGGAGGCGCCGGTGGCCACCGCAGAGGAGGCCATCGCGCGCGGCTACGACGAGGGGGAACGCGAAGTCATTCGGCGCGAGCGCGAGCGCGCCGTCATCGGGACGCCGGACCGGGTGAAGGCGCGGCTGCTGGAAATCCGCGACGCGTTCGCGGCCGACGAGCTGATGGTGATCACCATCACCGGCGATTACGACAGCCGGTTGCGCTCGTACCGGTTGCTGGCCGAGGCGTTCGCGCTCGCCGGCGCCGCCGCGGCGTGACCGCCCGCCGCGACGCCGGGGCGCGCGAGCGCTGGCTGGGGCTGGTGCGCGCCGGCGTGCAGTTCACCCCCATCAGGGATTTCATGATCCTTGTGCCGCTGGGGGCGCAGCTGATGCGGCGGTGGG
>CALJLA010000278.1 GCA_937983055.1 uncultured Pseudomonadota bacterium
GTCAGCAGTGCATTGGCCGCGAGGCATTTCGAAGATGGCGAGGCCGTCGGCCGTGCGCTCGGCGCTCGCCTCCGAACAGTCGCTCTGGTCGATGCCCGCGCCGGCCTGCACCGCGAGCCGGTCTTCGGCGCCGATACAGTAGCGATCGACATGCGCGCTCGGCTGCCCGGCCACGGTCACCGCAATCTCCCACTGGCCCGCCGCCCGGCGCGGAACCTCTTCGCCGAGAGCCGATGCCGGCAGGGCCAGCACCGGCAACATGCCCGCGATAAGCCATGCCCTGATCGGCATCATCGTGCTGTCCTCCGTTAGATCACGAAAAGATCGACGAACTCATTGACGGGGGTGGCGGCGAGCTGCTTCGCATCGCTGCACAGGTCGAGTATCGCCTGCTGCTGCTTGGACGGAAAGCGGCGGGCGAGATTGGTCTTGAATTTCTCCACCAGCACCGGCATGCCCTCCTTGCGGCGGCGCTTGTGGCCGATCGGGTACTCGACCACGATTTCCTTGAGCTTCTTGCCGTCGCTGAATTCCACGGTCAGCGCGTTGGCAATCGAGCGCTTCTCGGGGTCGTGGTAGTCCTTGGTGAACTGTTTGTCCTCGACGCAGACGATCTTGTCGCGCAGCTTGTCGATGCGCAGGTCGGCCGCAATCTCGTCTTCGTAGTCGGCGGCAGTGAGGCGCCCGAAGATGATCGGCACCGCCACCATGTACTGGATGCAGTGATCGCGATCGGCCGGATTATCGAGCGGGCCTTTCTTGTCGATGATGCGGATGCAGGCCTCGTGAGTGCGGATGGTGATTTTCTTGATGTCTTCCGGGCGCTTGCCGAGCTTCGCCATCTGCTTGTGGATGTCCATCGCCGCCTCGACCGCGGTCTGGGAATGGAACTCGGCAGGGAAGGAGATCTTGAACAGCACGTTCTCCATCACGTAGCTGCCGTAGGGGCGCTGGAACTTAAAGGCATTGCCCTTGAACAGCACGTCGTAGAAGCCCCAGGTCTTGGCGGTGAGCACCGAGGGATAGCCCATCTCGCCGGTCTTCGCGATCAGCGCCAGGCGCACCGCGCGGCTGGTCGCGTCACCTGCCGCCCAGCTCTTGCGGGAGCCGGTGTTGGGCGCATGCCGGTAGGTGCGCAGGCTCTGCCCGTCGACCCAGGCGAGCGAGACGGCATTGATGATCTCGTCGCGGGTGAGGCCGAGCATTTGCGCCACCACCGCGGTGGAGGCGATCTTGACCAGCACGACGTGATCGAGCCCGACCTTGTTGAAGCTGTTCTCCAGCGCGATGCAGCCCTGGATCTCGTGGGCCTTGATCATCGCGGTCAGCACGTCCTGCATGGTGAGCGGCTTCTTGCCGGCGGCGACCGCATTGCGCGACAGCCAGTCGGCGGTGGCCAGAATGCCGCCCAGGTTGTCGGACGGGTGGCCCCATTCGGCCGCCAGCCAGGTGTCGTTGAAATCCAGCCAGCGGATCATCGCGCCGATGTTGAATGCGGCCTGGATCGGATCGAGCTGAAACTGGGTGCCGGGTACCTTGGCGCCATTGGGCACGACCGTGCCGGGCACGACCGGCCCGAGCAGCTTGGTGCACGCCGGGTATTCCAGCGCCTCCAGGCCGCAGCCGAGCGTATCCATCAGGCAATAGCGCGCGGTTTCGTAGGCTTCCTTGCTGGTGATCTTGTACTTGGTGACGTAGTCGACGATGTCGACGAGGACTTTGTCCGGTTTCGGCCGGACGTTCGAGATATGTGCGGACATTTAGCTTGGCTGCTTTCGTTGGGGGAGGGGCACTAACACTGAGACCACAAAGGACTCGGAAGAAAAATGAATGGCGAACGGGACGCTCTGCCGCGCGATGGCGACCTCAAACCGGGAATGCCTGCCAATGGTCGCGCATATCCGCCGTTTGCGATCTCCGGGTTTTCCGTGTGCTCTGCGGTAAATGCGCTGCATCGCGGGCTCACACCTTGCGCTTCTCGATCGGCACCCATTTCCGGTTCTCCGGGCCGGTGTAGTTGGCGCTCGGCCGGATGATCTTGCCGTCTACGCGCTGCTCGATCACGTGGGCCGACCAGCCGGCGGTGCGGCTGATCACGAAGATGGGCGTGAACATCGCCGTCGGTATGCCCATCTGGCTGTAGGCCACGGCCGAATACCAGTCGAGGTTGGGAAACATCTTTTTCTCGTTCCACATCACCGATTCGATGCGCTCGGCGATGTCGAACAGATGGGTGCTTCCGCTGTCGTGGCACAGCCGGCGGGCCACCGCCTTGATCGCTTCGTTGCGCGGGTCGCCGGTGGTGTAGACCGGGTGCCCGAAGCCGATGATGATTTCCTTGTTGGCGATGCGCTGCTTGATGTCGGCTTCGGCTTCGTCAGGCGTGTGGTAACGCTGCTGGATGTCGAACGCGACCTCGTTGGCGCCGCCGTGCTTGGGGCCGCGCAGGGCACCGATGGCGCCGGTAATCGCCGAATAGAAATCCGACGCGGTGCCCGCAATGACCCGGCCGGTAAAGGTCGAGGCGTTGAACTCGTGCTCGGCGTACAGGATCAGCGAGGTGTGCATCGCGCGCTCCCACTCGTCGGTTGGCGGTTCACCGTGCAGCAGGTGCAGGAAGTGGGCGCCGATGGAGTCGTCGTCGGTCTCGGTATCGATGCGTCGACCGTTGTGCGTCCAGTGGTACCAGTACAGCAGCATGGAGCCGAAACTGGCCATCAGGCGGTCTGCGATGTCGCAAGCGCCGTTGATGTTGTGATCTTCTTTCTCCGGCAGCACGGTGCCGAGCGCGGAGCAGCCGGTACGCAGCACGTCCATCGGATGGGCTGACGCCGGCAGCCACTCGAGCACCGCCTTGACGTTGGCGGGCAGTCCGCGCAGGGCTTTCAGCTTGCGCTTGTACAGCGCGAGCTCAGCCTTGGTGGGGAGCTTTTCATGCACCAGCAGATAAGCGATCTCCTCGAACTCGGCTTCCTCGGCGAAATCGAGGATGGTGTAGCCGCGGATGTGCGGGTCGTTGCCGGTGCGACCGACTGTGACGAGGGCGGTGTTGCTGGCGGGCACGCCGGACAGGGCGACCGATTTCTTCGGCTTCGGCGCGTTGTCGGGGGCGGGGCTGTTCATGCTCGGTTCTCCTTGTCTCAATGCGGGCACGGCATCGCCGGCAGGGCGGCGGTCATTCGGGGCGCGACCTATTTCTGCCGGGAAAACAGCTCGTCGAGCTTGCGCTCGAACTGGTGGTAGTCCAGGTAATCGTAGAGTTCGTCCCGGGTCTGCATCAGATCCACGACGTTCTTCTGGGTGCCTTCCCGGCGTACCGTCTCGTAGACGCTGAGCGCGGCCTTGTTCATCGCCCGGAACGCCGACAGCGGATACAGCACGATCGAAACACTGGCCGAGCGCAGTTCGTCCACCGTGAACAGCGGGGTTTTGCCGAACTCGGTGATGTTGGCGAGGATCGGGACTTTGACTGCCTCGGCAAAGCGGCGGTACATCGGCAGTTCGGTCATCGCTTCGGGGAAGATCATGTCGGCGCCGGCTTCCACATAGCGCACCGCGCGTTCGATGGCGCCATCGAGGCCTTCGTTGGCAAGCGCGTCGGTGCGGGCCATGATGACGAAGGTCGGATCGCTGCGTGCATCGACGGCGGCCTTGATTCGGTCGCACATCTCCTGGGTGGTGACGATCTCCCTGCCCGGGCGGTGTCCGCAGAGCTCGGCGCCGACCTGGTCCTCGATGTGCATGGCCGCCGCCCCGAACTTGATCAGCGACTTGACCGTGCGCGCGACATTGAAGGCGCTGGCGCCGAAGCCGGTGTCGACGTCGACCAGCAGCGGCAGCGAGCAGACGTCGGTAATGCGTCGCACATCGATCAGCACATCGTCCAGCGTCGAGATACCCAGGTCGGGCAGGCCCAGGGAGCCGGCGGCCACGCCGCCGCCCGATAG
>CALJLA010000279.1 GCA_937983055.1 uncultured Pseudomonadota bacterium
GCGTCCCGAACCTCATTCCAGCGCGATGCGCACCGCCGCCGACGCGGCCCACGGCGCGACGACCAGCGCCACCATCAACATCGCCCCGAGCAGGGACAGGTGTCCCGCGTAGCCGGTTCCGCACGCCGCGGCGGTCACCGCCCCGGCTCCGAAGATCAGCACCGGCACGTACAGCGGCAGCACCAGCAACGAGGTGAGCGCGCCCCCGCCGCGCACGCCCAGCGTGAGCGCCGCGCCGACCGCGCCCAGCAGCGACAGCACCGGCGTGCCGATCAGCAACGATGCCGCCAG
Organism: uncultured Pseudomonadota bacterium; assembly: GCA_937983055.1. GTDB lineage: Bacteria > Pseudomonadota > Gammaproteobacteria > Burkholderiales > Eutrophovitaceae > CALJLA01. The sequence continues at coordinate 292 of CALJLA010000279.1, forward strand.
CACCCACAGCGCCGCCGGCGGCAGATCGAACTGCAGGCCGAGCAGCGGCGAGATCAGCACCAGCGGCAGGCCGGTCGCGATCCAGTGACCGGCGATTTTTCCCAGCACCAGCAGCGACAGCGGCTCGGGCGAGAGCGCGAGCTGCTCGAGGGTGCCGTCGCAGAAGTCGCCGGAAAACAGCCGCCCGAGCGCAAGCATGGACGCCAGCAACGCGGCGACCCACAGCACGCCGGGCCCGATGTCCCGCAGCCGCTCCGGCTCCGGCCCGACGCCCAGCGGAAACAGGCTCACCACGATGACGAAGAAGAAGAAGGTCGTCAGCACGTCGGCCCGGCGGCGCAGCGCGATCAGCAGGTCGCGGCCGACGACCGCCGTCACAGCCTGCGTCAGTCCGCCGCTCATTGCAGCACCAGCGCCTGCGTCGGCACATCCAGCGCGATCTCCTGGTGAGTGGTGAATACCAGCTGCCCGCCGCCCGCCACGTGCCGCGCTAGGCGCGCCGCCAGGCGGGAAACTGCGTGGACGTCGAGCGCGCTGAACGGCTCATCCAGAATCCACAGCCGGCGTGCCGATGCGAATGCCAGGCGCGTGAGCGCCGCCCGGCGCTTCTGCCCCTGCGACAGCCATTGCACCGGATAGTCGGCGATTGCTTCCAGTCCATCCTGCGCCAGCGCCCCGTGCAACTCGGATTCCGGAGCCGGGATGCCGCCCACCGCCAGCGCCTGGCGCAGATTTTCCAGCGCCGAGAGATCGTCCTTCAGCCCGTTCGCATGGCCGACGAACAGCAACTCGCGACGGAAGCTCTCGCCCTGTCGGGCAAGCGGTTCGCCGTCCCAGCGTACCTCCCCCGCTGCCGCCGGTGACAGGCCGGCAAGAATGCGCAGCAGGCTGGTCTTGCCGGTGCCGTTCTCGCCCTGCACGCGCAGCGCGCTGCCGCGCTCAACGGTGAAGGAGATCTCGCTGAACAGCTCGCGATGGCCGCGAACACAGGCAATTTCAGTGGCTTGAAGCATTCATGCGGACGCCGGGCAAGGCGCGGATTATAACCGCGGTGTACAGCCCGACCGTACCGTCCCCGACCTTGCCGGCGAGGGACACGCCGCGTGCGTCCGCCCCGGGGGCACCCGCCGCCGGGGGCAATGGAGGATGCAGCGAGCGCCGGTGGCAGTCGATCGGCGAAGCGTTCGACCATTCGTCGCGCCGCCGGGGGTGCTTCGCGGCCCGCCAGCCGTATTGCCGGAGCCGCGAAACAGGCACCGCCGGGCGGCGGTGGGCACCACGCGATCAACCAGCGCCAAACCGGCGGTCGGCGGCCGCGACCCGTCACCCGAAGCCGGAGAATGCGCCGCCACGGCAACCAGCATCGTGGCTCGGGGTCGCGAACCTGTGCGGCGACGCCGACTGCTCCATCCTGCGCAACCGACTGGCGCGAACCGACCGGCAGCCTGGGCGAATCGGCATCCGGAACGCGGCTGTTCAGGGTTTCCCCGAACCTACCTCAGGGCCTTCCCGGTTTCGCGCTGACGCCGGGTTGCTCATAATTCATCGGCCGGTTGGGCGGCGCGCAGACGCCGCCGAGCCGCCTTGGGCGCTTTCGTTGTCTTGAACAGGACGACCGTCGCCGGGCGTTGACGCGCGACCGATCGTGATTCCGATGCCATATTGCTGCCGTTACGTCGCGCGCCGCTGCATCGCATGCGCCCGAACTCCATATAGCGCTTGGCCACACCGGCCGCTTTCGTGTATTTTCCGATGCGGTCTCCGGCACGCCTCTTGCGCCCGGCAGACGCGCACGTTGCCCCGCCGGGCGCTTCTCAACAACAACACGCAGTAATGCAGAATTCCAGTTCCGCGATCCTCGCCGCCTCCCGCCCGTTGCGCGTGCTGCATGTGGAAGATTCAGAGGATGACGCCGAGCTGCTGCGATTCGAGCTGATGCGCGCCGGTTTCGCGCCGAGCCTGATGCGCGTCGACACCGCCGAGGCGATGCGCGCGTCATTGGCGGCCAACAGCTTCGACCTGGTGGTTTCCGATTACAACCTTCCCCGCTTCAGCCCGAGCATGGCGCTTGCCATCCTGGCCGAGGCGAGGCTCGACCTGCCGTGCATCATCGTCTCGGGCGCCATCGGCGAAGAGGCGGCCGTGGACCTGATGAAGGCGGGCGCCGCCGACTTCATCGTCAAGCAGCGCATGTCGCGCATCGGGCCGGCCATCGAGCGCTGCCTGCGTGAAAACGAGATGCGCCGCGCGCACACCCGGATCAGCGCCGCGCTGGCCGCAAGCGAAGCCCGCTTCGAAGCCCTCACCTCGAGCCTGCCGGTCGTGGTGTTCCAGACGCTGCTTCAGGCCGATGGCCGCGTGTCGCTGGTCTTCGTGAGCGAAGGCAGCCGCGCGGTGCTGGGTCTCGAGCCGGAGCAATTGAAGGCTGACCCCGGTACGCTGATCGACATGATCCTGCCGGAAGACCGCGAGTCGTTCCTGCACGCGCGCGCCGAGTGCATCCGCACCCTGGCGCCGCGCAACTGGGAAGGCCGCGTGCGGGTTCCGGTCATCGGCGACGTCAAGTGGATCAACCTGCGCGCCAGCACCCGGCGGCTGCCTTCGGGCGACGTGCTCTCGGAAGGCATCATGACCAACATCACCGAGAGCAAGCTCGCCCAGGAATCGATGCACCGTTCGCGCGAGCAGCTGCGCCAGCTGTCCTCGCACGTGGAGAAGGTCAAGGAAGAAGAACGCGCGCACATGGCAAGAGAGATCCACGACGATCTCGGCGCCACGCTGACCGCCGCCAAAATCGACCTGTCGTTCATCCGCCATCGCCTGCCCGCTGGAGCCACCGAGCTCGCGCAGCGCGCCGATGCCATCGAGGCGCTGCTCGACGAGGCGATCGACTTCAGCCGGAGGATGTCGAGGCGGCTGCGTCCGCTGGTGCTGGACCACGGCATCTGCGCCGCGATCGAATGGCAGATCAAGGAATTCGCCCGCCGCACCGGCATCGACTGCGCGCTGGTGGGCGCCGACGAGGAGCTTGCGCTCGATCCGGACCTGTCGACCGCCCTTTTCCGGGTGTTCCAGGAGACGCTTTCCAACATCGCGCGCCATTCCCGCGCCACCCGGGTCGAGGTCGAGCTGGTCGCCGACTCGTCGACCGTGGTGCTCTCGGTGCGGGACAACGGCCGGGGCCTGAGCCCGGAGGACATGAACAAGCGGAACTCCTACGGCCTGCGGAGCATGCGCGAGCGCGTCGAGCATTTCGGCGGCTCGATCGAGATCGACACCGGCGCCGGCATCGGCACCCGCATCGAAGTGCACGTGCCGATCTCGCGCCTGCCCGAGAACCTGAACACGATGCACGACGGAGTCGACCCACAGGGAGGTGCGGGCCGTGCTGAAACTGCTGATCGTTGACGATCACGCGATCGTCCGCCATGGCCTGCGCCAGATCGTCACCGAGACCGACGATATCCGTGTCGAGGCCGAGGCGGACTGCAGCGCCCAGGCCGTGCGGCTGGTGCGGGAGCGCAGCTTCGACCTGATCCTGCTCGACATCTCGCTGCCCGACAAGAACGGCATCGAGACGCTTAAACAACTGCGGCGGGAGCAGCCCGCGGCCCGGGTGCTGATGCTGACCTCCCATCCCGAGGACGAGTTCGGCGTGCGGGCCCTCAAGGCCGGCGCCGCCGGCTACCTGACCAAGCAAAGCGCCGCGGCGCAGCTGGTTACCGCGATCCGCCAGGTCGCCGCCGGCCGCAAGTACATCAGTCCGGAGCTGGCCGAGGAACTCGCCCGCACGCTCGGCGACGACGTCGATAAGGCGCCGCATCAGCAGCTCTCCGACCGCGAGTATCAGACTTTCCTGATGATCGCCCGCGGCAAGTCGCTGTCCGAGATGGCGGCCACCCTGTCGCTCAGCCCCAAGACGGTGAGCGTCTACCGCAGCCGGGTGCTGGAAAAAATGCGGCTCAAGAACAACGTCGAGCTGACCCACTACGCCGTCAAGAACGGGCTGGTCTGAGCAATTCCCCCGCGAGGCGGGGCAAAGCCAGAGGCGACGGACAACGACCCGACGCAGAGGCGCAGACAACGCGGAGGAGAAGCAAACGCGCGCGCTGCAAAGACCGGATCACCCCGCAGTCCTCCGCATCCTCCGCGTTCGTCTGCGCCTCTGCGTTGAGATTCTGATGTTTTCACGGCACGCGTCGCCCTACCGGGCCGGCGCCCGGACGGCCTAAAGTTCCCTCCCGCCGCGCCGTAACCATTCCCGAATCCGGAGCAGGACGCCCGCCACTGGCTGGCCGGCGCCGAGCCTGTTCCGCCACCCGATCGGGACTCTATGGCAACCGATTCAACCCCAGGCGCAATCGCGCGCGAGGTACTGCGGCTGCTGGCCGTGCGGCGAATTGCACCGACGCCGGACAACTTCACCCGCGTCTATCAAGAGATTGCGGGCGCGGCTGCGCCGCCGGCAAACGATACCGAGGCCGATGCCCTGCTCAGCCAGGCGCGCGCGCTGCCGCCGGCGCTGGCCGGACGCGCCGCCATCGTGCGCAGCGTCGAGCAGGCATGCGCCGAGCGCAGCTGGCCGGCCACCGCCACGGCGGTGCGCGGACTGCTGCAAGCGCTCGCGGCCATGCCCGGACGCAGCGCCGACGGCGGGCCGGAGTCGGCCGACCGCGCCCGCCCGTGGGCAGCGCTCATCGACGACCTGATCAAGGAA
>CALJLA010000280.1 GCA_937983055.1 uncultured Pseudomonadota bacterium
CTCTTTTAGCTGTCGTGCTCCACTCTGGCCGAGACGTAGGGCTGCGAGTCAAAGGCAACAACAGCGATGCGGTGCTGTTCCTCGAGCAGGTCGAGCGCCGCCCTTGCCGCTTCCTTCGCGTACTCCATTTTCCGCCCCTTCATGCTGTAGGAGCGGTCGATGGCAATCACCAGCGCAAGGTCCTTGCGCTTTTCGCGCGCCTTGAACTCGATCGGCAGCACCGCCTCCAGCGGCGAACCGCTGTAGCCATCTTCGCCAAAGGTGTTCTCGCCGCCGGCAAACAGCAGCCCGCCGCCGGTATCGCGCACGTAACGCTCGACCGCCTGCATCTGCGCCCCGGACATCTGCTTTGCGGGCACGTCGGACAGGATCACCGCATCGTAGCGCTCCAGGGCCGCAACGCTCGCCGGAAGGTCTCTTGCCGCGCGCGTTTCCACCACCAGCCCCTGCGAGCGAAGCGCGCCCGCCAGGAAGCGCGACGCCTCCTCGCGGCCCTCGGCATACAGGATTCGGGGCTTCTCATCCACCCACGCCGAGACCTGCAGCCGGTCGTTGCCGGCAACGCTGTCGCCGACCACCGAAACCTCCGCGCTCAAGGTGGTGGCACCGGCGCCGCGCAGCGTGACTTCGAACGAGACCGGGTTCATTCCGGCCGCGAGAGTCAGGGTGCGCTGGCCGAGCCGGCGCGCCCCCTGGTAAAGCGTGACGCTCCCCCGGGTCTCGACCGGCGTGAACACGCTAACCTGGGCCGACAACGGCTCGCCGTCGCGCATCCGGTCCGGCAGGTCAATGGCACCGATCCAGGCGTCACGCGCATCGCGCGGCCTTGCGGGCATGGGGTATACGCGCACCCCGGCATCGCGCAGCGCTGGCAGCATCCGCCAGACATCGCCGCGGGTCTGGTTGCCGTCGCTCAGCAGCACCACGCGTTTGATACGGTCGCGCTCCAAGGCCGACAAGGCGATCTCGAGCCCGCGTTCCAGGTCGGTGTCGCTCTGGCTGAGCGCCCCTGTACCCGGAAGATCGCCTACCTCGATCGTGCGCACCTCCGCCGGCGACTCGAGCAGCACCGCCCGGTCGCCAAAGGCGACAATACGGGCCGATGCAGGCCCGGCGCGCCCCTGTGCCCGCTCGATCCAGCCGATCGCTTCCTCGACGAATCCGGCTGCGACGCTGTGCGAGACGTCGAGTGCATAGACAACCGAAATTTTCTCGCTGTCCGCGCTCAGCATCGGCCTGGCAAGTGCCAGCACCAGCAGGATCAGCGCGATCGAGCGCACCAGCGTGACCATGCGCAGATGGCGTCGCGACAGGTTGGTGCGGGTGCGCCGCGCCGCGAGCCACAGCAACGGCACTACGCCCAGCAGTGCCAACGCCCACGGCGTGCCGAATGAAAAGGAAAAGCTCATTCCGCGATTCGCCTCATACGGTCAGCCGGCGGTTGTAGCCGACCCACTCGAGCGTCAGCAGGGCAACGGCGGCCAGCAGCATCAGCATCCATCCATCCAGCGCCTGCACGAAACGCTCTCGCCCCGTCGACGCGATCGCCGCCGCCTCCACCGCCTCGAAGCGCGAGCGATTGAGTTCGCTGACCTTTCGGTCGAACAGATTTACGGCGATACGCATGCGCGTATCGGCGCTTACGGCTGTGTAGATGCCCGGTTCGCCGGCCAGGAACCGCAGGTCATCGCGCGTGCGCACTATCAACGGCTCGCTGCCGTCCATTGCCGCGACGCGGGCGCCAGCCAGGTCGATGTCCACCCAACCGGTCCGCGCCTGCATAATCGCGGTCTCGCCCGTCAACCACTCGATCGCGTTGTTGAGAAACGCGGGAAACGCCGCGTGCAGCGCAAAATTGGAATTCTCGAGATCGAAACCCAGCCACACCCAGCGCGCCGCCGCGTCGTGCGCGACGGCCAGGGCGGCATCACCCGGCGCCCGCAGCAGCACTTGGCGGTCGTCTTGCGCGGCGGCTCGCGCCGGCCGGGCCGATTCGATGTATAGGTCTCTCAGCGACAGGTTGCGCAGTACGGGATGCTCGGCGGCCCAGCCGGCAAGCACCGGTCGCGCCACCGCACCGGCAGTTGCCGGCAGCCACGGGGTCGCATCGGGGTTGAGCAGAATCGCCGGCGCCCGCGGCCGGCTGCGCGGCGCATAGCGGTCAAACACGTATAGATCGACCGCGGCCGCGCCGGAGAACGCCGAAGGCCGGGTAGTACTCAATCTGACCCGCGGCTGTGCGGAGAGTGATTTGACGAGGTACTCGTTACCCTCGCTCACCAGCATTACCCGGATTGTGCGTCTGAGCGGCAGAAAGCCGTAAGCGGCATCGTCGAGCGCCAGTGCGTCCCCCGGCGCCGACACTCCGGCCCGCACGGGCCCGCCGTCGAATGCCGACAGGTCCAGTATCTCGGTCAAGGCACCCCCGGCCGGCACCGTCAGCTCCCGCCGGATGCGCGCGTTCCCGAGTCCGGTAACCTCGAGCACGGTCGCCTTGTCGGCGCCGCCGGCGTTAACCAACTCGACGAATGCCTGGTAGCGAGTCGGGGCGCCCGGCACCCGCTCCAATTCGAACGCCGTAATGCCAACGTTCTCCACCGGCTCCAGCACCGAGACCAGCAGGGCATCCGTCGGCGGATCGCCGATCAGCACGCCGTCGCTGATGACATAGCGCCGGCGAACATCCGCTTCACGTGCGACCAGGGGAATTTCGACTCGGCGGTCATGGCCAACCACCACACGGCCGAGCTGTTGAAGCGCAGCGTCGGGCGATTCAAAAGCAGGCGTTGAAATCTGGCGCTGGGTATCCGCAAGCATCACGCGGGTTCCTGGCGCAAGCTCGCCGATCAGCCTGCGGGCCTCCGCCCGGGCCAGTTCGATGCGCGTGCGCCCGTCTGTGGTGCGCGCGCCAGTGGTGGGCGAATTGTCGATGACCACCACCACGCGGTCACCCGCCGCACCAGCACCTTCGCTGCGGCCTTCAAGCACCGATACGGCAACAAGGGAGGCAATCAGCGCCGCCAGCAGCATCGACAGCCACCAGCGCAGGCGATCCGGGTCGTGTTTCGGCCCGCGCAGTACGCGCTCCCATATCAGTTCCGACGGGACCACCCGCCGCCGCGCCGGCGGTCGCAGCAGATACAGCGCGAACACGACGCCGGTCGCCGCGACCGCGGCCAGCCACGCGTTCATTTCAGCAGCCCCTCTTCCCTCAGCACTCGCAACATCATGCGTTCGAAAGGCGCGTCCGTGTCGGCACGCAAATAGCCCCAGCCGTGGCTGCGGCAGAATGCCTCGATCTCCGCGCAGTGAACCGCAAACTCCTTGCGGTACGAAGTCAGGAGGTCCGCGGTTACGCGCGCCTCGGTCGCGCCGCCCTCCTCGGCATCTACCAGAACCAGATCCTCAGCAAGCGCGGGTTCACGGTCTTCCGGCCCGATCACATGGGCGGCGAAGACATCGTGCCTGAACTGGCGGATCACCTGAAAAGCCGGTTCGAAGCCCGCACGATCGAGGAAGTCAGAGGCGATGATGACCAGGCCGCGCGTGCGCCGGGCGCCGAAGAAGCTGCGAAACGCCGCGTGCAGGCTGGTTCGCCCGGACGGCGTGACCCGGTCGAGAAAATGGAGCGTTCGCCAGATCTGGGTCTTGCGCCGTCTCGGGGGCATGTCCTCGACCACACCATCGGGAAACGACAGCACGGTCACTCGATCATGGTTGGTAAGACCGATATACGCGAGCGCGGCGGCCAAGCGCCGCGCAAAATCGAACTTGCTGGGCTCGCCAAAATCCATTGACCGGCTTGCATCCACGAAGATGTAGACCGGCAGGTCCGCCTCCTCCTCGAACAGGCGCAAAATCAGCCGGTCGAGCCGCATGTAGGTGCCCCAGTCGAGGTTGCGGGTGTCGTCGCCCGCCGAGTACGGGCGATAGTCGGTGAAGACCATGCCGACGCCGGTCCGGCGCGAGCGATGGTGGCCGCGCAAATGCCCGGCCACGGGGCGCCTTGCGGCCAGCGCCAGATCCTCGAGCTCGCGCAGAAAGTCCTCGCTTAACAGCTCGCCGGACGCCATTTCGTTCTCACTGCCGGTACTGTCCCGATGCCCGCCGGGCCGTCTTCGCGCACTTTCACCATGACGGCCTCAGGACATCAACGCACAGGGACTCTCCTGCGCCGTAGGCTGAATCAACTCCAGGGGATCGCCGGGACCAGGAACCGCCCGCACGACATCGAAGATGTCCCAGCGGTCTGCCATCTTGTTCCTGTCCTTGATCCTGACGACGTACATCTCCTGCAACATCTGGTGATTTCGCGCAAAACGGCCCGCACGCGCCTTCAGCACGTCGAACTCGCCGCCGCGGTCGCAGAAATCAATCAACTTCTCGGGGTCGGTGCTGCGGGTCTCGTCGATTGCCCGCAGCAGCACGTTCACCGCCACGTAGTCGGCCCACGCACCGTTCTCCGGCGGCGCACCGTAGCGCTCACGATAGGCGCGCGTGAAGGAGCGGGCAGCGGGCGTTTCCAGGCCGTGGTACCACATAGTTTGCCAGTAGCCCGACAGAGACTCGATTCCGGCAGCCCAGAACAGCGCCGTATCGTTCGCGCCGCCAGTGACTTCGAATGGCAGACGGTACTCACGGTACTGGCGGATGAAGTTCGTGATATCCGCGCCAGCCAGGCAAGAGAATACGAAATCCGGTCGCGCCTGGCGAATCTTGAGAATGTAGGCGCTGAAGTCCTGAGTGTTCGTCGCAATCAGGTCCCGACCGGATTCGATGCCGCCGTTCGCGGCCAGAAACTGCGATGACGCCCGGTAGAGGTCGTGGCCGAAAGCATAGTCCGCCACCAGGAAATAGAAAGTCGAGCCCTTGATGCGCCCGGAATCCTTCAGCCACTGGCCGATGGTGCGCACATGCATGGTGTTGTTGCCTTCCACGTGAAACAAATAGCGGCTGCAGTCCTTGCCGCGCACGTCGTCGGAATTGCCACCGGTATTCACGTGAATCCGGCGCAGGCGGGCGGCGACTTGACCGATCGCCGCTACCGACGCGGAATTTATCTCTCCGACGGTAGCGAGCACTCGGTCGCGCTCGTAAAGTTTCTGCGCCTTGGCAACCGCGGTCGCGGGGTTCACGCTGTCTTCCGCGATCAGTTCAATGCGACGGCCGAGCACACCGCCCCTGGCATTGGCCTGGTCGACCGCGAGCACTGCGCCCCTGTAGCCCAGTTCGCCGATTTGCCCCAGAAATCCGGTGCGCGGCGTCAGGTGACCGAGACGGATTTCATCGTCCTTCCCGCGAACGAGCGCCGGGAAACCGAGCGCGCCGCCAGCGAGCGCACCGGCCGCAGCCTGCAACAGCGCTCGACGACGTGTGTTCCGCGCCACCGCTCTATTCCTTCGGTTCCGGAATCGATTCGAGAATGCGACCCAGAATGTGATCGGCCTCGATGCGCTCCGCCTCCGCCTCGAAATTCAGCAGCACGCGATGGCGCAGCGCCGGAAGGGTCACGGCGCGGATATCCTCGCAGGACACGTGCACCCGGTCATTCATCAGTGCGCGCACCTTTGCCCCGAGGATCAGGGCCTGGATGCCACGCGGGCTCGAACCAAATCGCACGTACTTGCGGGTCAGCTCGTGCGCCTGCTCGCTTTCTGGATGGGTTGCAAGCACGATCCGGATCGCGTAGTCCTGCACCGGCCTTGCCACGGGAATGCCCCTGGCCGTGTCCCGCATTTCCAGAATTTGCTGCTTCTCGAGCACACGGTTCACCTTCGGCTCGCGCTGCTGCGTCGTTCGCTCGACGATGGTGTGGAGTTCGGAAACACCCGGAAAGTCCAGCCGCAACTTGAAAAGAAAGCGGTCCATCTGCGCTTCCGGAAGCGGGTAGGTGCCTTCCATTTCGATGGGGTTCTGCGTCGCCAGCACGAAGAACGGTTGATCCAGCTCATGCGTCCTGCCCCCGGCCGAAACACTGTTTTCCTGCATTGCCTCGAGCAGCGCGGACTGCGTTTTCGGCGTGGCCCGGTTGATTTCGTCTGCCAACACCATGTTTGCGAAGATCGGCCCCGGCTGGAACTCAAACGACTTCCGGCCGTGTTCGTCTTCCCGGACGATATTGGTGCCAATGATGTCTCCGGGCATCAGGTCCGGGGTGAACTGAATGCGGGAGAAATCAAGGTGCATCGCGTCGGCCATGGTCTGGACCAGCCGCGTTTTGCCGACGCCGGGAATGCCCTCCAGAAGCACGTGACCACGCGCCAGCAGGCAGGTCATCACGCTTGCGATGACTTCTTCATTACCGACGATAATGCGCGATATCTCGTCTCGCACATGCTCGAACCTGCTACGGAAGTCTTCGATCTGTCGTTCGACGACGGTATTCATTTCTTTTCGCTCTCGTGCAGATTGATGAAGTAGTCCCTGACCAGCTGACGCTGGCGCAACGGAACGCGTTGAGGGCTCATGACGTCGGAGCGTTCATAACTGTCGCGACCACGCACATTTGCCAGCCCGGTCTCGGCCGCGCTCAACTCGGTGGGAGAGCCGAACCAGCTGTCCTGTGCGTCCGGATCGGACTCGCCGGCCTCTTCGCGCAGGCGCTGCACACGCAGCTCGGCGTGCTGCTTGAGACTACGGTTCATGCGGGCGACGCAGGTGGCCAGGAGAATCGCGAAGGCGACCAGCCAAAAGTTGACGAGAATCGAGAGGAGCGCCAACAGTCCCAACAACAGCCCGCTGCTGGGAATCGCCCG
>CALJLA010000281.1 GCA_937983055.1 uncultured Pseudomonadota bacterium
CCCGACCAGCAGCATCGGCCGGTCGGCCATGGTGCCGAACGAGGTCTGCACCGGGCGAAAATAATCGGCGTCGTGCACGCCGGCGAACGCCCAGTCCACCGGCAGCGCGTAGAACTGCCCGTCCGGGCCCGGCAGGCGGAAGCTCAGGAACCCGACCACCCGGCCCTGCGCGTCCATCAGCGGCCCGCCGCTGGCGCCGGAGGTGAAGGCGGCGGTGCACTGCACGACCACCGAGCCGTCGTAACGGTGCAGCCGCACCACTTCGCCACGGGTGTGCTGCGGTCCGCCGCCGCTGTAGCCGAGCGCGGTGACCGGCTCGCCGATGGCGAGCTCGCGCGTGTCGCGCAGCGTCGCCGCCTGCGCGGCGAGCCCCGGCACCAGGAAGATGCACAGGTCGCGCCCCGCATCGGCATGCTGGGCGGCGATGCGCCAGCGCCGCCCGCCGTGCACCACCGCCAGCTCGCGCGCATCGCGCACCACGTGGCAGGCAGTCGCCACGGTGAAGGGCGCGATCACCACCCCGGTGCCGATGCCGAGACCGCGGCCGGGCACGCGCGCCTCGACGCGCACCAGGCTGCGCCCGGCGCGGATCAGCGTCGCCGGGTCGAAATCGAGCGCCGGCACGGCGGACGCCGCGCCCGCAGCCACCAGCGCGGCGATCAGCGCCCGATGCAGCGCCGGCTTCATTGCAGCGGGCGCCCCGTCTCGTCCACCCGCGGCACGCCGTAGTCGCGCAGCACCTGGTCGATCGCGTCGCGGTTGGCATCCAGCGCCTGCTGGATGCGCGCCAGCCACGCCGGCTCGCCGTGGCGCACGCCCATCGCCACCGCGTAGTCGAAGCGCACGCCCGGCTCGGACACCAGCGGCACCACCGCCAGCTCGGCGTCCTTCACCTGCTTCGCGAAGTAGCCGCCGATCGGCCCCCAGACGATGGCCGCGTCGATCTTGCCGTCGACCAGGTCGCGCTCGATGATGTGCCCGGGGTAATGCGCCGGATCGGGGTTGAGAATGCGGTAGGGCGCCGCCTGCCCGATCAGGCCGTGCTTGAGCAGCCACTGGGTGGCGGGCGTGCGGTCGTACAGGCCGATGCGCAGGCCGTCGCGCACCGCGGGCGGCAGCGCGAGAAACTGCGCGCCGCTGTCGGCGGCGAACTTGCGCCCCTTCACGTACACCAGCACATAGGTCGAACGGAAATACGGCCGGGTGGTGGCCATCGCCGAGGATTCGGCCGGCACGCCCGGCAGCAGGTCGCAGCGGTACTCGCTCTGCCCCGGCAGGATGTAGCGGATGGTGTTGCGCACCACGTTCATGCGCTGCGGGTAGTGGTAGACCTCCAGCGGCAGCCCGAGGTCGGCGGCGAGCAGCGCGGCGATGCGGTTCTCGAAGCCTTCGCCGCGGGCGTTCGAGAACGGCAGGTTGTTCGGGTCGTCGCACACCTTGAACGCGCGCGGCAGGCGGAACGCCTCGTCCTGCGCGCGCGCCGCGCCGGCCGCGGCCGCCAGCACCAGCGCTACCGCGACCAGCGCGTCAGCGGATCGGCTCCACCTTGGCACGGGTGATGGCGCCGTCGGAGCGCCCCTTCAGGTAGGCGTAGAGATCGTCGATGTGCTTCACCATGCGATCGCTGCTGGAAAACGCCGGCATGCCTTTTTCGAGGCGCCCCTCCAGCACCGCCAGCCTGAAATCTTCCCGGGTCAGCCGCTTCATGCTCTCCAGCAGCGAGGGGCCGACCAGGCCCTGCTGGTTGGCGCCGTGGCAGCGGTCGCAGGCAAGCGCGCGCCAGGTGCGGAATCCTTCCAGTGTCTTGTCGTCGACCTTGTAGCCGTCGACCACGGTGTAGAGCTTGTCCTCCGCAGCGGCGCCCGCCGCCCATGTCAGCAGCGCCAGCACGCAGACAATACGCAATGACTTCATCGAGTGCTCCGGTGAATGCTTCCAGAAAATCTGGGCATCCCGGGCGAGACGCCCGGGATGGCGTCGTCAGATCACGCCGTGAACCGGCGCTGTTGTTCGGTTACGGCAGCGCAAACACCGTGAGCGAGCCGCCGAGGTCGGTGTACTGGGAAAGCTCCTTGTACCCGCCGACCGCGCCGAGACCGTCGCTGTCTTTTTCCAGCCCGGCCGCCAGCCCGATGCCGGCCCAGCCGCCGATGCCGGAGTACACGCCGATGTACTGCTTGCCGCGGTGCATGTAGGTGAACACGTTACCGATGATGCCGGAGGGCGTCTTGAACTTGAACAGTTCCTTGTTGATGTCCCCCGCATCCACGCACTTCAGGAAGCCTTCGAGCGTGCCGTAGCAGGCGATGCCACCGGCAGTGGTCAGCACGCCGCTCCAGACCGAAAACTTCTCGGCCTTGGACTGCACGATCTTGCCGGTGCCGGCATCCCAGGCGATGAAGTTGCCCATGCCGCCATGGCTGCCCGGCGCCGGGTACATCGACAGCGTCGCCCCGACGTAGGGCTGGCCGGCCACGTACTCGACCTCGAACGGCTCGTAGTCCATGCACACATGGTTGGTGGGCACGTAGAACAGGCTGTTGCTCGGGTTGAACGCCGCCGGCTGCTGGTCCTTGGTGCCGAGCGCCGCCGGGCAGATGCCCTTGGTGTTGACGTCAGGCCCGTTCTGCGCGGTGGAGTAGCGCGACACCACCTGCGGGCGGCCCGAGCGCATGTCGACATGCGTCGCCCAGTTCACCTTCGGGTCGTACTTCTCCGCCACCAGCAGCGCACCGTTGGTGCGGTCCATGGTGTAGGCGAAGCCGTTGCGGTCGAAGTGCACCAGCGCCTTGGTCTTCTTGCCCTTGACGTCGATGTCCGCGAGGATCATCTCGTTCACGCCGTCGAAATCCCACTCGTCGAACGGCGTCATCTGGTAGACCCATTTCGCCATGCCGGTATCGACGTCGCGCGCGAAGATGGTCATCGACCACTTGTTGTCGCCGGGCCGCTGCGCCGGGTTCCAGGTGCTGGGGTTGCCGGTGCCGTAGTACATCAGGTTCAGCGCCTTGTCGTAGCTGTACCAGCCCCAGGTGGTGCCGCCGCCGATCTTCCATTGGTCGCCCTGCCAGGTATCCAGCGAGGAATTGCGCCCCACCGGCTGCACCCGGCCGTCCTTCCACGCCGTGGTCTTGTTCGGGTCGATCAGCATCTCGTCGTCGGGCCCGGTGCTGTACGCCTTCCACGCCAGCGAGCCGTCGTTGATGTTGTAGGCCGCGACGAAGCCGCGCACGCCCCACTCGCCGCCGGAAATGCCGGTGATCACCTTGTCCTTGAACACATGCGGGGCATTGGTGTTCACCGCGCCGAGCGACGGATCGCCGTTGGTCACCGACCACAGCACCTTGCCGGTCTTCGCGTCGAGCGCCACCAGGTTGCTGTCGGCCTGCTGCAGGAAGATCTTGCCCTCGGCGTAGGCGACGCCGCGGTTCACCGTGTCGCAGCACATCTGCGGAATCACCGCCGGGTCCTGCCGCGGCTCGTACTTCCAGACGATCTTCTGCTGGTTCAGATCCATCGCGAACACCTTGTTCGGGAACGGCGAATGGATGTACATCATGTCGCCGATCACCAGCGGCGAGCCTTCATGCCCGCGCAACACGCCGGTCGAGAAGGTCCACGCCACCTGCATCTTGCCGACGTTGCCGGCATTGATCTGGTTCAGCTTGCTGTAGCGCTGGTTGTACATGTCGCCGGCCTGCATCGCCCAGTTGGACGCATTGGCGATGTGCCGCTCGAGATCGGCATTGGCCAGCGCGGTGCCGCTGCCGCCGAGCGCACAGGCCACGCCGGCGAATAGATAACGCCATGGAAATTTCATCGCTTTCTCCTCCGTTCGTATTGATCTAATGGCCTGCGCGGCGCCGGACTTGCGAAAGCGGCGCCCGCACCACAGTCGCGGGCTGGGTGACGCGGATAAAAATTTGAGAAGGACGCTCAAGAAGACGACCGCGGTTCCGCCGTCGCACGCCACCGGACACGATAATGGGGTCCGTTCGTTGGTTGTTGCCCGTCCTTTATAGCACCGATGCCGCGCCACCGACACCTGAGTTTCATCTGCGCAGAGGATGCTGCACTGCGTTCACAATGATCGCTGCCGCAATGCAGCACACGCCGCCACGCAGAGTTGCCGCAGCCCCGGCGCCGCAGTAGGGTGACGGAAGAATTCCCGGAGCACAACCATGAAATTCGTCGGCCAGCTACTGTCGCATCACCTGAAGCGCTACCCGCTGATGCAACTCGAAGATGTCTACAAGCTGCTGCACCAGGCGGCGCTCGGCCCCGGCCACGCCATCGACGACGCGGCCGCCGCGCGCAAGCGCTTCGACGCCGAGCTGGCGGCGCTCGCCGTCGGGCCAGACGACCCGGTGGCCGACGCCATCTCGCCCGACGGGCGGCTGGCCCGCATTCATCTGCGCCCGTATATCCAGGCCGGCCACAGCGCCGATGCGCTGTTCGAGGCGTTCGTGCAGACGGCGCGCAGCCACCCGGCTTCGCGGGAGAAACTCGCCAAGTTCTGCGGCTGCCTCGGCGACCTCGCCGACTCGGGGGGCATTCCCTTCTCGCAGAAGCGGGTAACGGAGTATTTCGCTGGCATCGCGAAACAAGGCTACCCGGTGGTGGCCCATTCCGCCGCCTACCGCGAGGCCTACCATCCCGCCTACCGGGTGGTGTCGCTCGACCTGCTGCCGGCAGTGGAGCCGGCGAACCCGTCGTAACGCGCAGCGGCCTGCGCTACAGTCTCGCCCACAACATCGACAATACAGGGGGGAGCATGGCAACCGCCGGCCCGGCGCTGCGCATCCGCGAGGTGCGCGCCTACCCGACCTCGTTTCCGGTCGACCCGAAGGACAGCGTCACGCTCGGCGTCGGCCGCACCGTCAAGCGCGACGCGGTGATCGTCAAGGTCACCACCGAGGACGGCCTCGCCGGCTGGGGCGAGGCGCATCACGGCCGCTGCCCGGGCGCGGTGGCGCACATCGTCAACACCACGCTGAAATCGCTGGTCGAGGGCGGCGACGCGCACGACGTCACCGGCCTGTGGAAACGCATGTACGACCGCCAGCTCGCCAGCCACGGCATGGGCGCCGGCGCCTGCCTGGCGATCTCGGGCATCGACATGGCGCTGTGGGACCTGCGCGGGCGCGCGCTCGGCGTGCCGCTGTACCGGCTGCTGGGCGGCGCATCGCGCGCGGTGCCCGCCTACGCCGGCGGCGTGTCGCTCGGCTACCAGGACCCGCGCTCGCTGGTCGACGAGGCGCGCGCCCATGTCGAGCGCGGCTACAGGGCGGTGAAGCTGCGCGTCGGCGACCGCGTCGAGCGCGATCTTGCGCGGGTGGCGGCGGTGCGCAAGGCCTTCGGCGACGGGCTTACGATTCTCACCGACGCCAACACCGGCTATTCGCTGGCCGACGCGCGCGCGGCGATGCCGGGGCTGGAAGCGCAGGGCGTCGGCTGGCTGGAAGAGCCGTTTCCCGCGCACGACTACCGCAGTTACCGCGAGGCGACGACCTTGGCGCGCGTGCCGCTCGCCGCCGGCGAGAACCACTACACCCGCTTCGAGTTCGACCGCGTGATCGAGGACGGTGCCATCACCATCCTGCAGCCCGACCTGTCGAAGTCCGGCGGCATCACCGAGGCGCTGCGCATCGCCGCGCTGGCCGGCGCCTGGAAGCTGCCGATCCATCCGCACACCTCGATGACCGCGCTCAACATGGCGGCGAGCGTGCATTTTCTCGCCGCCATCGACAATGCCGGCTATTTCGAGGCCGACGTGTCGAAGAACAATCTGTTTCGCGACCGGCTGGTGACTTCGCCGCCCTATGCGCTCGACGCCGACGGCTGCGTGCGCCCGCTGGAAGCGCCCGGCATCGGGCTGGAGGTCGACGAGCAGTTTCTCGCCGCCCATCCGGTGATCGAAGGGCCGGCCTACGTCTGAACCCGCGCAAGGAAATCCATTGGAACGCGTGCTAAAAGGAGAAAACCGCGACGGCGTGCTGCTGCTCACGCTGAACCGGCCGAAGGTGCTCAACGCCATCAACGCCGAGCTGCGCGAGCAGCTGATCGGCGCGCTCGACAGCGCCAACGACGACCGCGCGGTGCGCGCGGTGGTGATCACCGGCGCCGGCGACCGCGCCTTCTGCTCCGGGCAGGATCTCGCCGAGACCGCGCGCTACGGCATCAACGACGTCAAGGCCTGGCTGTCCGCCAACCATGCGATGTACCGCGCGGTGCGCGATCTCGACAAGCCGGCGGTCGCCGCCTTCAACGGCGTGGCGGCCGGCGCCGGCTTCCAGAGCGGGCTGTGCTGCGACCTGCGGGTGGGATATGCGGAGATGAAAATCGGCCAGCCGGAAATCAGGGCGGGGCTCGCCGCGATCGTCGGCTCGCAGCTGAGGACGCAGAGTCTCGGCTTCTGCCACAACGTGGAGTTGTCACTGACCCGGCAGCTGCTTAGCGGCGAGCGCGCCTTTCAGCTCGGCCTGCTCAACCGCCTGGTGGCGCGCGAGCAGGTGCTGGAGACGGCGCTGGGGCTGGCCGCGCAGCTCGCCGCCCTGCCGCAGACGGCGGTGCGCCTGACCAAGCGCCGCTTTCGCGCGCTCACCCAGAAAGGTTTCGAGGGCGCACTGGACGTCGCCATCGCCGCCCAGCGCGAAGCCTACGAAAGCGGCGAGCCGCAGGCGGCGATGCAGCGCTTCCTGGCGAAGCGCGACGGCCGCTGAGCGCGGCGGCGCTCACCCGCCGCGACGCTTACCAGTCATAGCGAACCCGGTAGCGCACCACTGCCTCGCCGTCCGGCGCGATGGTCACCGGCATGTGAATGGTGCGCGCGTCCTGCTTCTGCCATTGGTGAGAGGCCGACAGGATGCGCCAGTTCGTCCAGCGGTAGAGGTTCTCCTTCACGATCACGGTCACCGCCTCGTCCTTGCGGTTGCGCAGCCGGATCTCGATTTCCTCGCTCATGGTGTTGCGCGCGCTGTCGACGCGAAAGTCCGTCTGCCTGCGCTCGCCCACCACGTCGAAGGCGGTGCCGAGCTTGAGCTTCACGGTCTCGTTCTTCGGCGTGTGGTCGATGGCATCTTCGCCAATGAATTCCAGCGAGCCGTCGGCCGGGTCGAGCTTCGACACCCGCACCCGCCCCGCCGGCAGCGGCACGCCCAGACCCTGCGCCTCGCGGTTGGCGAAGCGCAGGTAGACGTCGACCGCGGTGCTGCCGGTCGCGCCGTAGTTGCGGTCGGACATCACGCCGCCATGGCCGAAGTGCTGGCCGGCCTGCCCGTAATAGACCAGTGTCTTCTCGCACTCCACGCCGCGCGCCGCCGGAAACAGCTCGATCTGCTTGGTGGAGTTGTCCGGCACCGAGGTCGTGCGCCCGAGGGTATAGAGGTGGTACTCGAAGAAGGCCTTTTCCTCGAAGCCGGCCACCGCGTCGCTTTCCATCGCCAGCGCGCGCGCCGCCTTCGGCACCGCGTAGCCGCGGCGCACCTCGGCGCGGTGCACGTCGCCCGCCACCAGCTTGATGCGGGCGTCCCGATAGCTCGCGCCGGACTGGTTGAGAATGCTCACCCACGCGCCGACGCCCAGCCGGCAGCCGCGACTGTCGTCCAGCGTGAGGTTGTAGTCGGTCCACCAGCCGAGCCCGGCGCTCTGGTAGGCGATGCGCACGGTGTGCTCGCCGGCCTGACGCGCCGCGATATCCCACACCAGGGTGGGCCGGGTGATCAGGCCGCCTGGCAGCTGCGGCAGGCGCACCCCGGCGCCGTGACCAACGGTGCGCACCGAGCCGTCGGCCTCGCGCAGCACCAGCCCGCCCTGGGTGGAGAGCAGCGTGCCTTCCAGCGTCTCGATGCGCTCGCCGATCACCCGCTCCACCGCGATGTCGCGGTCGATGTAGCGCGCGAGCAGCTTGTCGGGGCTGACCAGGTCGTACTGGAAGTTCTGCTCGGTCACGCGGGTGCCGTCCGGGTCGGTGACCGAGGCGAATGCCACGGTGGTGGGATCGATCTGGCCGGCGACGTCGCTGATGCGCACCTGGTTGCGGCCGCGCTCGAGCCGGAGCGGGCGCTCGTGGCGCACCACCGCGTAGCCGGGCGCGCCGGCGGCGCCCTGGGCGCCGACCGCGACCGCGCGGCCGGTGCTGTAAATGGTGAGCGCATCGGCGGCGATGGCCGGCGCGGCCGGCAGCAGGAGCGCCGGCACGCCGGCCATGACAACGGGACGGATCTGCATCGGAATGCCCTTCATCGAATGAACACGGCGCTGTAAACGCTCCGGGGCGGCAGACGGGGTTAAGCGCCGGGTGCCGCCGGTGCCCGCCCGCATTAAAATGACAGTGTTTTGTCATAACCGGGCACTTCATCGCCGGCCTGCCGGCCGGCGGCCGATTCACCCGTCCAACCGCTTTCTTCCGCCCCACTGCCTGACTTCGGCCCGCCCCCGCCCCCGCACCCCCGCCTCCGCGCCCGCCGCGCCCACCACGCTGGCGCTGCTCGCCGCACTGCTGCCGGCGGCGGCCGCCCAGGTGCTCGACCCGGCGGTGGGCAGCTACCGGCCTTCGGTGACCTATCTGGAAGACCCGAGCGGCAGCCTCGATGCGCAGGCAGTGGCGGCTCGCGCCGACCAGTTCCGCCCGACCGGCGCCACGGCGAACTTCGGCTTTTCGCGCTCGACCTACTGGTTTCGCCTGGAACTGCAACAGGCGCCCGGCAGCCGCGAGCGCTGGTACCTGCAGGTGGCCTACCCGCCGCTCGACAGCGTCGAGCTGTACTGGCCGGCCGCCGGCGGCGGCTTTGCCACCCTGCGCACCGGCGACCTGGCACCGTTCCACAGCCGCGCGGTGCACGAGCCGAAGTTCTACCTGCCGCTGGAACTGCCGCCGGAGGCGCCGCGCGAGTTCCTGCTCAGGGTGACCAGCGTGGGCGCGGTCACCGTGCCGCTCAGCGTGCTGTCCGAGCACGAACTGGAACACGCGCGCGCCCTCGACCATCTGCCGGCGGGCCTGTTCTTCGGGCTGCTGATCGCACTCGGGCTGTACAACCTGCTGCTGTACGTGTCGATCCGCGACGCGCGCTACCTCTTATATGTCGCCTACGTCGCCTGCGCGGGGCTGGCGTTCTTCGGCTACAACGGGCTCGCCTACCAGTTTTTGTGGCCGGAGTCGCCGGCGTGGAACCAGCGCGCGCACGTGGTGTTCGCCTTTCTCGCGCTCGGCTTCGCCGGCCTGTTCACCCGCCGCTTCCTGGAGCTGGACCGCCACAGCCGGTTGCTCGACCGCGGCCTGCTGTGGCAGGCCGGCGCCTGCGCCGCGCTCGCCCTGGCATCGGTGTGGCCGCTGCCGTTCGCGCTCAGCGCGCGCGCCTTCGTGGCGTTGGCGCTGCCGGTGACGCTGGCGGTGCTGATGGGCGGCGTCATTGCGCTACGCCGCGGCTATCGGCCGGCGCGCTGGTTTCTGCTGGCGTGGGCGGCGCTGCTCGCCGGCCTGCTCGCCTACCTGCTGCGCTTTCTCGACCTGCTGCCCGGCAACTTCTACACCGTGTACGGCGTGCAGGTCGGCACCGGCATCGAGATGGTGCTGCTGTCGGTGGCGCTGGCCGACCGCATCAACGTGATGAAGCGCGAGAAGGAAGAAGCGCAGGCGCAGGCCCTCGCGCTGTCGCAGCGCTCGGAGCGCGAGCTGGAATCGCTGGTGCAGCAGCGCGTGGGCGAGGTGCAGCAGCTCAACCGCGTGCTGCAGGCGGAGATCGTCGACCGCCGGCGCGCCGAGGATGCGCTGTTCGAAATGGCGCATCACGACGCGCTCACCAGCCTGCCGAACCGGCTGCTGCTGAAAGACCGCTTCGAGCTGGCGGTGGCGCAGGCCGCGCGCAGCGACACGCTGGTCGCGCTGCTGATGATGGACCTGGACGGCTTCAAGCGGGTGAACGACACCCTCGGCCACGACGCCGGCGACCGGGTGCTGATCGCCGTGGCCAACATCCTGCGCGCCACGGTGCGCACCACCGACACGGTGGCGCGGCTGGGCGGCGATGAGTTCGTGGTGCTGCTCGGCAGCCTGCGCGAGGCCGACGAGGCGGCGCGCGTCACCGCCAAGATCCTGCAGGCGGTGGCCGCTGCCGCGCAGATCGGGAAGCCGGCGCTGGGCGTGACGGTGAGCATCGGCGTGGCGCTGTTCCCGCAGGACGGAAAGACGCTCGACGCGCTGCTCCGGTGCGCCGACTACGCGATGTACCGCGCCAAGGACGGCGGCGGCAACCGCTACTGGTTTCACCTGTCCGGCGACCAGCGCCAGCTGTCGCTGCCTGAGCCGGGTTAAACTTGCGCCACGGGCGCGCTCTGCGCCAGGCACCGAAACTCCCGATCGTGAACGAACCGAACCGTCCGGCCGCGCCGGCGGCCGCAGCCAGCGCGGCGCCGGCCACCAACTTCATCCGCAACATCATCGAAGACGACCTGCGCAAGGGCACCTATGCCGCGCGCACCTGGGGCGGCCGCCCCGGCCCGAAATCGGCACACGACAACGCGCCGCCCGACCCGGCGCGCATCCGCACCCGCTTTCCGCCGGAGCCGAACGGCTACCTGCACATCGGCCACGCCAAGTCGATCTGCCTGAACTTCGGGGTCGCCCGCGATTTCGGCGGGCGCTGCCACATGCGCTTCGACGACACCAATCCGGTGACCGAGGATGTCGAGTACGTCGACTCGATCCTAGATTCGGTGCGCTGGCTGGGCTTCGACTGGGGCGAGCATCTGTACTACGCCTCGGACTACTTCGACGAGCTGTACCGCTACGCCGAGCTGTTCATCGAGCACGGCCTGGCCTACGTCGACTCGCTCACCGCCGAGGAGATCCGCGAGCATCGCGGCACCCTGACCGAGCCGGGCCGCAACAGCCGCTACCGCGAGCGCGCGCCGGAAGAAAACCTGCGGCTGTTCCGCGAGATGCGCGACGGCAAGCACCCCGATGGCGCGCATGTGCTGCGGCTCAAGATCGACATGGCGTCGCCCAACATCAACATGCGCGACCCGGTCATCTACCGGATCCGCCGCGCGCACCATCACCGCACCGGCGACAAATGGTGCGTGTACCCGATGTACGACTACACCCACTGCATCTCGGATGCGCTGGAAAACATCACCCATTCGCTGTGCACGCTGGAGTTCGAGGACCACCGGCCGCTGTACGACTGGGTGCTGGAGAAGCTCGCCGGCTTCGGCGTGTTCGCCAGGCCGCTGCCGCGCCAGTACGAGTTCTCGCGGCTCAACCTGTCCTACGTGGTGCTGTCCAAGCGCAAGCTGATCCAGCTGGTCGAGGAAGGCCATGTCGACGGCTGGGACGACCCGCGCATGCCGACCGTGGTCGGCGCCCGCCGCCGCGGCTTCACGCCGGAAGGCTTCCGGCTGTTCGCCGAGCGCATCGGCGTGTCCAAGGCCGACTCCTGGATCGACTACACCGTGCTGGAAGACTGCATGCGCGAGGTGCTGAACGAATCGGCCCCGCGCCGCTTCGCGGTGCTCGACCCGCTGAAGCTGGTGATCGACAACTACCCCGAAAACGGCGAGGAAACCACCGAGGCGCCGAACCATCCGCAGAAGCCGGACTGGGGCAAACGCACGATGCCGTTCTCGCGCGAGCTGTGGATCGAGCGCGAGGATTTCATGGAAAACCCGCCCAAGGGTTACTTCCGGCTGTATCCCGGCAACAGCGTGCGGCTGCGCTTCGGCTTCGTGGTGAAGTGCGTGGGCTGCGACAAGGACGCCGCGGGCAACATCACCGCGGTGCACTGCGAATACCTGCCGGATTCGAAATCCGGCACGCCCGGCGCCGACAGCCACAAGGTCAAGGGCAACATCCACTGGGTGTCGGCACGCCACGCGTATCGCGCCGAGGTGCGCATCTTCGACCGGCTGTTCCGCGTCGAAAGCCCCGGCGCCGAGCGCGAGTTTCTGCAGGACCTCAATCCCGACTCCAGGCGCATCGTCGGCGCGCTGCTCGAGCCGTCGCTGAAAGCGGCGCGGCCGGACGAGCGCTTTCAGTTCGAGCGCCACGGCTATTTCGTCGCCGACCGCGTCGACTCGCGCGAGGGCGCGCCGGTGTTCAACCGCACCGTGACCCTGCGCGATTCCTGGGGCAAGCAGCAGAAGGGCTGAGTTTCCGCCGGCAGCGCCGCCAAAGCTCCCCCTACGGGCACGCAAGTGCCCGTTTTTACTTGTAAATTCCGTTCAGCTTGGGTTCAGCACCAGGTGCGTAATCTGCGCTCGTCCAGGGACAACCTGGCCTTTGAAAAAGGAGCTGAACATGAAAACCAAGCTGATCTCGGCAACTCTCGGTGCGCTGCTGCTGGCCGGCAGCCCCTTCGCCCTCGCCGAGCGCGACGACGAGCGTCGCTGGCAACGCGGCGGACACGACCGTGGCGCCGATGTGCGCGGCTTTCGCGTGCCGCGCGAAGGGTTCGCGGACGTGCACCGCGGCCATGATCGCGGCCACGGGTGGAAGCACGGCCACGATCGCGGCCACGGGTGGAAGCATGGCCACAACCGCCATCACTGGAAGCGGCATCACTACGGCCACCATCCGCACTGGCACGGTCACGGCAAGAAGCACTGGAAGGAACGCCACTATCGCCACCATTACTACAGCGACTACGGCTACGCGCCGCGCTACTACGACCGCGACGGCGTGACCATCATCTTCCGCGGCACGTTCCACTGAGCGGTCCGGACACGAAAGGAGACCTGCAAATGAAACGCACCATCATCGCATCGGCCGTCATCCTGGCGCTGGGCGCACAGTCGGCCCTGGCCGGCGGCACGTTCACCGACTATGCCCGCGTCACCAAGGTCACGCCGGAATACGAGCGCGTGAACCTGCCGCGCAAGGAATGCTTCAGCGACTACGTACCGGAGCGCGCCCCGCGCCGCGGCGACTCGATGCTCGGGCCGCTGATCGGCGGGGTGGCGGGCGGCCTGCTCGGCGCCCAGGTCGGCAAGGGCAACGGCCGCATCGCCTCGTCGGCCGCCGGCGCCGCGGTCGGCGCCATCGTCGGCGACCGGCTGTCGCATCGCGGCCCCGACGAGTACTACGAGCGCGAAGTGCGTCGCTGCCGCCTGGTCGATCACTGGGAAAACCGCGTCACCGGCTACCGGGTGACCTACGAGTACCAGGGGCGCCCGTACTCCGCGATCCTGCCCTACGACCCGGGTCCCCGCCTGGCGGTACAGGTGCAAGTCACCCCGACCAGCGGCGGCCGCGACCATGGTCGTAACTATGGCCGCGACTATGAAGACGACTGGGAAGACTGATGAGCGCAGCGGCACGGCCTGCGCGCGCTTGCGGCTCGCAACGGCATCGGAGATCATCGGCCGGAGACCGATCGATGAACCTTTTCCTGCCGAAACGAACGCTGCTCGCGTGGGCCGTCGCCCTGCTCGCCCTGCACCTGCCGCCGGTGCCGGCCGCCGTCGAGGCGCCGCCCGCGGCGCAGCCGGCGCGCCTGCTGGTCGCGCAGAACCGCATCACCCTCGAGCAGGCGGTGGAACGGGTGCAACGCGCCACCGGGGGACGGGTGCTGGATGCGCGCGCCTCCGGCAACAAGTACCGCATCAAGGTGCTGACCCGCGACGGCGAAGTGCGCATCGTCACCGTCGATGCTCGCACCGGCGAGCTGCGTTAGGTTTGCCGGTCCGCCGCCCGCGGATGAAACGTCCATGAGAATCCTGATCGTCGAGGATGAGCCGGCGCTGCGCCGGCAGCTGGCCGGCGAGCTGCAGCGGCTCGGTTACCGGGTCGACGCCACCGGCGAGGGCAAGGAGGCCCTGTACTTCGCCTCGGAGTATCCGTTCGACGCCGCGGTGGTCGATCTCGGCCTGCCGGGCATGTCCGGGCTCGAGGTCATCGGCGAACTGCGCAAGCGCGGCAGCACGCTGCCCATTCTCATCCTCACCGCGCGCGACCGCTGGAGCGACAAGGTCGCCGGCATGGACGCCGGCGCCGACGACTACCTCGCCAAGCCGTTCCACATGGAGGAGCTCTTGGCGCGGGTGCGCGCCCAGGTGCGGCGCGCCTCCGGCCACGCCAAGTCCGTGCTGCGCTGCGGCCCGGTGGAAATCGACCTGGCCGCGCAGACGGTGCGGCTCAACGCCGACGAAGTCGATCTCACCACCTTCGAGTACCGGCTGCTCGAGCATCTCGCGCGCGAGCGCCCGCGGGTGGTGGGCAAGGACGAGCTGGCCGCCCATCTCTACCCGCACGACGAAGAACGCGACAGCAACGTGATCGAGGTGCTGATCGGGCGGCTCAGACGCAAGCTCGATCCGCACGGCACGCTGAAGCCCCTGGAAACCCTGCGCGGTCGCGGCTACCGCTTCACCTTGGGTGACGGTTGAATCCCAGGCGAATCGCGAAAGAAATGCATCGAACCACAGAGACACAGAGGACACAGAGAAGGGCGAGTCAGAATTGGCTTCGCGTGCCATTCGCGTCCCGGCTGTTCGCAAGAACGTTGCGACCGCAGCCAGATCGTATTTCTAAGGTTTTTCTCTGTGCTCTCTGTGTCTCTGTGGTGAATCCTGACCTGCAATGAGATCACTGAACGCACGCGTCACCCTCGGCGCCGGCATCGTGCTGGCGGTGTTCATCGCCGCCTCGGCGTTCGCGCTGGAGCGGGCGTTTCGCGACAGCGCGCGCAGCGCGCGCCAGGACCGGTTGCTGGCGCAGGTGTACCTGCTGATGGCGGCGGCGGAGGTCGACGAGCAGGGCGCGCTCGCGCTGTCGGCCGGCGCCAGCGACCCGCGCCTGGCGTTGCCCGGCTCCGGCCTGTATGCCGCGGTGTTCGACGGCGCCGGCCGGCGGGTATGGGCATCGGATTCGACCCTGAGCGCGGACGCGCCGTTTGCCGGCACGCTGCCGGCCGGCGCCCAGCGCTTCTCGCAGCGCGAGGCCGGCGGCCAGGCGTTTTTCGTGCAGGGCTACGGCGTCAACTGGAACGTCAACGGCACGAGCCATCCCTTCACCTTCAGCGTCGCCGAGGACATGGCGCCCTTCGAGGAGCAGCTCGGCATCTATCGCCGCAGCCTGTGGAGCTGGCTGGGCGCGATGGCGCTGCTGCTGCTCGCGGCGCAGTGGGCGATCCTGCGCTGGGGGCTGGCGCCGCTGCGGCGGGTGGCGGACGAGCTGACCCGCCTCGAGGCGGGCGAGCAGCAGCGCATCGGCGGCGATTACCCCGCCGAGCTGCAGCGGCTGACCGGCAATCTCAACACCCTGCTCGCCCACGAGCGCGCCCGCCAGGCGCGCTACCGCGACGCGCTGGCCGATCTCGCCCACAGTCTGAAAACCCCGCTGGCGCTGATCCGCGCGGCGCTCCGGGAGGCGAGCGCCGACCCCGCGCTGGCGCGGCCGCTGGACGAGCAGGTGCGGCGCATGGACGAGATCGTCGCCTACCACCTGCAGCGGGCGGCGGCCTCCGGCCGCAGCGCGATGACGGCGCCGCAGCCGCTCAAGCCGGCGGTAGAGCGCATGCTGCGGGCAATGGCCAAGGTGCACGCCGCGCGCGCGGTGGCCGCCGACATCGCCGTCGACGACGCGCTGCGCTTTCGCGGCGACGAGGGCGACCTCACCGAGGTGCTCGGCAACCTGCTGGACAACGCCTATAAATGGTGTCGCAGCCGGGTGCGGGTGGCGGCGCAGGCGCGCGACGGCCAGCTGGTGCTGACGGTGGAAGACGACGGCCCCGGCATCGCCGAGCCGGATGTTGCCGGGCTGATGCAGCGCGGCGCCCGCGCCGACCAGTCGGTGCCCGGCCATGGCATCGGCCTGGCGGTGAGCCGCGAGATCGCGGAAGCCTACGGCGGCCGGCTGACGATCGGCCGCAGCGCGCTCGGCGGGGCGGCGGTCAGCCTGTCGCTGCCGGCCTGAGTCGGGCGCGGGTCAGGCGCTGCGCGGCAGCGCCAGGTTCAGCCGGCGCTCTACATGCGGCGCAAGCGCGCCGACGCTCTGGTAAAAGGCGACGCGCTCGGGCGGCAGTTCTTCGGCGCTGCTCACTTCGCCGCGGCAGTTCGACGCGCCGCACAGGCAGGAGAAGCGCCAGCCGGGAAACGCCTCCACCCCGGCGCGGGTGGTGGTGGTGGCATAGTCGAACGTCAGCTCTTCGCCGGGGGCGATATCGCGCAGCGCCGCCAGGAACACCTGGCCGCCGCGAAATTCCAGCCGGCAGTTGGGATCGCAGCTGTGATTGACGAAATCGTCGAGCGAGCCCGACGACAGGAACACCTCGTTGTCGCCGACTTCCATCACATGGTCGGGCGCCAGCGCCGCCCCCACCGCGAAGCTGGCGCGCGGCCCGAAGTGCTCGAGCAGGATGTCTCCCGCCCGGTGGCCGATGCGGGTGTAGAGCGACCGCCCGCGCTCGGTGTGTTTCAGGGCAAGACCCGGATGAGGCGGCAGGACTCCTTCCGGCAGAACCAGGGACTGGGCTTGGGGCACTTGGCGGCGTCCGCGGAAATGGCGATGTAATAGCGTCACACAAACCGCCGCCGCCGTGAAGCAAATCGTTGCGCGCGCCGGTGCGCTTGCAATGCCGTCCCTCATTTTGCGATGCTGTGCGCGCTTCCACATCGTGCACGCCGCCTGTGCCGCCGCCGCAGACTTCCGCCCGCTGGCAACCCGCCCCGGTCATCCGCGCCTCGTTCGCCCTGCACGGCGCGGCGGCGCTGGCCGCGCTCGCACATCCGCCGGCCTGGCCCTGGGCGCTGGGCGCGGTGGCCGCCAACCACGCGCTGCTGACCGGGCTGGGCCTGTGGCCGCGCAGCGACTGGCTCGGCCCCAATCTGCTGCGCCTGCCGGCGGCGGCGGCGGCGCGCGGCGAGGTCGCGCTGACGCTGGACGACGGCCCCGACCCCGAGGTGACGCCCCGGGTGCTCGACCTGCTCGACCGCCGCGGCGCGGAAGCAAGCTTCTTCCTGATCGGCGAGCGCGCGGCCGCGCACGCCGCGCTGGCCCGCGACATCGTGCGTCGCGGCCACAGCGCCGAGAACCACAGCCTGCGCCATTCGGTGCTGTTCTCGCTGTACGGCATCGGCCGCTTCCGTCGCGAGATCGGCGCCGCGCAGGCGGCCATCGCCGCGGCTACCGGGGTGGCGCCGCGGTTCTTCCGCTCGCCCGCCGGGCTGCGCAACCCGCTGCTCGACCCGGCGCTCGCGCCCACCGGCCTGACGCATGTGGCGTGGACGCGGCGCGGCTTCGACACAGTCAGCCGCGACGCCGCCACGGTGCTGCGCCGGTTGTGCCGGCGGCTCGCCGCCGGCGACATCCTGCTGCTGCACGACGGGCATGCCGCGCGCACGGCGGCCGGCGTGCCGCTGGTGCTCGAGGTGCTGCCGGCGCTGCTCGACCGGCTGCAGGCGGCGCGACTGCAGGCGGTGTCGCTGCCGATGGCGATGCGGCCATGAGCGCGCTGGACGCCGCCCTGATCGAGGCGGCCGCGCGGCCCTGCCGGGCCGCCGGCCGTTACGCCTTTCACTTCGCGCGCGGCAAGCTGCGCCACGACCCGGCGTTCGCGGCGCTGCTCGACCCGGCGCTGATTCCCGACGGCGCACGCGTGCTCGACCTCGGCTGCGGGCAGTGCCTGCTGGCGGCGGTGCTGAGCGCGGCGGCGCGCCGCTGCG